>JAPOPA010000331.1 GCA_026713145.1 Chloroflexota bacterium
CGTATGTCCTCCTTATGGGATCATACACAAGACTAACCTATTTCTTATATTTGTCAAATATACCTAGAAACGGTACTAGTACCGTTTCAATCTGAATGTGACAGTCGAATCGAGTGGCGCTTTATCCCCTCTCCCATCGTGGGAGAGGGCTAGGGTGAGGGTGTTCTGAGCAAGCTACCAAAATCACATGGAACCCGTACTAGTGGGGTGGCAAAGGAAAAGTAACCACCGAAACCCACCTCCCTGGATACCGGCCCCGTATCGTTGTACGGCGTGACGTTCCTTCGCCAGCATGACGGTTGAACAAGAATCACCAAAACAATGAGACCGCTATGATAATGCATATGAGACCCTGTGGCGGCGCTTGACGGATATCGGGAGACCGAAATACTATGTCCCGCGTTGTTCGGGACGGACTTCCCTCCCGCCATCCCAGAGATGGGAAGCAAAATTCAACTCTATCGGCAAAGGCGTGAAGTCACCTCCTTACCCAACGTCCGGTCACCCCGGTGTACAGCGCAATGGATGACCTCAACGTCGTTGACGAATGGGACGCGGGCGACATGGGTTGTGGGGAGATACTCATCCTGCTGAGAACGCGAATGCGGGACTTCGGCCCCGGGGACGTGCTCAAACTGACAACTCGTGACCTGGGGGCGCCTGAAGACCTGCCTGCGTGGTGCAGGCTGACCGGACGGCAGTTGGCCCGCGCCGAGCACCCGGACTACTGGATTGAACAGCGGAGCAATTAGAATTCGAATCGGAGAGGACTAAAGCATGGCCGGAAAGTTTTGCGTAAGTCTCACCTGCGCCAAAGACGATACCGACAAGGCTACGGTGGCTTTTGTGGTCGCCAACGCCGCGCTCGGGTCGGAGAAAGAGACGATGGTGTTCCTGAGCACGGAGGGCGTCCGCGTATCGCAGAAGGGTTATACCGACGACATCCACGAGGAGGGCTTCATGCCGCTCAAGGAGCTTATGGACGTCTTCGCAGAGGGGGGAGGGACGATCTACGTATGCGCACCATGCTTCAAGAAACGGGGACTCGACGAGAACAACCTGGTCGACGGGTCCGTGATGGTGGGAGGCGCGAAACTGGTCGAGTTTCTCTCCGACGGCACTCCATGCGTCACGTACTAGGCGTGCTTCGATAACGGCCACTCGATACGTATCCGATGGACCCCGTCGAACAGCACGCCCACGAGCCCGACAGCAGCTTTGACGGAGGCGACCTCGACTGCGGCGGCGGGCTATTACTCCTGATCCGCAGGCACATTGACCCGCTGGAGCCGGGCGGGCTGCTGGAGATTCTCTCCACCGACTCGACTGTAGAGGTCGAGTTGCCCGCGTGGTGCAGGTTGACCGGCAATGAACTATTCTCCTGGACTAATAGCGGCGGCAGGAGCAGTTTCCTCGTGAGCAAAGGACCATTCTCCGTGCGTAACGGAGACCGAGCGACTCCCGCTCACAGGGTTCAGCCGCTTCGCGTGGAGACATCGATTCCCGAATCGCTACCCCGCCCTGCCCCCACACCGGAGATCGCGCCGCTATCCGTGATGGGCATCGGGAGCTGGCCGAGGCCCGGGTGGATGCTGCGGGCGATGCACGATTGGATGGAGGGCAGGCTGAGCGACGAGGAGTTTCGAGAGACAGGGGAAGACGCGGTCCGTCTTGCGATCGACGCACAGGTCCGAGCGGGTGTGGACGTTCTTACCGATGGGGAGCAGAGAAGGGACAACTACGCCAGCTTCGTCGGAGGGCTGCTGGACAACTGCCAGCTCATTCCCCTCAGCGACCTGACCGCGATGGTGGACGACGCGGACAAGTTCCAGAGGGAGCTCCGCGCCCTCGATGTGCCGGCGGGTGAGGTGCGGCATCCCGTCGTCTACGGCAGACTTGGGAGGAGCCGATCACTGGCCGTCCACGAGATCGAGTACGCCCGCACCTGCTCCGACATGCCGGTTAAGGTCGCCCTGCCGGGGCCGTACCTGCTCACTCGTACAATGTGGCTCGACTGCCTCACCGACCGTCCGTACGAGACTCGCGACGAGCTTGCGAGAGATGTCGTCCGGGTGCTACGTGAGGAGACTCATTTCCTCCTGTCCTCAGGGGCGGCACTCGTGCAGTTCGACGAGCCTGTGCTCACGGAGGTTGTCTTCGGAGGGGAGAGGGCGGAACGCACCTTCATGTGCGGCGCTCTGAGCGAGAGATTGGAGCCGGGCCCGGAACTCGACTTCGCCGTAGGTCTACTGAATGAGGTCGTGCATGGTCTTCCCCAAGAGCGGCTCGGCCTGCACGTGTGCAGGGGAAACTGGACGCCGGACGAGTCGGCCGCGCTCATCGGCGGATACGGGCCGCTCGTCGACGTGCTGAATCGTGTTGAAGTTGGCACGCTCTTCCTGGAGCTTGCCACACCGCGGGCAGGCGACATTGAGGTTCTCAGCGCCCTGCCCGACGACAGGCGGATCGGAGTGGGGGTTGTGAATCCGAAGACGGCAGAAGTGGAGCCGACGGAGGAAGTACGGCAGCGTATATCCCGCGCAATCAACCTGTTTGGCCGGGAGCGCGTTCTCCTGACGCCGGACTGTGGGTTCGCGACGTACGCAGACAATCCCGTGTCGTCGGCTCAGGTCGCCGAGGCCAAGCTCAGGGCTATTGTTGAGGCGCGAGGTTTCTTTTACTAGGCCGGTTGGCTATCGCTTTCCGGGTCGCTGCACAGCCTCAAGACTCTGAAGTCCCGCACCAGAGGTGACAGCCGGTAATACCGAGCGTAATCGGCAGCAGCGTGTCCACGACCGCCCAGATCACCCATGCCTGATGGTTGCCTTCCAAGCTGTCCGAGCCGAGGGCCAGAAACGCCAGCCAGTTGTGAAGGAACAGGATGGTGATAGCGACAGTTACGTAGAAGAGGACGTTGACTTCGAGGTACTGTCGAGTGACGGCCTCGGTGGGGCCTGGCCCCTTCGTCTCTCGCTTGGCGACGAAATTGCAGATGAGGGCAACGATGAGCCCGATTAGCATCAGCACGTCCAGGACATACCACACGGACAGCACGTCGAAGTCGAAGGACTCCGCCAGGACCGTGTTGATGACGAAGAACACGGCTACGACTACGGCGACGACTATCAGATAGGCTCCGGCCAGCTTCTTGAGTCCTGCCATCGAAATCCCCCTTCGTTTCTTCGATACTCGTATTCAATTGAACGAGTATGAGATATCAGATAGACAGGATTCTGTCAATTGGACAAGCTCGTACGAGAACCACGCATGATGAAGTGACTGTCTGCCGATCGAGCGCGGTTCGTACGCCAAGGGCGTTCATCCAGAGGCAAGGGACACGGGCCGTGGCAAGATTTGGCTGCATTCAGGAGGGATGTGCTGCAGCCGCCCATTGTTCGGCAAGCTCACCACACACGGACGAAGAAACTTCCTTCACAATCTCCTAGGAAGAAGCCACGTCGGCTACCGGCGTGGCGGCGGCTAGCTGCCTTTCCAGCTGTCGGGTGCGGGCGGCGTAGCGATACAGCTCTTCTTGGCGCTCAGTTCTGGTCTCTTCCAATTCGCTCTTCGCCCTTTTCACATTCTTGATTTCCTGGAAGATGGCCCAGCCTGCGAGGAGAGGCCCTACTATGATGCCGACAATGTTGAACGCGCCCAGGGCAAACCGCAGGCCGGTGGAGGCCGCGATTGAGCCCCCGGTGCCTCCGAAGGCGGCGAAACGGGGTAAGATCGTGGCGAGTCTGGGGAGAAAGGCGGTTATCGGACGAAGGAGATTCATGATTGCAGCCGACCAGACTCTCCATATGGCGCCGGCGGCGAAGCTTGCGCCGTGGCGACCGATGATACTGGCCCGAGAGTGGGGAGAGCCGTCGGCCAGAGTGCGGTTCCTTCGCTTAAGATATCGTCTCCATAGAGGCGGCTCCGGTTCAGCAACTTCCACAGCTAGGGGTTCCTCCAAGACTGACGGAAGCTCCGGCTCAGGCAAGTCCAGTTGACGGCAGAGTCCGATTTGCCGTTCGTACTGCTGACGCATTTTGTCGCGGTGACGCGATTCCAGTTCTTCCAGCTCGACACGCAGAGCATTGAGTCGCGCGTGACTCTTCAGCTTGGCAACGGCCTGTACCACCGCCGAGCCACCGGCGACCGCTAGGGGAATGACGAGAAGAGGAAGCGGCATGAACTTTCGGTATCTGTTCGGTTTTGATAGAGATTCCGCAAACGGGTGGCCTGAAATGTTGCAGACCGTAAGGATATTCTAGCAAATACGGGGGAAGCATAAGAACCGGTTTCGCCTGCCGACATAGAGACGATTGAAGTTTACCGATGTGGACAGACTAGGGGAACTACCCCAGCGACACGCCGCTTCCGAGGCCCGGCTCGGTCATTGACCCCGCGTCGAGGATGTCGTCAAGCTCCTCGGATGAGAGGTCGGTCCGACGGAGAGCGACCTGCTTTATCGCCTCACCGGTCTCCCCTGCTTCCTTGGCGATGGCGGCCGAGGCGTCATAACCGATGTGGGGCACAAGGGTCGTCACGATGGCGAGGCCGTTCTGCACCATGTCCGGGCCCTTGCTCGTTGCCGTCAGACCGGAAATGCACTGGTCGGCGAAGTTGCGACAAGATGTCGCCAAAAGCTCAATTGACTCCAGCAGGTTGTGGGCGGCGACCGGCATCATGACGTTTATCTCGAAGTTGCCGGACTGGCCCGCCACCATGATGGCAGTGTCGTTTCCGATGACTTGGGCCGAGACCTGGCACACGGACTCCGGGATGACGGGGTTGACCTTGCCGGGCATTATGGAACTGCCGGGCTGAACGGCGGGCAGGTCGATCTCGCCGATCCCGGCGCGCGGCCCCGAACCCAGCCATCGCACGTCGTTTGCGATCTTCATGAGGCTGACGGCTATCGTCTTGAGGGCGCCGCTTGTCTCGACTATAGCATCGAGCGAACTCTGCGCCTGGAAGTGGTTCGTCGTCTCGCGGACGGGTACGCCGATCATCTTGGTGAGCGTCTCGCACACCCTGCCCGCGAACTCCGGGTGGACGTTGACTCCCGTGCCCACCGCCGTGCCGCCGATGGCGAGCTCCGAAAGGTGCGTGACGGCGCCCTGCAGCCGCTCGATGCCTCGCTCGATCTGTCCCGCGTATCCGACGAACTCCTGACCCAAGCGAACGGGCGTCGCGTCCTGAAGATGTGTACGACCGGTCTTGACCACCGGCATGAACTCCTCACCCTTGTCCTTCAGCGCTGTTTCGAGGTGGGCCATTGCGGGGAGGAGACTGTCGTTAATTGCACTCAGGGCAGCGACGTGGATCGACGTGGGGATCACATCATTCGAGGACTGCCCGATGTTCACGTGGTCGTTAGGATGGACGGGGTCTCGCGAGCCGCGCTCTCCTCCGAGCATCTCGATTGCGCGGTTGGAAATCACCTCATTCGCGTTCATGTTCGTCGATGTGCCGGAGCCCGTCTGGAAGATATCGACGACGAACTGATCGTCGTACCCGCCGTCCGCGACCTCAGCCGCCGCCTCGCCGATGGTGTAGGCAAGGTCCTTGTCGAGCAGTCCCAAATCGGAGTTCACTTGCGCCGCTGCCAGCTTGACCTGCCCGATGGCCTTGATAAAGGACCGTGGAAAGCGGAGGTCACTTATGGGGAAGTTCTCCACCGCCCGCATCGTTTGCGCGCCGTAGTAGGCATCCGCTGGCACCATGAACTCGCCCATGGAGTCTCGCTCGACTCTGAATGCTTTGTCCTGAGACATCATTCCTCCATCTGATGGTTGGGGGTCGAAGGCCCCGATAGTGTGGTTAGGACAGGAGGGTGGTCACCATGAAATCGACGACCCGCTTGGCGACCGTTTGCTCGTGCCCGTTCAGCCGGTGGTCTGCGTCTGGAATCTCGGAGAACTGCAAGGGGCCACGCAGATCGTCCAACTGTCGTTGCAGTCTAAGTGAAGGCACGACGTTGTCCTTCTGGCCTACCACGAAGAGCTTCGCCCGCTTGTCTTTCCTGGCTCCTGAGGCTTCGACGGAACCGAGCGGGGGCGCTACGAGGGCAAACGCCTTCACGGGTTTCAGTTTCGAGAGAGACCGGAGCATCACGGACGCCCCAAACGAGTACCCAACTATGCCGATCTTCGAAGCGTCCACACCGGGGAACCCCTTGAGGAAGTTCAAGGCGTGCTTGACGTCGTCCCATTCCTGCTCACCGTTCGAGAAATCACCCTCGCTCCGGCCGACTCCTCGGAAGTCGAAGCGGAGGCTCGCCAAGCCGCGTTCGTTCGCTTCCACCTCGACGGCGGACACGACCGGGTTGCTCATGTCGCCGCCTAGCATGGGATGTGGGTGGCAGATCAGAACGGCCGGAACTCGTACACCGCCATCACCGGGGGATGCGATGACGCCGTCGAGGAGAATCTTCCCCGTGCTGTAGATTCCTATGGCCGAATATCGCATCATAGCGACGTTCCATGGTAGGTGACGGTACGTTGTATGACAAGCACGGAACAGCGAGGCTCGAGATCAACCGGCGGAGTGGACCGGCACCCTGCTCAGTCTTTGCGAGAGGCGGTCTTCAGCGACCTCCAAATCATATTGGCTCTGCAGTCCCATCCAGAATTCGGCGGAGTTGTCGAAAAATCGCGAAAACAGAAGGGCCGTTTCCGCTGTGATGGCCCGCTCACCGCGAACGATGGAATGAATCCGGCGGGCATCCACCCCGATCTCTTTCGCCAGCCGGTATTGGGTGATGTTCAGTGGAAGGAGGAACTCCTCGTTAAGGATTTCTCCCGGGTGAATGGGTGGCAGCTTCTCTGGGTTGCGGGACAGTTCGACATTCATGGCAACTTCACCCTTCAATGGTAGTCAACTATCTCGACCTCATGGGCGTTCCCATCACTCCATATGAAACAAATACGCCATTGATCGTTTATGCGAATGCTATGCTGGCCTTCTCGTTCTCCAGACAAAGGCTCCAACCGGTTGCCCGGCGCCACTCTCAGGTCACCTACACTCTTGGCACTGTTCAGAATCATCAGTTTTCTTTGTGCCCGACGCTGGATGTCTTCGGGGAACGTTCTGACGCGCCGCCGTTCAGAAACGGATTAGGTGTCCCTGTTCCGGTAGCTCAGAATCATAACCCAATGGTAGTGTAACTCACTATTAGTGCCAATCACAAACAGTAATTCGTCGTACTGTTGGTGGCTTTCGCTGAACGGCTGACTTCGGCTAGAATCTCCCCCGTACATCACTCTATCCGCGAATTCAATCAAGGAATCCCTCATGCAAATTGTCGATCTGCGAAGCGATACGAAGACCCTGCCGACCCCTGCCATGCGGGAGGCGATGGCGACCTCCCAGTACGGCGACGACATGGTGGGGGAGGACCCCACAGTCAACAGGTTGGAGACCCTCGCGGCGGACATGCTCGGCAAGGAGGCGGGGCTGCTGCTGAGCAGCGGGACGATGGGAAACCTCGTCCCCATCCTGGCGCTCTGCCAGAGGGGCGAAGACATTATCATTGGAGACAAGTCGCATATCTACCGGGCGGAGGCGGGCGGCGCATCGGCGCTTGGAGGAGTGGCCTACAACCCGATACCCAACCAACCGGACGGTACTCTCGACCCCGCCGAAGTCGAAGCAAACATTCACCCTGCCGACCAGCACTACTCACCGACGAGGCTCATCGCGCTCGAAAACACGCACAACTCCTGCAACGGACGGGCGCTGACTCAGGACGAGATCGCGTCCGTGGCCAAGGTCGCGCACGATTACGACATTCCCCTGCACATCGACGGCGCGCGGCTCTTCAACGCGGCGGTCGCGCTCGAAACACCGGCGGCGGAACTGGTCAAGGACGCCGACACGGTGACGTTCTGCCTGTCAAAAGGACTGGGCTGTCCGGCAGGCTCGCTCCTCGTCGGCGACCATGAGACTATCGACAAGGCTCGCAAGGTTCGCAAAGTCCTTGGTGGAGCGATGCGGCAGGCGGGCATCATCGCCGCGCCGGGCATCGTCGCGCTGGAGTCTATGATCGAGAGACTCGCCGACGACCATGCCAACGCGAAGAAGCTGGCGCGTGGCCTTGCGAACATTCCGGGGTTTCACATAGACCACGACGACGTGCACACGAACCTCGTCTTCGTAACCACCACGGACGAGCTGCCGGCGGGTATCACGGGGAAGCTGGCGGAGCGGGGAATCATGGTCGGCGACCGCGGCAACAACCTCTGGCGGCTCGTGACCCACAACGACGTCTCATCGGACGACATCGACCATGCTCTGGAAGTGATCGAGACGACGGTGGGGGAGTCAATCGGCTAAGCACGAGCTGCGACCATTGGCAAGCTCAGGGCGAACGGAGTTACGGTAGACGTTCAGTTATTCTCCGTGTGATTGCCGAGGACTCTCTGCATCCCGGTCGGACCGCTCGCCCCACCACTTGCGCAGGCGCTCGCGGACCTCAATCTCGTAGCCCTGGTCGCCGGGTCGGTAGTAGCGGTGCCCGCGGACGCTTTCGGGGAGATTCTCCGTGGGAGTAAAGTTGTCCTCGAAATCGTGGGCGTACTTGTAGCCCTCACCATAGCCGAGTCCCCTCATCAGGCCGGTGACCGCGTTGCGGAGATGGAGCGGGACGGGATCGTTTCTTGACGCTTCGACGTCGTGCATCGCGCGGTTCAGCGCCATATACGAGGCGTTGCTCTTCGGCGCGGTGGCGAGGTAGACCGTCGCCTCGGCGAGGGGAATCTGACCTTCCGGCATCCCGATGAAGTGGACGGCCTGCTGGGCCGCGACGGCGACGGAGAGGGCCTGTGGGTCCGCCATCCCGACATCCTCCGCCGCGAGGATGACGAGTCGCCGTGCGATGAACATGGGGTCCTCTCCTGCGTCGATCATGCGGGCGAGGTAATAAAGCGAGGCGTCGGGGTCGGAACCCCGCAACGACTTGATGAAGGCGGATATGGTGTCGTAATGCTGGTCGCCGGACTTGTCGTAGACCTGCGACCGTCTCTGGGCGGCGTCTTCGACGGTCCGGGCCGAGACCCTGCGAGTCCCGTTCTCATCGGGCCGTGTGGACTGCACCGCAAGCTCCAGCGTATTCAGTGCGATGCGCGCGTCGCCGTTGGAGAAGAGCACGAGGGCTTCCATGGCGTTCTCGTCGAGCTGAGGTCGAAGCTCGACCAGGCCAGTCTCGGAGTCGCTGATCGCCTTGAAGATGATCTGCTCGATCTGCTCCGCCGTCAGGGCCTTGAGCACGAACACGCGAGACCTCGACAGGAGAGGAGAGTTGACCTCAAAGGAAGGATTCTCCGTGGTCGCGCCGATGAGGATGACCGTCCCGTCTTCGACGTGCGGGAGAATCACGTCCTGCTGGGCCTTGTTGAAGCGGTGAATCTCGTCGATGAAGAGGATAGTGCGCCGTCGAACCATGCCGAGACGGTCCTTGGCGTCCCTGACGATGGCGCGTAGATCGGCTACTCCCGATCCGACGGCGCTCACCGAGCTGAAGTGGCTTTGCGTGACGTTTGCGATGAGGTTGGCGAGGGTCGTCTTGCCGGTGCCGGGGGGACCCCACAAAATCATCGAGGGTATTCGGTCGGACTCGATGCTGCGCCGCAGGACGCTATCGGTGCCGACGATGTGCTCCTGTCCGACGAACTCGTCAAACGTGCGGGGGCGCATCCTCGCCGCCAAGGGCGCGTGCCGGTCGAGTTCTCTCTGAGCGTTGTCCTCAAAAAGAGTCATGCGATGCAGTATACATCGGGGACTTGTGGAGGGCGGGTGGGAATCGCGCGTCGGTCAAGTGGCGACCCTCCAACGACCATCCATCTAGAACGAAAGCCGAGGAGCCGATGGGAGGTTGAATCTTACTACGGGCAGGCGGGAAGTGGTGGGGTGAGGTGAACTTCGGTAACTGTTCAGTCTCCGTGAGTTGAATTACGAAGACCCCTCTCTGTGTCTCTCCCCCGGCGGGGGAGAGATTGTAGACTCTTTTTCGCTCCGTTCCTCAGAAAGACAGCAGGAAAACAATTCCTGAATACCTCACCGACTCTGGACAGTTACTGCCTGCGGACTGTCTA
>JAPOPA010000055.1 GCA_026713145.1 Chloroflexota bacterium
GGGCTCCCCCCCGCCCCGTGTGGCCGCGAGGGAGGAAGCGCCACAGGGTGTGGCGGGAGACGCCGAGGACCTCGGCCGCCTTGGGCCTGCCATGCAGTACGGCGTAGGTTCGCACGTAGGCGCGGATGGCCATCTCAAGGTCCGCTCCAGCCTGTGTCGCGCCGTTCAGTTTAGGTGCTCGTCGATCTGTGACTTGCAATCGGATGCTCCAGCTTGATTCCTGCCGCAACATTCCATTGTGGGGGGCAAATTCGCAGAACGTAATGGCTTACAAGACATTGTTTTGGGGCGGGATTTGTGGTAGGGCCGGGGCCGCGAACACGATGCGTTGAGCGACGAGAAGGCGTGTCGATATCAAGGACACGGCGAAGGTTCCATGACCGGCTCAGCTACCGGCCTCTCTGCCCAAAGGCGGCGCTGGTCGAATCGGAGGCGGCTCGGGACGCCTCCCGCCGAAAGTGGGCGCAGACGATCATGCGGGCCAGGATGCGCAGCCCACGCTGCATCTGCTCCCGCTGCTTGGCGGTGTAAGCCGCCGACGGTCGCTTTGGCGACGTAGGGACGTGTGTTGATGGTTTCTTTCTATCGGCTCTTCTCATCCCGCTCCTCCTGACAGGACTCGGCGGGATTGCAGACTGGCTTACCAGCCGTTGCCGCCGGATGTCCGGCGTCCATGGACCAGTCTGAGGGTCTGGAAGAGCAAGCGTTATCCCTTGGGAGGGACTATATCGTGGGGCACCCCTTGGTAGAGAGAAGGAAGCCCGTCGGCATGTCAAAGGGCTGGACACGGGGGGTTTAGGGCGGTCTGAAAGTTTGCAGAATGGAGCTTTGGGCAAGCAGGAACAGGAAGGGGCTGCCTCGCCACAGGATCAAGACAGTAACGCTTTGTGTCAGGGGCCGGTTGCGACAGATAGAGCAAAGCCGCTATGTGACAACTACATACTTGCAGACGGGGAGGGGGTAGAGCCGAAACATGGATAGGCTGCGTAGGGATGCAGCTGACGGGCGCAGGTGATTCCTGACGCTCATTGACAACTGCTCTCACACAAGAGTATTGTTGTGTATATGATATCCCAGTTCAATGCAGCCGGACTCCTGCCACCAGGAGTCCATTGGGCTGACTGGGATGAGTTGGAGGGCAGATTTGGGGGCAATCCTTGGAGACAACGCCTCATGGAAGGGTTCAGGACCGCGATAGAGAACCTGAAGAGCGCGGGCTGCCAGACCGTCTATCTCAACGGGAGCTTCGTGACGAGCAAGACTCACCCCAACGACTACGACGCCTGTTGGGAAGAGGCTGGCGTTGATCCGACGGCCCTCGATCCGGTGCTCTTGACCTTCGACGCAGGAAGGGCTGCACAGAAGGCGAAGTACATGGGAGAGTTCTTCCCCGCCTCAATCATCGCCGACATAGATGGGATGTCTTTTCTGGAGTTCTTTCAGATGGATAAGGAGACCGGGAGACCCAAAGGAATCATCGCCATAGACCTGGGAGGCCTCGCATGATCAAGAACGAAAGACAGTACCGCATCACGAGGAATCAGGCAGATCGTTTCTCGCAGACCCTGGACAGCCTTAGAGGGCGCTCCAGGCAGTCTACAGAAGGAGCACATCCCCTCATCGCCAAGGCGCAGGAGGATGCGATCAGAAGCCAACTGGAAGACCTTGAAGGTCAGTTGCGAGAGTATGAGTCTCTGAAAGCTGGCAACTTCGAACTGCGAGACCTGCATATAGTCGCTGAGTTGCCGACTGCCCTCATCAAGGCGCGTATTGCGCGGGGTCTGAGTCAGAAGGACTTGGCGGAACGGCTGAAGCTCAAGGAGCAGCAGATACAACGATACGAGGCAACGGATTATGCGTCGGCAAGCCTGAATCGTATTAGGGAAGTCGTCAACGCCTTGGGCGTAGGCACGAGAGACTCTGCTGCCGCAGCGGGTTCCCGCTGATCGTGCCCTACAATCGGAGTTTTCAATGCTAGACACTCCAAGCCATGCTGTGCTCAAGTCGCAGATCCAAATACAGATCGGCCAAGACATGCACATCTTGGAGGGCCTTCGGGACGAGGTTAGGCAACTTGGCTCGACCGTCCGTAGAATATTACCCAGAACCAGCACTTCGATTTCCCTAGTCGGAACGGATGGTGGTAACAATCGCATTCAGTAATTGATTAGCGGATGATGGGGCGAGGTTCAGAGGGATGGGGAGTGAAGCGGAGCGCCGCTGAAGAGAGCGCAGAGCTGATCCACCACACGGATTGGTCGTCGCCATTTCGCTCCAACGTCCTGATTACGCTGGTGAACGCCGAGAACGCTTCGGCCCCCTCCCCGCTCTTCGAGCAGTGCTATACCTTCCGCGCTATCACCGCTCCACGAAGCGCTCGCTCAGCGCGGTTGTTGGTCGGCTCAATGTTCGGATCGTCCAGAAAGCGCAGCAGGTTGCCCCGATCATCGTGCCAGCCCA
>JAPOPA010000054.1 GCA_026713145.1 Chloroflexota bacterium
ACTCCGGAACGCGAGCCCGCGATTGCGGTCGCTGCTCCTCCGCCCGCGGCGCGCGAGGCCAGCGGGGGCCAGCTGGCGTTCGCATGGCAGGGTACGCGTCAGGGCCCGGACCGGGGGCGCTAGGGGCCGCGCCTCAAGAGGACCTGCCGCCCGGGCCCCACTGAGCGGCGCGATCCTTTTGTAGGGCCGCGGCCAGCTCGCTGTCGTGCGCGGCCGCGTCGCCGCGCAGCCCGCGGTCGAGGTGCTCGACCTTGCGGCCGAGGTCTCCCAGCCCCGCCTTTCGGGCCGCCCGGTGGATCGCGGCGAACAGGCTCGCCAGCGCTGCCGGGGCCGCGGTCGCCACCTGCCGGGGGACCACCGTCATAACAGTGGGGCAGATGTCGCCAGTCTGAATCGGACGCCGCCAGAACCGTACGCCGCATCGCGAATTAGTCGTCTTGGATCTACGACGAACGAACCGGGATTCGTTCGGGCTACCGGGTTGTGGTGTTTTTGCGTATCGGTACGACCACATCAGTCGTCGGGCACCTCGCTAGCGCTTGCAGCAGCGCTCTGGCTGCAGATAGTTGGTTCATGGCTGATCCTTAATCTCCAATCGCGGATTTCTTGAATGTCGATCCCGGTGGTCTTCGCCGCAGCTTGGTCAAGACATTCGCGGACTTCGTTGTCGTTGAACTTCCATGGGTGGACCGTCTCTAGTTTTGTGCTCTCGAAGGCCCTTACCAAGACAGCGGCACCTTTCGACTTGAAGTCTGGGACGAGTAGCGTGGCAAGTTCGGCCTGCGAAAACGATGGGTTTGTTAGCAATGTGCTCCTCCGCATCAGGAATCCGAGTGCGCCAAGGGTGCTGTTGTGCCAAGCACAAAGTGCCTTTGCCTCGTCGAGGGGAACGTATCGCGCCTGCACAGGCACCCACATTGAGCCCAGCGCTGGCACCTCGCTCATGATCGAGAGTAATCTGCCCGAATCCGTCCTGAACTTCGCCGCGAGCAGCAGGTTTCCTGCCTGCTCTCGATAGCGGGCGGCGAGCTTGGGCTTCTTTTCGGTCACGCACTGTTCCGGCGACGCCTGCATTGACGTCCTCAAATCCCTTGCTCGGCCCCAGAACACCCGCTCGCCGTTAACACTTTCGGCCTCAGAAACGGGCCGGAAGGCATCACGAATCCGTTGGCCAGCCGGGCCTAACTGGTATCGATCTCCCAGCTTGATCAGGCCCTCCAGCCTTTCGAGCCTCATCGCCGCCCGAACAAGTTCTGGATCGAGGAACTGACACGGGCGCCAGTCCCCCGCTCGAACAAGTTCTCCAGGCTGCTCGTAGATTTCGATCCACTTGCTGGTGTCTCCGGCTTGGATTGCTTCGACGCACTCAATTGCGTCGTTGCGGGTCGAGGGCATAGAGCGTAGCGCGACGAAGCGGGTCGTCCGTTGCGAGTTGCGGCTGGCGCGGCGCCTACAGATGAGTAGTGATTCGTGAATCGAAGTATTCTCACTGAAATTTGGCCGCCGTGGGTCGTGGCTGGTCACAACGGTTTCGACGTGAAACTTCGTCGCAAGGAACCTGCGTTCAGCGGTCCCACTGGTTCCTGTACATGCAGTGGTTGGGATGACCATGGCGAGAGTGCCTTGATCATCGTTCAGCAACAAGTCGGCGAGTGGAGTGAAGAACGTTCTGATACTGTTGGATGTGACTACTCCCGCCGCCATGGTCCCCCGGAACTGCACTTGTCTTTGGATTTCCAGCTCATGGCGTTGCATCGCTGCCCGACCTGTCTCACCGTACTTTCTGCTCCTGTTTTCGTTCGCAGTGAATGGGGCGTTCATCATGACGAGATCGAGGCCGCGTAGTGGAAATCCGATTTCCTTGCTCTCGTTGACCTGATTTGCGTCGAGTTTCTCCAGCGACCGATGCGCCACAGAAAGCGAGAGCAGGTCTTGGGTCTCTTCCGGAGCGACTAAGATCTCAAGCGAGCCTGCCCTTACGGTTCCGTCTCCTTGCGGGCCGTGGGGCATGGTGACAAGGTTCATGCGTCCGTAGTCGACCGTGGGAGCCCCTAGCGTCATGTTGCAGGCGGCAAGCTGCACGCCGTGCTGGTTGATGTCGAGCCCGCATAGAACATCCTCTACGACGCGCCTATGCAGGTCGTTGCTCGTCGCGTCATCTAGTTCACCATCTTGGCGTGACGCGACCCGCTGCTTAATGGTCTGCAGCGCCGCCATTAGTAGCGTGCCCGTCCCGCACGAGGGATCCATAATCCGGAGACGCCTGACAGCCTCTTGATCCGCCCAATCGATGAATTCGTTGTCTAGAGCGAGGGATGCCAACATGACTGCCGACAGGTTGTTGGTGTAGAACGCTCCGTCGCTCTTGGCCGAGCCCAAGATGCGGTGATAGAGCGGGCCCGAGTGGTCGTAGCCAAGTTCACTTAGAGAGTCGGCGACCCGATTTGCACACTCCGTCAGGGAGCGAATGCTGCCATAGACCGCCTCGCCGTCAGGAAGAGCAGCGAGCACGGCAAGTGCCGGTCTGAAGACGGGCGCGTAGTCCTTTTCTAGGATCGATTCCCAAGCAATCTTTAGGATCTGCCTCGGATTGATCGCACCCGCGACCTTGTCGAGGCGCATGATTGTCTCCATACCAGGTTCATCGCGCAAGCGACGCTGGAGCAGACAGGCGTTGCAGAGCATGAGCGCAGCGATGGTGCAAATCCCCTTTGCGCCGCCATCATCTGTCGGTACGAGTTCGAGAGCATTGGCTAACTCGTCTTCCAAGCCTTCTTCTTGAAGGACTGCGCTCGAGTTCCAAACCGCATCCGCGATTTCATCTGCCACCAACTGCCCTGGATTCCCTAGCCCTGAGGCTGCAGCTACGCGCGCAAAAATCCCCTGTTCGGCTTCCTTCAAGTCAAGTTTTCCGAGCACATAATCGTCGTCCATGCTGCCGGAACCGCCCGGTGGGGTGGTCTTGGTCTGCTCGTACACCTTCACGAACGTGGCAGGCGATTCTGCCAAGCGGCCGTCATGGGCCTGCAGCGCGCGCAGGACCCGTCCCACCGCGTGATAGCCTTCAGTGCCTTGCTCCAAGGCCGCAATGACATCCTGCCCCGGTTGAACGACCACGGGTACGATGATGTATCCGAAGCGCTTGCCAGGCGCTTTACGCATAACGCGTCCGACGGATTGCACCACATCGACCTGACTGTCGCGCGGGTCGAGGAATGCGACCGAATCGAGTTGGGGGACATCCACTCCTTCGGTAAAGAGCTTGACGTTGCAAATCACCCTACACTCGTTTTTGCTTCCCGCTTGGGCAAGCTCGCGAAGTTCCCGATTTCGTTGTAGTGCACTCGCTGAGGCATCCAAATGACGGGCCGTTACCTTCATTGCTCGGCCCGACTCCATGCGTTTGGTGGTAGCCCGAAGGACCTGAGGGTCTACCAACGCTTTCGCATACCACGTAGACCGTGCAATGCTATTCGCAAACGCCATCGTTCGGGGAAGCTTTGCGGGCCGCTCGAGGTCCGTTCCTTCCGTGACACCATTCAACGCAAGCGACACTCCCAGCACTCGCGTCATGTCGTTTATCGTCGGGGCATTCCGTCCCGTGGTTGCGGTGTTGAGGCTCTCGAGTCGACGCCGAAGGCTCGGCGTTACCTGCGACCCGCTCACGCCTAGCACGATGACTCGATAGTCGGAAAGCATTTTGTGCGCGACCGCTTTGGAGAACGGGAGTCGGTGAAGTTCGGGTCCGTAGTTCTGGAAGTTACCCATGTCGATCACGTTGATGCCCCGTTCTGCGAGGTTTCGTTTGGACCCTTCGGTGTAGATCCGTGGGGTAGCGGTCATGTATAGGCGCTTGCGGGCATGCAGGCGCTGATCGTCGTGGAATCGCTGAAAGTCGACTCTCGGACCACCGTTTGAGTTCCGGTCGTTGCGGATGGCTCCGGTCGTGCGATGGGCCTCATCGGCAATACCCAAGTCGAATTCCGGCAGACCGTGGCTCGCTTGAGCTTCGGTAACTTTCCCAAGCGACTGGTACGTGCAGAACACCACGCACGTCTTTTCAATTTCGGTTTCGCCGTCCAGCGAACTGGCAATCTCTTCTGGTTGCGCAATTACCGGGCATTCGAGTTCGGAAATCTTGATGTCCTCATTCTCGAGTCGCCCGCCTGCGGTGGAATCGGAGCACACGACGATGCACTGGAGTTCGCGTGTCGTATGACGGAGCCATTCTCGGCGCGCTTGGGACACCAAGGCGATAGTTGGAGCCGTGAAGAGAATTCGCCCTCCATCATTGACGACTTGCTCGGCAATTCGAAGGGAAGTGAAGGTCTTGCCTGTGCCACACGCCATGACGAGGCGCCCCCGGTCGTGGTTGCTTAGTCCGGTGACTACGTCCTCGATCGCTTCTGCTTGGAGAGGCCAAGGCTGCTGCACCGGACGTTTTGCACCTTGTTCGTCAATCTCGACCCCGCGATATTGGTGAAAGTCGATCTGAGAAACCGGCGGATGAGCATTTAGAATTGCCCGTTCGGCGTTTGGGCCCCAGCGGCAGGTCGCCACGATCCAGCGTAGACGGAAGATCTCCTGCTGAGAGCCGCCCAGGAACTTGTCGATCTCGGCCTTGCCAATCGTTTGGTCATCCGGATAGCACTTGCACTGGATTGCTATCCGCTCCCCTGAGGTTCGCCGTGCGACGAGGTCGATTCCGATGTCTCGGCCATCAAGTCCGGTCAGTTCCTCGCGCTCTGGCCAGTCGGGCCACCGCCAAATCTGGTCGATCTCGAAATCTCTCTGTTGCTCTGCGATTCGCATAAACAACTGCTCAAACCAGCGTCCCTTCTCAGATTCGTCCCGACTCTCCTCACGGATGCGCTTAAGGACATCTCCCGCCTTCGGACTCCCTGGGAACTCAAGATCGAGTTGTGTGCTCTTCATGACTGCTACTAGTGTGACCGAGGCGTGGCCTAGTGCCCCGACGTGAGGCCGCTTCGATTGCTGCGGCCGCCGGATGCAATGTCGAGTCCAATGTCACGCAGAAGACAAACCTGCTCGTGGTCGGCATTCAGACCGCCAGTCACCTTCGCGGATACGACAAGGGCCGGAAGCACCGCGATGCCGACAAACGGATCAAGAACGGCGCGGGCATCAAGATTCTCTCGGAGCAGGATTTCTGTGAGATCGTGGATATCCCATGAGCGCTAGGCTAGGCTCGCTGGCAACGGGACGTGACCTATTGTTTCCGGGACGTGCCTAAGTGGAACCTCGTTGCGACCCTCGAGGTACTTGGCCACGATCCCCCCTCCTAGCCATCCATCAACGCGTGTACAGGATCACCCTGCCGGCCGACTTTCAGGTCCCGGCTCGGCTGAGCTCGACGTCGGGGGCAGGCGTGGCAAGGGCGTCCGGAGCAGCAGGCATGTCCGGTAACGACAGTTCACATGTCTAGGCGGCTATAGCGTGTCCCGTCTACTCCAGTTCCAATCCCGCAAGCCGCTCCAACTTGCTGTACTCCGCTTGGGACATTGACGGGGTGCTCTGTGCTGTTGAGAGGAACAAGTCTGGGTGCTTGATCATGTGGTATGCCGCTAGGATCGTTCCCTTCGAGAGGTTTCCGTATCGCTTCGGGCAGATGCCTCGGTTTGACAGGCCAACATCCTTTCTCATCGCAAGAAGAAGGGTACCTAACATTTGCGTTCTAGCTGCAACGTCACCAACATCAGTTCCCATTTTGCCCGTGTTCCCCAGCGACAGCAATGCTCGCACAACCTTCGGGCTGCCCCAAAACATTGTCTTGCGCTTCCACTTCTTAATTGCCGTTGCGAGCTCCTCTGGCGGCATGTTGTTGCCGGATAGGTTTTCCAAAACCTCCAAGACTTCGTTATACAACTCGGATTTGCTCTCCCTGAACTGCGCCTTTACGGAGTTGGAGTGCTCAAGGTACTTGGCCCAAGCGGCTCCCACCACGACGAATCCAGCAGTGATGAACGCAGCTAGAACGGTGCTGTCGGCTGCGGCGAATCCCGCCAAGACCGCCTTAGATAGCAGCCATGAGGCATACCCCAAGGATGCGAGAATGACCAATCCGAGAATGAACCCAAGGATGTATCCCACGGTGGATGCAATGTTTCTTGCAGTCATACTTCTCTATTCCTTCCAGGCAGGAAAGGCTGGCAACCATCTCGCAGCCTCTCCCGCAGTGAGCGCAGCCTAGCACGAATGGCTGCCAACGATCCAGCGCCGACTCGTCCATGGCTTCGTCTAGCAGCGCCTTGAGCATTCTGCGCAGATCCTTCCTCGAAAGTTCCTCGGTGTAGTTGTGAGTGGTGGGAGAGATGTAACTAGAAGTGGGATCAGACACATGGAGGAATCGAGGACCTTATAGGAAAGGTTCAGATTCCGCATCCACGAGGTCGTTGTCCCTCTGTCCTTATAGCTTCCGTGGCGGGTGATTGGCATGGGTTCCTCTCATTTCTGCTCCCCCGGGGGGCGGACACCTGTATCAACAACAATGAGTTGTGGCCAAGTGGACGATGCAGCTTGAGATTGGAAGCGATGGCTGGCGCGAGGCATCCAAAGCCTTCCTAGCGTCGGCTACTGAACATCAAACGGCTCGTGGGTGAACGCACTAAGGTCGGCGATGACATCGTCAACCGTCCAATCAGGGGAGGTCTCCCGGAGGTAGAGTTGTTGATGCAGCCGGACCTTGAACGAGTTCAGCCCGGACTGAACGCCCTTCCTGATCGCTCGTTCAGAAGGATCTAGGTTTGGGTCGTCGGGATCAGGCTGCTTCTCGAGCAGTTCTTTGACTACTTCGAATGCCTTCATGAGGGCATCCCTGTTTTCTCCGTAGGTGATCTTAAGCAATCGGGCGACCAATATTTCCGTGACGGTAATCCTGGCCGACAATTGGTCGAACTGCTCAGTTGACATCACTGTTTTCTTCCGTGCCGGTTTGAGATCCGTCGCGGAGCCACCGGCTCAGGCCCCGCGACGGGTAGGATGGGTGGTTAGTCCTCCCTATGGTCAATGCTCACTGCACAGGAAAGGCATACGTTCCCACCACCTTATGACTCGCTGAGGCGGGAGCCTGGAGAGGCTCCCTACGGGGTATAACAAGATCATACTACCAAGTGATGCATGCAGGCTCAAAACGACGGCCCCTCACTTGTGACGGCCCCACCTGATGATGGCCTCCAGATAACTTTGCACACAACCGGCCTAGTCCACGGCGGCAAGAGCACTCGAATCGACGTTCTCTTAGACCACGAGCGCCTCGGAGTATCGAAATCGGATTCGGATGGCACTCGGCAGCGGTACAGCGTGGGCCCTTAATCTCGTCGATTTGCCCAAGTAGCGGATAAAAGGGTCGAGGGGACTGGGGCGCTGGGCTAGGTGGAAACAAGAGTGCGGTTGCCGAATACCGACGCTCGATCCAGGATTGCCGTTTCTAGCGGGCCGGCTTAGCGTTGGCGCAGACCATCGTGGCCAGACGAGTACGGCTGTCTGGTAGGCTTTGGACCGCATTTGAGGGGAGTTTGTCATCGGTTCCTGTCACCGGATTGGAGAGATCTCGAATACGATGCTCGCGAGCTCGGCTCCGGGCTCCAGCGCGACCAGCGCCGCGTGGCCCCAGTGCTACGCCAGCCCGGGCGCGGTCGTGCGGTCCACCTCGACCGCGTAGTCCCCGGACGGCAGCCCGCGACACGCCCAGGTTCCGTCCCTCCGCGCCACAGTCCAGCGCCCGCCGGCCTCGAGTCGCAGCCCTGCGCCGGGACCGCGAGGCGCAATGGGGCCCGGGTGTGCCTGGCGGCTCGGCCGATTGACCTACCACGCCTCCCGGCTGGCGCCTCGCCGCCGCTCGCGGTATTCCCTGTTGCGCCGAGTCGGCCTTGAATATAGATAATGACGTCGTATGATCCCATTTGGCAGTATTTGATGCTATTATCGTAAGAAGCCGGTAAAGGAGCGGCAAGAGGAATGAATAGATCTGATTGGATGACGACTGAGGAGACGACCCAGTACCTAGGTATTGGGAAGAGCAAGCTCTACGACCTGGCACAAACTGGCGAAGTCCCGCGTCACAAGGTCGGCAAGGCCTGGAAGTTTCACCGTAACGACCTCGATGCGTGGGTGCGGGCAAGCCGGTCGATCGAGGATTTCTTCACGACGGTCGAGTACGTAGTTGATGACAACATCGAACTCCGTGACCCCCAGCGCGAGGCCCACGCGGCAATTCTCGAACACTTCGGGGCAAGTGGCGAAGACGCGATCCTCCAGCTGCCGGTTGGATGCGGTAAGTCTGGCCTAATCGCGATCCTCCCCTTCGGTCTCGCGCATGGTCGCGTACTCGTGATTTCCCCTAACATCACGATCCGGGACAGTCTGTACGCCGATCTCAATATCACCGACCGGCGCAGATGTTTCTGGCGAAAGCGCTCCGTTCTATCTCCCGAGACGATGCTTGCCGGCCCTCACGTTGCAGTTCTCGACGGCAGGGACGCGAACATCCATGATTGCGAGAAGTCGCACATTGTCTTGACCAATATCCAGCAGCTCGCCAGCAGCGCTGACCGCTGGCTTCCAAATTTCGAAGATTCCTTCTTCGACCTCATTCTCGTTGACGAAGGCCACCACAGCGCGGCGAATAGCTGGGAAAAAGTCTTTGACAGGTTTCCCGATGCCAAGGTGGTGAAGCTCACAGCAACCCCCTACCGCGCGGACGACAGGGAGATCACCGGGAAGCTCGTCTACCGCTACTCATTCAAGCGGGCGATGGTCAAGGGTTACATCAAGCGGCTCCAGGCTGTCTACGTCGCCCCATCCGAACTCACCTTCACATACGAGGGCGACACGAAAACCCATACCCTCAGGGAGGTCTTGCAGCTCAAGGAGGAGGATTGGTTCAGCCGCGGTGTGGCACTCTCGTCGGCGTGTAACGTGGACATCGTTACGGCAAGCCTCGACCGCTTGGAGCAACTCCGGCAGACGGGAACGAGGCATCAAATAGTGGCCGTAGCCATGCAGATCGACCACGCTAGGGCCATCAGGTCTCTCTACGCCGAGCGGGGATATGAGGCTGAGACGATTCATAGCAAGATGGCCCCTGAGGACCGCGTCGAAGTTCTTCGCAAGCTTAAGGCTGGCCTTATCGATGTCATCGTGCAGGTCCAAATGCTCGGCGAGGGATTTGACCATCCGCAATTAAGCGTTGCCGCGATCTTCCGGCCCTTCCGTAGCCTCGCCCCCTATCTTCAGTTCGTTGGCCGCGCCATGCGAGTTGTCGTCCAGAATGATCCACGCCACCCCGACAACTACGGCTACATTGTGACCCACTCTGGAATGAACCTCGACACCCTCCTGACCGACTTCCGCGAGATCGAGAGAGAAGACCACCAATTCTTGGAGGGTTTAATCAAAGGCGATGAGCCGGAGCCGCCCCGAGAAGTGACCGAAGGCCGAACTCAGATGAAGATTCGGCCCGACATGGTGGTCCACAATGAGGTGCTGGATTCCCTCATTGAAGAGGACTTTCTTGATGCCGATGACGAAATGATCTTCGACGAGCTTCGCCGCAATGCGGAAGCGATGGGTCTGGACGCCGATGCGGTCGTCACGGCGGCAAAGGAATCGAAGCGCGCCTCGACGCGGACGGTCAGAGCGCCGGAACCTTACCCGGTCAGCCCGCAACGCGAGCGACAGGAGGCGCAGAAACGCTTGAACGAGCGCATTAAGACAACGGCGCGCGTGCTCTTGAACAGGATTGGCACAACCCCTGGCGGGAGCGACCTCTCAAGGAACCTTCTGACCAACATGAGGGGCACAAACTTTGTGGTTGCAATCCAGCTCTTCAACGGACGCGTAAAGTCATTGGTGAGCGCCGACCGCCGAGGCGACTGGAGCACGGACGAGCTCAAGAAGGCAATGGATCTTCTCCCGGAGATCCTTAATGCGGAAGTACGGAGGCTTAAAGTCAAACAGCGCGAGAACGCCGAGAACCGGAAGGCCAGGACAAGGAAGGGGACCCAGTGATGGCGAAGCGTGGCCCGACGCCCTCCCTGATTGGCAGCACGCATGGAACGGTCTCCTTCCACGTTGCCCTCAAGAAGTCCGAATGCCGCCGATGCAACGCGAACATGCCTATGGGAACAAGGTGTGTCCGAGTGAAGAAGCCCGGCACAATGGGGCCAGGAACGGCGTACTGCACAGACTGTTTCTCTGAAGTGCTCGACCAGACCCAGCGGAAGCTCGACGATCTACGGGTGGAATTGGAGTCCGCCCACTGACCTACCACGCAGTCCAGCCGTCGCCCCGCCCAGCGGCAGGATCGCGTGCGGCAGCAGTTCCGGAGCCGGCTCCGACCGCACGGCCGGCTCGAGCGCCTTCACCGGCAGGGCCTTCTCGCCCGGCTGCCAAGACTGTACTCAGGGCACGGTGCCGGCCTCGATCTGCGCGATCAGGGCGTCGGCGACCTGTCGGTAGTACTCGTCGATCCGTCACAGCCGGTCGGCCCCCCGGGTCGAGCGGTTCCGGCCGCCACGTCTCGTCCTATTGGCACTTGAACTACTGGGATCTGCGCGACGGGAGGGGTTGAGCAGCTGGACTCGCACTGCCGCCCGGCGTAGGATCGCGGCATGCGGCCGGGAGACTACGTCGGATCCCTGTTCGATCACGCGACCGCGTCGCGCTGGTCGCCATTCCTCGCGGAGAGGCGGGCGGTAGGGTGCTGCAAGAAGTGCATTCTGCCGAGGTCCTGGCGGCCGGGCGCACGCAGGCCTGGCTGCGGCACCTCAACGCGCAGAGGCATGACATCTTCCTGGGCGTGAACCCGGTCCGCCCCGGCGCCTGGGGCCGGACCAAGGCCGCCATCGGCGACGTGCTGCGGGTCTACCTCGACATCGACGAGGACGGCGAGCGGGCCTTGGCGCGCATCCGCGCTGATGCTCGCGGCGGCCGGCTTCCGGAGCCCACCCACGTGGTGCGCTC
>JAPOPA010000052.1 GCA_026713145.1 Chloroflexota bacterium
TCCGTCTCCTCTGTCTCCGGCACTGCCACTGCAACGAAGTCCGACTCCGCTACCATTTCGACCGCCTCGTCCACCCCATACATCCTGTCCACTCCGTCCGGGACCTCCCTCGTCAGTCGGGCCGTCCCAAGCACGTGCATTCCCATCGCCTTCGCCCTTGGGGCTAGTGCCTGCCCGATTCCGCCCATGCCCAGCACACCCAGGGTCTTGCCTTGGAGATCAACAGGTCTCAGTGCGACCTCCTGCGAGGGACTTCGCTGCGTCAGCTTCGGTGTGCCCACCGTCACGTGATTCCGCCGAGAGAACATCAGCATCGCGCCAAGAGCGAATTCCGCCCCCGGTATCGAAAACGCGGGCTTCCCGCAGGTGAAAGGGATGTCGCTCTCCACCATCTCAGGGAACAGGTTCTGCCTCACACCCCCGCCGATAGCATGTATCCAGCGCAGCTTGACCGCTGCCATATGCATATCCACGTCCCACGCCCCGATCAGTGCGGCGTCCGCGCCAGTCAACGCCGATAAGATCTCGCTCTTGTCGTCGCTGAAGAGGAATTCGAGGTGCTCATAGCCCTCACGCCGGCTCCGTTCCAGTATCCGGTCCCGGTACCCGCTCCACGTCACAACGACCTTGCCGATACGTTCGGTCATCTGTGGGAATCTCCGCCGTACCTTGCCGTTAGCTCTTCTATGGCCTCGTGCACGAAGTTACCCAACCCAAGACCCGGCCCCTCCGGCAATTCGAGATAGCCGTCCTTCACCACCATCGGCGTCTCTATGACCCTATCGTGCATGGCCCCTACCAACCCCTCTCGCCCCGAACCTCGCTCCACGTTTGGAGCCGGGTACTCGATCATCGGGCAGTTTGTCAGAGTACACAGCACCTGCAGATGCGCCGCAACGAGGAATGCCGACCAAGGGCCGTGAGGGATACACAAAATACCCGCTTCCTCCGCCCGTTCCGCCACGCGAGCGAACTGGCTCAACCCCATCTGCTGCGCGTCCGGCTGAATGATGTCGAGCGCCCGCCGCTCGATGAACGGTTGGAAGTCGCGCACCGTCGTGAGACTCTCCCCCGTGGCGATTCGTATCGGTGAAAGCTCCGTCAGCGTAGCGAACCCGTCCACGTCGTAGGGATTGAGCGCCTCCTCGAAGAAGTAGATGTCGTACTCCTCCAGCCTCTCCGCCACCTGTATCGCCTCCTTCACCGTCCATAGACCGTCCAGGTACGCTGGTGAGCCGAAGTCCAACATCAGCTTCATGTCGGGACCTACGGCATCCCTCACCGCCTCGATATCGTCGTAGTCGCTCTCACTGAAGTAGTTGCCCCATCCGAACTTCATGGCCTTGAAGCCCTCAGTCTTGTTCTCCAACGCTTCCTCTACCAAGACCTCAGTCGGCTTGTGCCGCCACTCTCCCGTCCGTTCCATGAAGGCCCTGTCGAAGGCCGTCCCGCTCGCGTAGACCATGATCCTGTCCTGCACGGCTCCGCCGCGCAGCTTGTAGATGGGAAGTCCCGCCGCCTTGCCCGCGATGTCCCACAGCGCCATGTCGATGGCGCCCATCGCGTTGACCCCCACACCTCCTTCACCGCCGCGCCCTCGCGCGCCGCTGGCGAACATGTGCTGCCAGGCCAAATTCGGATCAGTGGGATCGGAGCCGATCAGAAGGCCCTTGAGTCCGTCGAATTCGTTCTCGACCAGTGCCGAGATGACGGAAACGGAAGCAGAGGTGGAGCCGACGCCCGTGATGCCCTCGTCCGTATCGACTTCGACCAACACCGGCGCGCCGCTCAGCAGACCCTTCGAAACGACCCTCACGTCCGTGATCTTCATGACGGTCGCCCCCAAGTCATTGCGGTGCGGGCCAGCCTACCAGCCGCCCTTTTCAACTGTCAATTCAGATTGCGTCTCGGAGGTCCATGAGGAAAGACGCCTTCAAACTCTCCCCAGCCGGAGGAGAGATACGACGCCTTCAGTCTCTCCCCCGCCGGAGGAGAGATACGACGCCTTCAGTCTCTCCCCCGCTGGGGGAGAGATACAGAGAGGGGGTCCGCACCCCAGCACCTAGCACCCAGCACCCTCCCCCTGACCGCTTTACGTTCGCCCTCCAGTCGGGTATAACTCTCGCGTACTTTAGCAGCCACTGCGGAGAGACACGAATGAAGGCAGCGCATCTGGTAGGCCCAAAGCATTTCGAGATCGTTGACACCGAAGTCCCTGAGGTGCGGGACGGCAACTGCCTTGTCAATCTGGAACGCTGGTCGATCTGCGGCAGCGACATGCGTTACGAGTACGGCACCGTCTTCCCTGAAGAGCACTACCCCGTCGATGTCGGCGCCCCCTGCCACGAGTTGGCGGGCACCATCGTCGAGAGCCGCTCGGACGAATGGCGTGAAGGCCAGCGCGTCATCATCATTCCCGACACCCACCAGGGCCTCGTCGAGTACTACGAGTCGCTCCCCGACCGCATCATCGCCCTCCCGGACGAGGGCAACCTCGGCGAATGGATCATGTGCCAGCCTTCCGGCACAGTCCTCTTCGCTCTCCAGCAGGTGGGGACCCTTCTCGGGCGTACAGTCCTGGTAATAGGGCAGGGCGCTATAGGGCTCTCCTTTACTGCCATGGCCGCGAGAGCCGGAGCGCGCCGCGTTATCGCAGCCGATCTCTTCGACTATCGCCTCGAATACTCTACAAAGTTCGGCGCGACGCACACGATCAATCCTTCCCAGGAACTGCTCGACGAAGCGGTCGAGGAGATCACCGGCGGTGAGCTCGCCGACGTCACAGTCGAGGCTGCCGGATACACCGACACATTCTCAGCCGCGTGTCGCCTCGTGAAACCTGGCGGCACAATTATCATGTTCGGCGGACACCAGAACACCGGCGACCCCAATCCCACCCTTCCAATCGAGGCCCGCGACCTGCTCTACCGCAACGTCACGCTCATATCCTCCGCGTCGTCCGCGAGCGGCAGTGTCACAAAGCACATCGAGACCATGGTCGGTCTGCGCCAACGTGGATGGTGGGATCCCGCTGAAATGATCACCCATCGCCTCCCGTTCGACGAGGTCAACAAGGCCTACGACATGTACGAGAACCGCTCCGACGAAATCGTCAAAGTCGTCATGAGTATGTAACATTCAGGACCAACCTCTCATTCCTCCTCGTCGTCAGAATGACCAAGACCACCCATCCTTCCCCCACCGGACAAGGACTAACATTCCCCATCCTTCCCCCGCTGGGGGAAGGACAGAGGAAGGGGGCACAAAGGAGAACCACATGAACCTCAACAAACTCTTCAACGACCTGAAACCCGGCGAAATGACCACCATCGCCGGTGTGGGAATGCGCGATGGCATCCCCGCAAAGGAGGCCGATGCCGGATGGCCTCTGGGCATCCTGCGCTGGAACAAGACCGGCGAGCTCATCATCAACGACTACCACATGCACGTCGTCTGGCGCATCGACCACGACGGCATCCTCCACCGCTTCGCCGGCACCGGCGTTCCCGGATATTCCGGTGACGGCGGCCCCGCCATCGACGCGGAGTTCTACTCGCCGCACGACATCGCCCAGGACGTGCACGGCAACATCGTCATCAACGACATTCAGAACTTCGTCTATCGCCGCATCGACGCCGAGACCGGTATCGTCGAGACCGTCGTCGGATCGGGCAAGGTGGGTCGTGGCGGTCATGGCGGCCCAGCCACCGAGGCCGAGATGGACACCCATTGCGGAGTCGCCGTCGCCGAAAACGGCGATGTCTACGTATCCAGCGAGTGGACCAACAACGTCAGCCGGGTCGATGCCGAAACCGGCATCATCGAGCTCTTCGCCGGACACGAGGCGCGACACCATCCGTCCGAAGTGGGCAACAGCAAACCGTATTTCGGGCCGGGCCTCAGCCTCGGCGGGTACAGCGGCGACGGCGGCCCCAAGGAGTCAGCGGGCTTCTACCACCCGGAGCACCTCGCCTTCGGTCCCGACGGCGACCTCTACGTCTGCGACAACTCCAACGACCGCGTCCGCAAGATCGACATGAAGACAGGCATCGTGACAACCGTCCTCGGCAACGGGCAGCGGGCCTCGAATGGCGACGGCGGCCCCGCCACCGAGGCCTCGACCCTCATGCCCGACGCCATCTGCGTCGACGTTCACGGCAACCTCTACGTCGGCGAGAAGTACGGCTTCCGCGTCCGTCGCGTGGACGCCGAGACCGGAATCGTCACCACCATCGCCGGCACCGGCGTGCCCGGCATGGGCGAGGAGGGAGTCAAGGCCACCGACACCGAGGTCAACTCCGTCGAGGTTGGCGTCTGGGCCGACCCCGACGGCACCGTCTTCTACTCCGATTGCGGCGGACGCACGCGACGAATCGACGGCGAAACGGGCATAGTTGAGACCGTCCTCGGAGGCACCACCAATCACGACGGTGAGGTCGCCACGGATGGCTTCCTCGGAGGCCCTGACGGCATGTCCGTAGGCCCCAACGGGCAAATCTACATCGCGGACATCTGGAGCCAGCGAATTCGCGCCATCGATCCGTCGACCGGCGTCATCCGCACCGTCGCGGGGAACGGAGCGCGCGCATACGGCGGCGACGGCGGCCCCGCAACCGAGGCCTATCTCGGCAATCCCAACGACGTTTCGGTAGACTCCGATGGCACGCTCGTCATCGCGGACACGAGGCATGGCCACGTTCGTCGCGTCGACGCCGACGGCATCATTCATAACGTCGCGGGCGCCGCCTTCCAGTGGGACAAGGGCGACGGCGGTCCCGCCCTCAACGCCAACCTCGTCCACGTCTCATCCGTCGCCCACGATGCTGACGGCAACATATACATCGGCGACACCGGGGTAGGGCGCATCCGCAAGATCGACGCTCAGACGGGCATCATCGACACCGTCGTGGGCACCGGACTTCCCGGCAATTCGGGTGACGGTGGCCCCGCGACGGAGGCACAGATCAGCGGCGTGTCCTCCATCACGTTCGACAATGCCGGGAGCATGTACTTCGTTGATCATAACTTCCACGTCATCCGCCAGGTCGACGCTGACGGCATCATAACCACGATCGTTGGCTCCGGTGATCAGGGCTTTTCGCCCGACGGCACACAGGCCGCCGAGGCCAAGCTCGACACTCCCCACGGCGTCGCCGTCTCAACCGACGGGGCCGTCTACTTCACCGACTCCGACAACCACCTCGTTAGGTGCGTCACACCGGACGGCACGCTCGAAACCGTCGCCGGCGCCGACGGTCCCTACGCAGAAACCGGACTCAACACCCCCTACGGCCTCACCTTCTACGGCGAGGACATCCTCCTAATCTCCGAGCAGTTCGGCCACCGCATCCGCGCCCTCAAGATAAAGTAGGAAAATAGTCAGGCCGTCATTCCTCTGAAAATAACCCACGTCCAATTTCCCGTAGGGGCGATTCGCGAATCGCCCCTACGGCCATTTTCATGATTGGCGGTGTCGGTGGCAACCGGCATGCGGGAATCCTCCGAAAATAGCCCCCGACCAATTTCCCGTAGGGGCGATTCGCGAATCGCCCTTACAGCCACCTGCATGATTGGCGGCGTCGGTGATAACGACATGCGTCATTCCTCTGAAAATAACTCGTCAGGCAGCCTGGACAGTGACCTTGTACCCCAGTCGTTCAATTCTTCTGACAGCTGAGTCGACTACGTAGTGGTGTGCCCGTGAGTCGAAGTAGTTTCCTCCGAGTTCGACGTATCGA
>JAPOPA010000050.1 GCA_026713145.1 Chloroflexota bacterium
CCACGAAGGTCGCGGCGAATCGCGCGGGATGATTGGGGCCTACTAACTCTCCCAGATCAGGCGGCAGAAGCCACCCCTGTTCCCGATTGAAGTCCCGAAATAGCATGCCACTTCTCCTAAAGCAGGTGCAACAACACGAACTTACCCCTAGAACCTCTGTATTTTCAACAAGATAACCTACTTATGAGACAGCCTCCGTCGTGGGAGAGGGCTAGGGTGAGGGTGACTCTCCGGGACTAAACCATTTGCCTTTTACAACGAAGTTCAGATACGGGACAATAACCCACATGCAGCTCGACATCATCATACGGGGCGGTACCCTCGTCGACGGCTCCGGTCGCCCAGCCCGCACCACAGACATCGGCATCGCAGGCGACCGCATCGAAACCATAGGCCCCCTCGATGACGCCCGGAGCGTGGACGAGATCGACGCCCAAGGCCTGGTCGT
Organism: Chloroflexota bacterium; assembly: GCA_026713145.1. Lineage (GTDB taxonomy): Bacteria > Chloroflexota > Dehalococcoidia > Lucifugimonadales > VXLM01 > VXLM01. Next base: position 449 of record JAPOPA010000050.1, read on the forward strand.
AACCCCCGGCTTCGTCGATATCCACAGCCACTCCGACTTCACCCTCCTCGTAGATCCACGCGCCCAGAGCTCCGTCTACCAGGGCGTGACCACGGAGCTCGTGGGTAACTGCGGGCACGGCTGCGCCCCGATAACCGACCCCGACCTGTTCACCGCCAACATTTACGGCTATGACCCCCGCTTGGACATGACATGGCGGACCTTCGCCGGATACCTCGAAGCCCTCGACGCTGCACAGCCCGCCATCAACGTCGCCTCACTCGTCCCCAATGGCAACCTGCGCATCGCCGTAATGGGCTTCGACGAGCGCCCCGCCTCTCCAGACGAGATTAACCAAATGGCATACCTTTTGGAGGAGGGACTCGAAGCCGGAGCATTCGGTTACTCAACCGGTCTCGAGTCCGCATGGGAGCGGGACGCCTCCCATCGGGAGATCGTCGACCTCTGCCGTGTCGCCGCCCGACACGCCACGATGTACGCCTGCCACACCCGCAACAAGGAGGTCGAGGCCGTTGAGGCCGTCGAAGAGACCGTTCAGGTCGCCAGGGACTCCGGCGTGCGCTGCCAGGTGTCCCATATCATCCCCCGCCGTGGAGGCCCTCCCGACGCCCGCGAGCGCGCCATCAGCGCAGTCGAAGTCGCCCACGACGAAGGCCTCGACATCGCCTTCGACCAGCACACACGGCTCCACGGCATCACCAACCTCAGCATGGCGCTCCCGTCGCCATTCTTGGACAGGAGCACCGCCGAACGCCGCACACTCCTCTCCGACGACGCCTTCCGCAAACACGTACGACAATACCCCAGCCTCATATCCAGCTTCGCGCTCGGCGGCTGGGAGAACGTCTACCTCTTCCTCTCCGCATCCAGACCCGACGCCGTCGGGAAGAGCATCGCCGACCTCACCGCCGATGACACTGACGGCTGGGACACCGTCTTGGACATCCTCGCCCGCGAAGTGGATCAAATCGAATTCCCCATGGTCCTCTGCCACTCATACACCGAGGACGAGCTTATCGACACCTTCCTCCATCCCCTGTGCACCATCGGCTCAGACGCCACCGCCCTCGGTGTGGACGGCCCCCTCGCAGACACCGACTTCCTCGGCGCTTACACGTGGGCCTCGTGGTTCCTAAAGCGCTTTGTAACGCAAACAAATCAATTTACCTTGGAACACGCCGTTGAGAAACTCACCGCTAGGCCCGCCGAGCGCATGGGCCTCACCGACCGTGGCCTCCTTGCCGAAGGCATGAGGGCCGACATCGCCATATTCGCCCCGGCAGAGTTCCGGGAGACCGGCACCCTCGAATCGCCGAGCCAACTCGCGATGGGAATGCACCACGTATTCGTCAACGGCCAACCCGTCCTGCGGGACGGCAACATGACCGGATGCCGCTCCGGTCGTGTACTGAGATTTGGACGGAGGTAGAAAGAAACACACCATGCTGCCAAGAGACATAGAACCCGTCACCTTCGAGGTCATCCGCAACGCCCTCGATACCCTTGTGGACGAGATGGCCCTCACGATCCTCCGCACCGCCTACTCAGGCATCGTAAAGGACGCCATGGACTTCTCCACCGGATTCGCCGACCGCAACGGCGAGACCGTCGCCATGGGCCTCACCATCGCCTTCCACGTCGGCTCCTTCCCCAGCGCCGTGCGCTCCATCATTCGCAAGTTCGACGGACGCATCTACCCCGGCGACATATACATCATGAACGACCCCTACACCTCTGGCGGCATCCACCTCCCCGATGTGTACGTCATCAAGCCGGTCTTCGCCGAGGACGAGCTGCAGGGCTTCTCCTGCACCGTCGCCCACCAGACCGACATCGGCGGCATTGTCCCCGGCAGCAACTCCACCGACTCCCACGAGATATACCAGGAAGGCCTTCGCATCCCCACCACCAAGCTCTACGAGCGAGGCGTCCCCAACGAGACGATGTTCGACCTCCTTGCAACCAACGTCCGCGTTCCCGACAAGGTGCTTGGCGACATCCGTGCCGAGATCGCCGCTGCCACCCTCGGCGAGCGCCAGTTCCTCGATCTTGTCGGACGCTACGGCGCTATCGAAGTTCGGCGCTACATGGACGCCATTCTCGAGTACTCCGAACGGCGCGTCCGGCAGGAAATTAGCAACCTCCCTGACGGCGTCTACGACTTCACGCACTACATCGACGGCGACAACATCGAGACCGGCGACGTAATCATTAACCTCAGCATGGTCATCGAGGGGGACGGCATCGCCGTCGACTTCACCGGCTCGTCACCCCAGGTCAAGGCTGGCATAAACTCGCCCTTCCCCTTCACTGAGTCGTCAGTCTGGGGAGGCATTCGCCAGATCATGGACCCCGACATTCCCAACTCCTCCGGTTCCCACCATCCCATCAGGGTCACCTCCCCGGAGGCCACGGTCGTCAACCCCGTCCTGCCCGCTCCCTGCGGCGCGCGGGGCATCGTCGGCTACCGCATCATGGAGGCCGTCTGGGGCGCCCTCTCCAAGGCCGTCCCCGACCGCGTGCCTGCCGACGGCGAGGGCGGCAACACCATAATCAGCATCGGCGGCTACGACTCCGAACGCAGGCCCTTCGCCTTCGTAGACCTCTTCGCCGGAAGCCGCGGCGGCAGACCGAACGGCGACGGCCCCTTCGGAACACCGCATCCCGGCGGCAACAGCGCCAATACCCCCGTCGAGATCGCGGAGGTCGAAACGCCCGTCCGTATCGAACGCTACGGCGCCGTCCCCGACTCCGCTGGACCCGGCAAGTACCGCGGCGCCCCCTCCATCGTCCGCGACGTCCGCCTGCTCGAACACGAAGCAGTCCTCCAGCTCCGCTCCGACAAACGACGGAACCGCGCCTTCGGACTCCACGGCGGCAAGCCCGGATCGTCCTCGTGGAACATAGTGAATCCCGACCAGGACGACGAGCACACCATCACTCCCATGGGCGTAGGCCGCATGAAACGCGGCGATGTCATCCACCACGTCATGGCCAGCGGCGGCGGCTGGGGCAACCCCATGGAACGCGACCCGGAACTCGTCCTTCAGGACGTTCGCAACGGCATCTACTCCGTCGACTACGTCCGCCGTGAATTCGGCGTCGTCATCGAACCCGATTCCCTCGCCGTCGACCCCGACGCCACCGCATCCCTCCGCGCCGATAGTAGCTAGATACTTGGCTGTGTTCACATTCTGTCATTCCTCTGAAAATAACTCGTCAGGCAGCCTGGACAGTGACCTTGTACCCCAGTCGTTCAATTCTTCTGACAGCTGAGTCGACTACGTAGTGGTGTGCCCGTGAGTCGAAGTAGTTTCCTCCGAGTTCGACGTATCGA
>JAPOPA010000373.1 GCA_026713145.1 Chloroflexota bacterium
CACCTCGGAAACCGGCTCCAACACCTCGTAGTCGACCTCGATCAGCCCCGCAGCCTCCTCAGCCTCGTGGGCCGATGTGGCGGCGACTGCTGCCACCGGATGGCCTCGGAAGACCACCTTCTTCTTCGCCATGATTCCGTCGCGAAGATAGAGAAGGTCGGTCGCCAGCTCGCCGAGCGTTACCTTTCGGGAGCCGTCGTCGCCGAGCGGAGTCTCGGGGAAGTCCGCCGCGGTCGCAATCGCGCGAACTGCCGGGTGAGCCTCCGCCTTACTCGTGTCAATCGACCGTATGTTGGCGTGGGCGTGCGGGCTGCGGAGTATAAATCCGTGCAACATGCCCGTCGTGTGAACGTCCGCGCCGTACTTGGCCCGACCCGTTACCTTGTCCGCTCCGTCGTGCCGAATGGGACGCGTCCCAACTACGTCGTACTCGACCTGCGAAAGAACGACATTCGGTTCGTAGGTTGTAGTCATGTCTACGCCTCCTGTGCTTGCATCCTGTCTGCCGCGTCCATGACTGCCCGCACGATCTTGTCGTAGCCGGTGCACCGGCAGAGGTTGTTAGCGAGCCACCACCGGATCTCGTGCTCGGTGGGGTTCGGGTTCTGTTCGAGCAGCGCCTTGGATGAAATGAGGAAGCCGGGCGTGCAAATGCCGCACTGGAGCGCGGCGTTCTCGAGGAACGAGACCTGCAGCGGGTGAAGACCCTCCGGCGTCGCCATGCCCTCAATCGTATCTATGCACGCTCCGTCGGCCTCGACGCCGAGCACGAGACAGGAACAGACTATTCGCCCGTCCATGTTTACCGTACACGCGCCGCAGTTGCCGTCGTTGCAGCCTTCCTTGGCGCCGGTTAGCTGAAGCGTGTCGCGCAGGACCTCCAAGAGGCTCTGGCGCGGCTCGGTGAGGAACTCGACCATCTCACCGTTAATTGTCGTCTGAACGTATGACTTAGTGGGCATCTACTTGGCCTCCTCGTGCTCGAGTTACTGCGTCGTTGATCACGCGCCTGGTCATGACGTCGCACAGGTGCTTGCGGTACTCAATGGTGCCGCGCATGTCGGTAATGGGCTTTGCAGCGTCCCTGGCGATCTCGCCTGCCTTGGCGATGTTCTCGTCGTTGACCTCTTTCCCCGCCAGCTCGTCGTTGATCTCGGTGACGAACAGCGGCGTCGGAGCGACTGCGGCGAGGGAGACTCGCACCGACTCGAAGCACCCGTCGTTCAGCGTCACGCCTGCACCAACGCCGACGACGGCGATGTCCATCTCATTCCTCGGAATGAAGCGCTGGTACCTCGCGCCGGAATTGGCGGCCGGTGCCGGGAAGCTGATGGAGACCAGCAGTTCGCCCGGGCCGAGTACGTTCTCACGTACACCGGTACAGAAGTCCTCTATCTGCACGCAGCGGTTGCCGTTTGGCCCAGCGATGTTGGCGCATGCGCCGAGGGCGATCATCGCCGGTATGGTGTCCGCGCTGGGAACGGCGTTGCACAGGTTCCCTCCGAACGAAGCGCGGCCCTGAATCTGTGTTCCGCCGATAATGGACGCCGCGTCCACCACCGCAGGGTACTGCGAGGCGACATCCGCGTCGTTGTATATCCGGTGGCAAGGCACGGCCGCACCCATCGTCAGCCCGCCGTCCGAACACACACTCAATTCATTCAACTCCGGTATCTTCTTAATGTCCACCACATGATCGGGATCGTGGCCTCCTGTCCTCAACTGAACGATCAGGTCGGTGCCGCCTGCCAATGGGCGTGCCCTGTCACCTCGTTCCGTGAGAAGTCCTACCGCTTCCTCGACCGTGTGGGGGCGAGCAAAATCAATCCACTTCAATAGCCGACTCCTTTCCCTTGTAGCGTCTCCCTACACAGCTGTATTTGGTTTGGCCCTTCGCACAGCGGCTCCCACCCAAACGAACAGAAACCGCGACGCACCTCCGGGCCGCGAGTGCGCGTAAGTATAGCAAACCCCGCCTATGTCAACAACGGGTTACAAGAATGCGCGAAGCCCTCTCCGAACCACGCTAACGGCGAAACCCCTACATTAATCCCTCTCCCGTCCCAGGAGAGGGCCGGAGTGAGGGTGAGCGACTCGAATCACTCCCTCGGTACTACCGGCAGCGTGATCCGCGACGGGTACCGAGCATCATGAAACACCGTCTGAAGGGCAGGAACCGACTCGCCCGTCGTCCCGATAGGCTCTCCCGTGTTGAGATTCCGGTCGAAGCGCGGGAAGTTGCTGCTGGCAATCTCGACGCGAATCGAGTGCCCCTTCTTGAATACGTTGCTCGTCGGGCCGAGGTCGATCGTGAATTCGTACACGTCGCCGGGTTCGAGGAAACTGGCTGGTTCCCGTGGTGTCCGATAGCGCGCCCTGATGATGCCGTCACAAAGGTTCGCGGCGTACCCGTTCGGTCGCACGTCCACGAGCTTGGCCGTGAAGTCGGTGTCCACGGCGGAGCTTGAGGCGTAGAGCGTGGCCACCACCGGGCCGGTCACCTCCGTATCCTCCTCCATGGGACTTGACGTGTAGACCAGCACGTCACCCCGCGTCTCGATGGGGCGTTGGTCGAATACACCGGCAACGAGGGTTCCCACGTCGCAACAGAGGTTGCCTCCACGGGTCGGAACGGGATCCAGAGGATTGTAGAGGAATACGTCCGGCGGGCTTTCGGCGGGCGGGTCCTGGACGAGCGCGCCGTCGCCCGCGAGGGTGTTGGCCCTGCCTCCGCTACCAAGGTAGTACTCGGTAGGATTGGCGCGAGTGAGAGGCCACTCGTCCTCCTCACGCCACACGTTATCTCCCATGACGAAGATGCGCACCGGCTTGTCGTCGGCAAGTCCGTTCTCCTCGCCGTGCAGCAGGTAATCGTAGAATCGCAGGATCCCGCCGGGTACATCATCCGCGAGGGTCGAGGCAGCCGCTCCGAAACTGCGCTCTCCTGCGACGGAGGTCTGGAGTCCCCCGTGTGTCCACGGGCCGATGACGAGGCGCTGCAGCGATCGTGCCTGATCGCTCCCGCCTGACTCCCTCATTCCCGTGAAGTTCCTGACCGTGCCACCGATAAAGATGTCGTACCAACCGCCGTAGTTGAAGGCAGGTACGACGATGTCCTTGTGCATCTCCTCTATCGAGATAGCCTTCCAGTAGTCGTCGTACTCAGGATGCTCCATCCAGTCGAAGTAGTATGGCGCGAGTTCGCCTTTGAGTTCCTCGTATCCGCTCATCGGCAAGTGCTCTGCCGCGGGCATCAGATTGTCCTGTGTCTTCAGGAGCGCGTCGAGCTGGTAGGGCGACAGGAACAGCTGCTTCGAGAGGTTCTGCCAGTTGGCCGCCGTAAGCGATCCAACTGACCAAGACATGTTGAATCCCAACTCGAAGGCTCCGCCCTGCCACGACCAACCTTCGTGGTAGTCGGAGGCCGTGACACCGGGGGCGATCCCGCCGAGGTGCGACGGTCCTTGGGAGGCCGCGAGCCACTGCGTCGCCCCGTTATACGAGCTGCCGAACATCCCAACCTTGCCACTGCACCAAGGCTGGCTCGCCAACCATTCGATGGAGTCGAGCCCGTCGCTTGCCTCGTTGACAAACGGGTAGAACTCACCCTCTGAGCTGTGTCTGCCCCTTATGTCCTGGAGCACGACGGCATAGCCTCGCTGGGCAGCTCGGATGATATCCAGCGCCCATGCCCTCGACGTTACCTCGGACTTGTTGTAGGGCGTCCGTATCATCAGGCCTGGGAACCCGCCCTGCGCGTCCGGTCTGCAGACATCGACATACGTCATCGTGCCGTCACGAAGCATCAGCGGCACGTTGGACTCGAACTTCACGCTGTATGGTCCCGGCATCGCTCTCTCGCTCGAATTGTGATAGAGGTCGGCCGGTAGTATATCGCCCCTACGGCCCAAGAGGAACATGCGGCGCAATCCCGCCCGTACGGACCGCCGTCAGCCAACCGTCCTGACCGTCCGGCATACCGAACTGACGCCAATAGGTTCCCATCCCGGATACGATCGGGAATGGAGTCAAGAAGAAGCCCCTCGACCGGCTGGCAACGGTACGAGGGGCTACGCTAGAGGAAGATGTCTTGGAGGGTGTCCGTTAAGTCGCCGAAAGCCGTTCGAGGTTCGCTTGTCGAACCATGAATGCCGTCTCGACACTACGACACAGGCCAGGTATGAACGAATGTAGTCTTGGCCCCTCGCTCAGAGACCCAGCGCTTATGAGGATTCCTCAAATTCAGGTCGGCTGCTAGTTTCCGCCACCACCACCACCAAGACCGCCACCGCCACGACCACGACCAGCGAGGCCGCCGCCGAGACCGGCGATGTCCTCCAAGCCTTCAGGCGTGACAGCAATCGTGCGGGCTTCTATCGTGCCCTCCTCGTCGGCGGTGCCGAACACGCCGACCTGCATTCCCACTTCGAGGTCGGCCAAGGCACCCTGAGCGGTCTGGATGATGACGGTTTCATCGTTCGTGGCAATGGGAAACGGGCCTTGCTGAGTCTCAAGCGTGAACCCGCTGTCTGCGATGCTCTCGATGGTGCCGAATAGCGGAAGAGTTCCGCCGCCGCCCTGTCCGCCTTGCCCACCACCAAATGCGCCCTGACCACCCTGTCCGCCGCCCGCACCTCTTCGCCCAAAACCGCCCTGTCCTTCGGGGACGACTGTTATGACGCGTGCCAGGGTACTCCCCTCGACACGCTCACTGACCACTATGACCTGTGTTCCCTCGGTCAGGGCCGTAGGTTCGAGAATTGACGTAATTCTGATATTGGCGTTCTCTCCCACGTTTGCCGAGATCGTGGCAAGTTCCGTCGTGACGGCTATGGTGCTGCCACTAATACTCTCTATAGAGCCGACGGCCTGAGTGCCACCGCCACCGCCGCCGCCGAATCCGCCTTGGCCGCCCTGACCCCCTCCGAATTGCGCCCGCAGCCTCTCAATCGCCTCTTGCTGCTCCTCTGCACTCAGTTCGCCGCTCTGCAGTTGCTGTCGGAGTTGCTGCAGCTCCTCCTGGCTCATCGGCTCGACTTCGGCGGCTTCGCTATCGTCTCCGCCCTGTTCCGCCTGCGTTTGAACGGCGGCGGCTGCAACCGGCTGGGTAGGTTCCGGCTGCGGCGCGGCCTGAGAGCGAGTCGGCGTTGGGAACTGGGACAGGTCCGCGACCTGCGCGTCCGCGGCAGCCCCGGCCCCGTCTCCCCCACCTTCGTCCGCCGATCCGCACGCGACGGGGAATACAAGAACAAGTGAGCCTGCCAACAACATCATCGCCTTAATCATCTCTGTCCCTCTTTCTCTTTACCATCTCGCCTAATCGGACAACGGTACGTTCGACTGCCTACGCGCTACTTTCTACTCAATTCCTTCTTCGTCCTACTCATACCTCAGGGCATCTATCGGGTGGAGTCTCGAGGCCCGTACGGCGGGATAGATGCCAAAGAACAGGCCGATGCCCGCCGACACGATCAGGGCGAGCGCGGCAAACTCGTTGCTAAAGCTGGTGTTGAAGGTCTGGGTTCCGAGCGTGCGTCCGTCTATGGCGTTGGTCATCCAAAAGCCCAAGCCCGCTCCCAAGAGACCACCGCCGATGCTGAGCACGGTCGCTTCAGCCACGAACTGGAGGAGGATATCCCGCCGCTTCGCGCCCATGGCCTTTCGGATGCCGATCTCTCTCGTGCGCTCGGTCACCGACACCAGCATGATGTTCATGATCCCGATGCCGCCGACGAGAAGTGATATTCCCGCGATTATGCCCAAGAATACGACCAAGGTGTTCGTCGTCTCCTCCAGCGTTTCAATGGTGCTCTGCTGGCTGATGACGGTGAAGTCATCCTCCTCGGTAATGCGGTGACGGAGGCGGAGCACTCCACTCGCCTCTTCAATGCTTTGGTCGATGTCGTCCAAGTCCCTAACCTGTACGTTTATGAGGCTAACGGCGACATCGCCGGTCAGCGTGCGTTCACCGCTGAGCCGGTAATAGGCCGTGGTGATGGGGATCAGGACCTGGGTATCGAAAGTGCCGAATCCACCGCCGCCCTGGCTCTCCAGCAGACCGATCACCCGGTACCGCCGCGCGTTCACACGAACGTACTCGCCCACGGGATCGCGGTTCTGGAATAGCTGCTCGGCCACGTTGGCGCCAAGCACGATCACCTCGTCCCGGTTGTCGACATGGGGGGACATGATAAACATCCCACTGGCGAGATCAAGATTCCTCGCCGCCAGGTACTCGGGAGTGACGCCGACCACCTGGGCATTGGTGTTATCGCGACCCGCGACGAGGGTCGCAAAGGCGCGGACCTCCGGGGCCGAGGCGAGCACCGATGGGGCGTAAACGGGGTCAACAAGCGCGTCGGCGTCGCCGAGCGTGAGCTGCCCTTCACCCTCAGGCTGAACAAACAGGAGGTTCGTCCCCAGCCCCTGGATGATCCCGGTGATCTGCTCCGTTGTGCCTCGGCCGATTGACATGAGCGTAATGACCGCTGTCACGCCAATAACGATGCCAAGTAGGGCGAGTCCGGCGCGGAGCTTGTTGGCGGCTAGTGAGATTATTGCCGTATTGATGGTTTGAAGTAGTGACATATGAGGAATTTCTTAGCGAGAATTTCGTAGTGTGATTTGTGGTGGCCTGATTTAGATGATTCCCGGTTCGGGCACGAGGACGGGTTCCTGGCGGGTGTCGTCGAGCACTTTGCCGTCAAGCATAGTTACGACCCTTGCCGCGTGGGCGGCGATGTCGTGTTCGTGGGTGACGATGACGACGGTGATTCCCGACTGCCGGTTCAGTTCCTGGATGATCCACATGATCTCCTGGCTCGAAGCGGTATCGAGATTGCCAGTCGGCTCGTCGGCCAGTAGGATCGCGGGGTCCTTCACCAGCGCCCTCGCGATGCCGACACGCTGCTGCTGTCCACCGGAGAGCTCGACCGGCTTATGGTGCACCCTGTCCGCGAGACCTACTTTGGACAGGGCTTCAAACGATCGATCCTTGCGCCCGCCTCCTTTGCCATACTGCAGCGGCAGTTCGACGTTCGTCAGGGCCGACAGCCTCGGAAGGAGGTTGTAGGTCTGGAAGACGAAGCCGACCTTGCGGTTCCGAATCCCGGCCAGACGGTCGTCGCTGAGCATGCCGACGTCCTCGCCGTCGAGGATGTACTTGCCGGACGTGGGCACGTCGAGGCAACCGATGATGTTCATTATGGTCGACTTGCCGGAGCCGGACGGCCCCATGATGGCGGTCAGTTCGCCCCGCCGGATGGTCAGGCTGACGCCGGCAAGCGCGTTCACCTCGATCTCTCCCATCCTGTAGACCTTGGTTACGTCGTGCAGTTCGATTACGTTGTCTTGATTCTCAGTCATGAGCCTGTGTCTGCTTCATATTGAACGGCTGCTTCGTGATGCTGCGAACATCTTAGTTACCTCCACCGCCGCCGCCACCACCACCGGGGGGCCGGCCGCGGCCGCCTCCGAATCCTCCGACCGCGCGGAATGTCGCGCCGATTCCGCCAAATCCGGCTGTGCTGCTGCCGACGACTTCCATGCTGATAGTCTCGCCCTCATTGAGGCCGCCCTCGACCACGACCCAGAAGTCGTCGCTGATACCGAGAGTGACCTCTCTCTCGATGATGTCGTTGCCGCTTACCACCCTGACCGTCGGTGCCTGCACCGAACCATAAAGGGCCTGTAGGGGAACGAGCACGGAGTCGGTCTGTTCGCGAATGATTACCTGCGCCGTCGCGCTCAGTCCCTCGGGGAGAGGTCCACTTTCGGAGGAGTCCACCCGGATCGACACGGGGTAGGTCACGATCCCCTGCTGCGAGTTGCCGGCATTGGCAATTGACGAGACCGTGCCCGGCAGGGTCTGATTGCCCAGCGCCTCCAGGCTTACGAAGGCCTGAGAGCCGACCTGCAGGAACAGGACGTCGATCTCGTCGACCGAGCCGCTGACCTCGACGATGGACGGGTCGGCGATTTCGATTGCCTGCGTGTTGGC
>JAPOPA010000293.1 GCA_026713145.1 Chloroflexota bacterium
AACTGCTCAAGGAAGTATTCGTACACGCTTCCGAGCACGTCCGTGGCGCGAGCATCGGCGCCACCCACCTTGATGTTGCTGACGAGGTCGACCACCCGCCCCAACACGTTCTTGTCCAGGGCAGGCCGGGCGTAGTCCTTCGGCAGGACGTCTTTCAGGGCAGAATTGTCGCGCTCAATGGCAGTCATGGCGTCATCGACGGCCCGGCCTATGGTGGGCTGTCGTGCTTGTGACTGGAGCGTCGGCCATCGGGCCTCAGGTGGCACCCAGAAGATGCTCTGGGCGCGATACTCGTCGGGGTCTTCAGGGTCCGCGCCTTCTTCAATCTCTTTCTCCAGCTGCGCGTATGCCTCCTCGAAGGCGTCCGAGATGTACTTCAGGAATATCAGGCCGAGGACAACGTGCTTGTACTCTGCGGCGTCCATGCTGCCTCGCAGCGCGTCGGCCATCTTCCATAGCTCGGAGCGGTAGTCGGTGTCGCCGCCGTAGCCACTCGAATCCTTATTTGCGTTGCTCTTCCGTCGTGCGGATGCCATCGATGCTGCCCTTGTACGTTGATGCCGACAAAGGATATGGACTTAATCGCGAGTAGTCAAAGCGGGTCTATGAGTCGTAGTTCGTCCGATTGTCCTGTAGGGGTCTTTCACTCCGGTCCACATTTCAATCAGCCTCCTCCATTCTCGGAACCAACGTGATCTCTCGTAAGCGTCCCTAGCACCATGCCTGAATCGTCAATTCCTGTGCCTCAGATGGGAAGGCCATCCTTTTCCATGACACATCTACACCCGGTGTACAACATGTACACGCCAGCTACGGCATATGTACACACCTGCCCATTGTCCGGGGAATACAACTTGTACACCTCAGCTACGGCACATGTACCACCTCGCTGCAACCAGCCCCTGACGAAAAGTGTTCGCTATTTCCGTCCTGTAGGGACCGAAATTCCCCCGTTTCAGCTACGATAACCACCCGTATGTGCAACTTGTCACAAAACTCGTTTCCCTGTACACCCCCATACCAGTCTACGGCTTTCCCACGCGAAATCGCTTGTGGGCAGGGCGCAGCGATGGTCTGAGAGGGCCTCTTGGCACTCGTGGTGGGGTGCCTAACGAGAGATCGAGATTGACTGATCGCCTCGTCGTCAAGCATGACCTAGAGGCAATCACATACTCGAACGCTCAAACGCTTGGGGCTACCCAACGCGCCAACTCACTGGGCACCGATTGTGCGGGAGATGGTAGATGTACTTCGGGAGCGGGCTGACCGCTCGGAGCGAGAACCAATAGCCGGCTCTTATGACCGGGCAGCGTGGGGTTGTGCGTTTTGTGGGGTTGATTGTGGGGTTGACCGAGAAATTACTGAGATTTCGTAGCTAGGTATACATCCTGCCACCCCTGCCATAGAACCATCTCCATTTCCTTCGAATCACACCAATAGACCCCTATTTCATAGCCGTCTTGGTGTGGTGTACTCCCCTTCTAATCTCTGTGCAACAGTTCACGCACACAGTGAGCGTTGGAGGGAAAATTGAAGGGTATAAGGGTATGAGGAAGCTACAAAGGTGGCTACGAATTAGGTTGGGCATGGACTGGCCCATTTGCTGGCTGGTAGGGTGCGAGGCCTATGCTAACCTGGAGCGTGTTGCGTGTGAATCGCACAAAGACAGACCCGTCCACACGTACGCAAGTCCCTAGTCGACGGCAATAATCCCCAGTTTTTTCCAAGTCTCTTTGAGACCAAACCGTCAGCCAGTGGCGGTCAACTCGAAATCGTACTGCTCGATGACCGGGTTCGCGAGGAGTTGCTTGCACATCCCCTCAACGCTTTCGGCCGCATCGCGTTCGGACGCTGACTCGATTTCAATCTGAAAGTACTTTCCTGCACGGACACTCTCGACGGTGTCATATCCCAGGTTATCAAGCGCGCCTCGAATGGTGAGGCCCTGCGGGTCATTCACCGTGGGCTTGAGCGAGACGTACACCTTTGCGAAGTACTTTTGCATTGGGCAGGGCGGACTCTCCTAACGGAATAAGCAGCGAGATGAAAGAACTGGAGCGGGCATTTGGTTCGCCTCTAGCGGCTGAACCACTCGGGCGCGTTGGGCGAGTTCAGATGGCTGCGAACGAAGTCCCGTGCTTGCTGGTCGTCGTACTCTTCCATGGTGAGGAGCCAGTTCCACGCGGTTAGTGCGAAACGGCTCTCCATCTCGGGATTCGGCATCAGGATGGTCTCGTCCGTCCGACTTACGATGTCCGACATCATTTCGACCTCACCGGGGCACCCGTCTGGGCAATTGTAGTGGAGGATAACTCCTCCGTGCTCCATGTTGTGGATGAATAGTTCGGGTGGAAGCGGCTCGGTCTTTATGCCCCATGATGCCCATCGATCAAAGTGCCAACCGGACGTCGGAGGTGATGCGTTGTAGGGAGCATGCGAACCGCCTTCCGGTATATGTTCTCGCCCTTGATCCTCCAGCCTGACACCGGGGCCATCCGGTAAGTCGCGTTCCCCGCCGCCAAAGCTCTGAGGGATGAAGAGCGCGATTAGGAAGAGACCTGACACTCCAGCAACGGCAACAAGTGCCAAGATTCTCTTGAGCCGGTTGCGCCGATTTCTACGCTCACGCCGAGCGGCACGCGCCTGAGTTGGGGTCTGTCTGCGTCTTCGTGTAACTTCGCTCGCCATATCGCCTCACAGTCAGCAGAAAATATCGTGGAACTCTCGACCTACTAGTCTAGCACGATGGGCCGCTCGTATCTTGTCTTGACGGATGCGTAGATGGTCACGACGAGAATCGATGTCATGATTACAGCAGACGCCATGCAGTATTCGCAGATAGCGTGGAGGCGGAAGGCCTGCGTGTAGACGAAGTAAATCGTGAAGCCCTCGCCAATGAAGGCAATCCCCAACAGCGCGTATGTCAGACCGTTTGACGGGTTGTCTAGTCCAAGATAGGCGAGCGTACCAAGCAACAGAGTGGCGTATCCCGCGACGCCAATGAAAGCTACGGGCATGCCCATAATTACGGCGTATTGGCTCGTGGTAACTTCGTCACATCCACTGGACACGCCGCACACCGGAATGCCGCCGGTTACGTGCTCAACGCTCAGGTAGGTCGCCACCGCAAGACCGGCGAAGCTGAGGGCAACGACCGTCCATCGCGCGACTGGTCCCGAAGTCATTGCGCGTCCGCGATTGCAGTTTCAATGAGTTGGATTAGCTCTTCGTTTGACGAAGGAGTTAGCATCTTCCCGTCAAGGAAGAGAGCCGGTGTGCCTTGGACGCCTAGCTGCTCGCCACGGCGTAGGTCAGCTTCGACCTTGCCGCGGTACTTGCCGCTATGCAAGCAGGCGTCGAATGCGCCGCGATCGAGTTGCAGGCTGCTGGCGAAGAGTTTGAGGTTGTCATCGGAAAAGTGCCCCTCGTTCACACCCTTCCAGTTCTCGAATACTATGTCGTGATATTCCCAGAACTTGTTCTGGTCAGCGGCACACTCGGTAGCCTCGGCAGCCCTGAAAGACTCCGTACCTATGAAGGGAAAGTGGCGGAAGACGAATCGTATTTTGCCCGAGTCGACGAAATCAGCCTTGATTTGTTTGCCGATTCCCACGGCGAACTGGGCGCAATGTGAGCACTGGAAGTCGCCGAACTCTTCAAGCAAGACTGCGGGCAGCTTTGCTATCGACTCGTTTTGACCGGACGCATCCTCGGAAGGTGAAGTTGAAGGCTCCTCTTGAACGATAGCAGGAACTAAGGTGTCGGATTCGGAGTCGGAGTCCGTGCTGAGGGCCGCAAAGACAACTATGCCGATCGCTACGACGACAATTACGCCCCCTCCAATCAAAAGGTAGAGTAGACGCTTTGAGTTCACGGAAGCCTGTTGTCGGCCTCCGCTTGTCCTCTCTCCTCTTCTTCGGCTTCTCTTTGCCAAGCTAATCTCCCTGGTACAGCGGCGCAGATGGCCTCGGTCCGTCCACCGACCCAGACCTGTCCAAAGTCCCTAGTTCAAGTCGCCGCCCGTCAGCCGTTTGAAGGCTTCGAGGTAGCGTTCGCGGGTCTTGGCTACGATGTCGTCGGGCAGAGTTGGAGCTGGCGGCTCGTGGTCCCAGCCGACAGAGTCTAGGTAGTCTCGAACGAACTGTTTGTCAAAGTTTGGCTGGGACTTGCCGGGCGCATAACCCTCCGCGTCCCAGAATCGGCTGGAATCGGGTGTGAGCAACTCGTCGATGAGTGAAAGCTCGCCATCGATGAACCCAAACTCCATCTTAGTGTCTGCGAGGATGATACCGTGCTCGATGGCCACGTCATGGGCGAAGTTGAAGACCTCAATTGCGGTGTCGCGGAGCTGGGCGGCGGTGTCCGCGCCGACCATGTCGACGACCTCTTCGTAGCTCATGTTTTCGTCATGGCCGACCTCAGCCTTTGTGGTTGGCGTGAACAGCGGCTCGGGGGACTTGTCGCCCTCGCCGAGGCCC
>JAPOPA010000049.1 GCA_026713145.1 Chloroflexota bacterium
CAACAACGCCCGTGAGCACCTCTACTCCGGCGTGACCACCGTTCGCGACTGCGGAGCCAAGAACCGCACGACATTCCTCCTCCGGGAGGCTGTCGAAATGGGCATATCGGTAGCTCCCAGGCTAGTACTTGCAGGACGGCCAGTCGCAGTCATCGGCGGACACCTCAGCTACTTTGGCATTCAGGCCACGGGTCCAACGGAATGTCGCGCAGCCGTGCGCCAGCTCATCAAGGAGGGGGCAGACTTCATCAAGGTGACCGCGTCAGGCGGAAGCACCCGCACCTCGTTCCCCTTCTTTCCGTCGTTCAACGTGGACGAGCTTACCGCCATCGCTGAAGAGGCGCACAAGTTCGGCAAGCACGTCGCCGCTCACTGCGTCAACTCTCGGGCCATGCGGAACTGCCTCGACGCCGGCATCGACACGCTCATTCACGCGCGACACATGGAGTCCGACGGCACCTACAAGTACAGCGAAGACGTCACCGATCGCATCGTCGAGCAAGGCGTTTACGTCAACATGACCCTCAATGAAAGTCGCGCCAACTATCGCGTCATTTCGGAGAAGCACGACCGAGGCGAGCCGCTGACCGAACGCGAGGAGCAGGTCTTCGCCCGTGGAATGGAGGGATACGAGCTCATGGTCGAGTCCTTCGCCCGCATGGCAGAGGCCGGAGTCCGGATGGCTGCAGGCTCCGATACCTCGTGGAGCTGGCACAAGATCGGCCAGTTCCAGGACGAGATCGAGGCCCACGTCGCCGGTGGAATGTCCACCATGGACGCCATCGTCGCCGGCACTCTCGACTCTGCCAGGTCATGCTGGCTCGACGACGAAGTCGGTTCCCTCCAACCCGGGAAAGCCGCCGACGTCCTCGTCGTCGATGGCGACCCCTCCAAGGACATCACCCACCTGTGGAACGTGGTGGACGTCTACCAGGCGGGAACCAGACTCGACCGATCTAATCTATCGTGAGGACACTTGGAGTAGACTGAGGCTTGCTTTAGAAGATACGGTTACGATGTCCGTAACGCCCTTACTCCTCTGAAGCTTTTTCATGAACTGTAGCTTGGTAACCAAAAGGGCTTAGCACGGAATTCGTCGCCTGTTAGCGTCGAGGCCTATTGGCAAGAATGTTTCGATCGCGGTTGTGGTCCAAAGGTCGGGGCTGTAAAGGCATGGACAAGTTTAGTTCTCCTATCCCCTGCCATCTTCATGTCTTTGCACTCGTCATGGCCGTGGTATTGGCGACGTGGTTAACGTTTGCGTCTACGGCCACCGCCAAGGGCCCTGTCGACATGATCACCATTGAGGGACAGGGGCTGGCCGAACCGATCGAGATCACCGACGCGGAGTCCTTGTATGCCTTCGATCCGTGGTTCAGGCAGTTCATCGACTGGAAGCGGCGTCGAATTGCTGACCCGCCCGTAGTCGAGACGACGTATGAAGTCTCCTTCCACCTTACGAGCCGCGGCAAGATCTTTGTTCTGCAATATTCCACCGACCCTTCTGGAGGGCCCGGGTACATCTACATTCCGGGTCCGGGCGAACCGGGATATCGGCTCAACATTGGGACGATTATCGGGGGAGACAGCGATTCATGGAACCCCAACGGCCAGTGGCAGCACGCCACACCGGAATGGGGAGCGTTGATGCAGCGAAATATCGAGAGAGCCACTTCCTCGCCGACCGGCTCCGGCGGCACGTCGTACACATTGGTTTGGGCACTGGCTCTAGGGGTTTTGGCTTTTATCGGCGCAGCCACAATGGTGTCGCTGCGTCTACGTAGAAGACCCGCGTAGCAGACGCTTTGCGCTCTTGCGCCATTCACCCCCGCGAGTCCCGTCCCATCACGATCATCGCCGCCATGTAGCCCGCGCCGAATCCATTGTCGATGTTGACCACCGACACACCCGGAGCGCAGCTGTTCAGCATGGCCAGCAGCGCCGCAAGCCCGTCGAAGCTCGATCCGTAGCCGACGCTCGTTGGCACCGCGATGACCGGCGCACGCACCAGCCCACCCACGACCGAAGCGAGTGCGCCCTCCATACCCGCGACCACGACGACAACCTCGGCCCCGGCAATCGTCGGCATCTCCGCGATCAGCCGGTGGATGCCCGCGACTCCCACGTCGTTCACCCGCTCGACCCGACAGCCCATGATTTCCGCGGTCACCGCAGCCTCAGCAGCCACCGGCAGGTCAGACGTTCCCGCGCACGCTACCACTACGCCGGGCCTCGGTTCCCCGCCGACGCTACGGTCGACGGTGATTGTCCGCGACATCTCATCGAACACAGCGTCGGGCACCGCCTCGCACACGGCCCGGTACGCCTCCAGTGTAGTCTTCGTCACCAGCAGCCGGTCCGAACGTTCCAGCAAAGCCGCTGCCAGCCTTCCAACCTGTTCCGGCGTCTTCCCCAACCCGAAAACGACCTCAGGAAAACCCTTGCGAATCGCACGGTGGTGGTCGACCTTGGCAAATCCAATATCTTCGAATGAAGGGACTGAGACTTCTGCAACGACATCGTCTGCCGTCAGGCGGCCTGACCTAAAGTCCTCGAGAAGTACGTATAACCGTTGCGCATCCATCGCAGCCTACTTCACGGTATTACCCCCTCTCCCGTCGTGGGAGAGGGCTGGGGTGAGGGTAAGAGGCCCGGTAATGCAAGGTACATAGCCTCAATCACTTCCTCGTCGCGGGAATCCTAAATCCAGAACCAAGCACCTAGCACCCAGAACCTCTCCCTACACCGTCCCGTCGATGGCCACGTCCAGCACTGCCGGCTTGCCCGACGCGAGCGCCCAATCGATCTCCGGCGCGATATCTTCCGGGTCTTCGATCTTCCGACCATGCACTCCCATCGCCTCGGCGATGCCCGCAATATCGAAAGGTATCGGGAAGTCCATTCCGATGTACTTGCTGGCCGGATTCTCTTGACCTTCGATCAGCGTCTTATAGGCGTTCATATTTATCTTCAACACCCGGTACGCCCCGTTGTTGCAGATCACGTACACCACCGGAATATCGTAGACCGCCGCCGTCCAGAGACCTTGTACGGTCATCATCGCGCTGCCGTCACCCAGGATTCCCACGACGGGTCGGTCGGGATGCGCTAGCTTAACACCGAGCGTCCCTCCCATGCCCCATCCCAGGGCTCCTCCCCTTCCTGCGTAGAAGCTCTGAGGCTCATCGAATTGGAAGGCGTTATGCACGGCTTCCCGCGCCGTGACGGAGTCGTCAGCGATGATCGCATTGTCCGGCACCGCCTGAGCGATTTCGAATGCCATCCGCTCCCGCGTCATTGGCGAGTCGTTCCACTGTGCGCAATGCCGTTTCTCCCATGCCGAACGCATCGCCCGTGACTCCTCGTCCAGCGCCGCCGCCCTACCCTTGGCGGCTTCCCGGGCCGTCCCCGACATACCCGCGTCCAACGCCTCCGCGAGATCGGCCAAAGTGACCTTCGGGTCGGCCACGATGCCCACCTCAGTCCTCTGCGTCGTTCCCACCTGCGTCGGGTCGGTATCGACGTGGATCAGCTTCGTGTTCGGCCCGAAGTAGTCCAAACGCGGCTTCGAGAACATGTAGTACCCCGTTGCCATTTTGCCGACCAGCAGCACCGCATCCGCCTTGTTTACCGTATCCTCCGACTCGGGATACGCAAGGCGGAGCGACCCCCGAAACTGTGAATGACCCTCCGGGAAGTTGAACTCAGAATGCATGATCGTCGTATGCACGGGGCACCCCAACAGTTCTGCAACGCGCACCGCCTCCTCCGAAGCGCCTGACTGCGCAATCCGGTCGCTTATGATCATCAGCGGATTCGACGCTTCGGCGAGGATGGCAGCCGCCTTCTCCACCGCCTGAACGTCCGGGGCCGTCCGGTAATAGCCTTCCGGCGACGCAAAGATATCCATGTCGGCCTCGTTGTCCATCGAGTTGGCCGAGAATCCCACGAACGTCGGTCCGGTCGGCGGAGTATTCGCCTCATTGAATGCACGTCTCAGGAAGAACGGCACCTGCTCCGGGTACGTG
>JAPOPA010000048.1 GCA_026713145.1 Chloroflexota bacterium
AGACGACATCTACGAGATCACGCACAACTGGGGTCTCTTCTACGCTCTTGGCGGGGCAGACAGGATTCTCGATTACGCCCTCGGATTCTTGAACGCCACGACCCGCTACTACGAGGACACCCTTGACTACGGAGGTAGTCCGCGCCATCCATTCTATATGCCGCAGCTCCACAACGAGTTCTGGAACCTGAATATCCCGTACAACTCCGACTGGTTCCACATAGGCGAGGGGTCGCAGTCGTTCTACGACTTCGGCCTGGCCGATCCGACCCTTGAGGAGAACGTCCGACGAGCACAGAGGTTTGCCGGTCTGTACATGGGCGAGGACCCCAACGCCCCGAACTACGATCCCAATCACCGTATCATCCGTTCGCCTTATCACGGTAGCGAGGGGCCACTCCGACACGCCGGAAGTAAGGTTCCGCTGCTGCATTCGCTGGGCAAGACCACTGACGACCTTGATTTCGTGAAGTCGTGGCTGGACCATCCAAACTACGGTGGTTTCATGCACCGCTCCATCGTCCGAGACTGGGAGCGCTGGGCCAAAGGCGACGGACGACGTCCGGTGGGCGTGGACACTCATCATCTCCTCTATCCGACCATCAAGGACCTGGAACCGGAGTGGTGGGAGGACCTCGGGCGACGCCGAGAGGTCGTCGAGGTATTCGATAGGATGGCGTTCGACGGCGACGTGCCCGAAAACCTAGCCGCCACCGCGATGGTTACAAACGCCTACCTGTACACGGGGGAGGAGAAGTATCGGCAGTGGGTGCTGGACTACGTCGAAGCCTGGCTGGACCGCACCCGGGAGAACGGCGGGATCATCCCGGACAACGTCGGCCCGAACGGAAAAATCGGAGAGCATCGCAACGGCCAGTGGTGGGGTGGCGTGAATGGTTGGGCCAGCGACCGAGGCGGGGCCGGGCTCATGCTGTCGGTTGCGGTGGGGGCCGAGTGCGCGCACCTGCTCACCGGCGATGAGGGCTATCTGGAGTTGCTCAGATCCCAGATCGACGGTCTGCTTTCGCGCTCGAAGACGGACGAGAGCGGAGACCTGCTGGTGCCGATGCGCCATGGCTTTGCGGAACGTGCGGCGGTGGGAGGAACGGGCGCCTCGGCCGAGTGGCAAGAATTTCAGAAACTGGGTGTCTACGAACTCTCGCACCTGTATCACGCAACGATGTCGGACTCAGACAGGGATATCCTTGTTCGAATGCGGGACCACGATCCTCACCGCGATTGGAACGATATCGACAGCCAGCGAGACCGCAGGAGCGGTGACTCGGAGTACGGCCGATTCCAATACTACGACGGCAAGAATCCCGACTGGCCGCTGAGGATTCAGGGCGCGGAACTGCGGTTTGCGCTGGCTATGATCGAGGCGATGCGGCAGGACACCCGCGACGTTGAGACAATCATCCGAGACAACCACTGGCCTCCGCAGCATCCGGAATACCCAGAGCGACGGGACTACGGCTGCGAGGCGGCGAACCCGCTTGTGATGAAGGGGCTGACCCAGGTGACGACGGGCGCTCCACAGAACATATACAACGGCGGCCTTCAACGTGGGAGCGTCCGGTATTTTGACGTCGACAGGGCGAGGCCGGGTCTCCCTCCCGACGTGGCGGCACTGGTCACCAAGCTTGGGCAGACTCAAACGGGGCTGGAACTTGTCAACGTCAGTACGACGGCATCGCGGAGGCTGATCGTGCAAGCGGGTGTGTTCGGGGAGCACGAGTTCAGCGATGTGAAGGTATTTGACCGCACAGGAACCGCGTCGGTCTTGGACCCATTGGGATGGATTGAAGAGAGCAAGAAAGTCGCAGAAAGAGTTGTGCATGTGGGCGGGAGGCACTTCGCCGTGGAGCTTCCGCCTTCGACTTCGGTGAATATTGAGGCGGGCGTAAGACGTTTCGCCAACCGGCCCGGCTATGCCCTCCCTTGGAAGTAGGGATAGGGCGTGCCGGGAGATTAAATTACCACCTAGCCCAACTCCGCGACGGAGACGCCGACGATTGTCCCGATGCCGTAGGTGACGGCTGCTGCTGCTGCTCCGACGAGGAGCATTCGGAGGGCTCCCCAATAGGGGCGGTTGCTGGAAGCGGCGGCGAGTGAACCGCCGACGATCAGCAGAGCCACGGCGCTAAGGACGGCACTCACTATCACGCTGTTTCCCACGTTGAACAGGAATGGGAGGATTGGGACGATTGCGCCGCCTACGAAGGCGGCGAAAGACGCGAATGCGGCGCCCCACGGGGAGCCAAGCTCGTTGGGATCAAGTCCGAGGTCCTCACGAGCCATGGTGTCGAGGGCGGCCTCGGCGTCGGCCATGACGCGGCGGGAGATGAGTTCGGCCTCGTCCTCGGTGAGGCCCTTGGACTGGTAGATGAGATCGAGGGTAGCCTGTTCCTCGTCGGGCCAGTCGCGGATTTCTATTCTCTGTTTCTCGATTTCGTGCTCGTAGATGTCACGCTGCGACCGCATGGAGACATACTCGCCCGCGGCCATGGAGAACGCGCCCGCGAGCAGTCCGGCGACACCGGCCAGGAGTATGAAGTCGGTGTTGTTCGTTCCGCCGGAGACACCCATGACGAGGCTGAAGTTGGAGACCAGGCCGTCGTTCATGCCGAGCACTGCTGCGCGGATGTTTCCGCTGGCGCCGGTGGCGGAACGGCTCTCCTCCCACAGGGGCACGGGCCCGGTCTGGCCTCGCGCCAAGCCCTTGAGGACGCGTTCGTGGTGGCGTTCGTCCTGGGCGATGTCCTTGGCTTCGGGGTCGGCGTAGTACTCGCGAATCTCGCCTGACTCTTCCCAGAGGAGAAGGGGAATGACGGCGTTGGTTCCGAATGCCCTTGCAAGGCCGAAACGGAGCAGGCCCAGGAATCCCAACTTCGTCGGAGGGGACATCTCCACGCCGAGCTTGGTCGCCCAGACCTTGGCGTGTTCTATCTCGGAGTCGCAGAGGGCTTGGAAGACCCTCGAGCGTTCGGGGTCGTTCTCGATGCGGGCAAGTGCGGAATAGAGGGCGGCGGCATGCAACTCGCTCTTGAGGTATCGTCGGTATCGGGCGATACGTCTCGGGTCTGGTGGCCCCGTCTCCGTCATGCTATGCCCAGCTCCGTGCGGACGGCCTTTAGGCGGTCTATGTTCTCCTTGTCGGGGCCCTTCTTGTCGGATCCGGGCACTTCGAGGAGGAAGGGCACGTCGGCAAAGGCCGAATGGCTCATGATGGTCCTGAAGCCTTCCACTCCAATATCGCCTTTGCCGATGTTCTCGTGGCGGTCTACGCCGGAGCCGAACGCGACCTTCGAGTCGTTCGCGTGGACGGCGGCAAGGCGGTCGATTCCGATGGCGTCGTCGAACTCGGACATAACGGCGTCGATTTGGTCGGGGTCGGCGATGCCGTAACCCGCGCCGAAGCAGTGCTGCGTGTCCAGGCAGACTCGAATGCGGTCGCTGCCGACCTCGTGGATCATTCTTCCGATTTCGGCGAACTTCGATCCGAAGTGGTCGCCCGCGCCCGCGCTGTTTTCTATGAGGAGCGAGACTTCGGACGGGCTGTTCTCGATGATGGTGGCGAGGGCGAGAGTGGCCTGTTCGAAGATGGCCTCGAAACCCTGTCCCTTGTGGCTGCCGCTATGGAATATCACGCCCTGCGCCCCGAGTTGTCCTGCTGCTTCCATGTTGAGGGAGAGGGAGTTTATTGACTTTTCAAGAAGCTCTGGAGGACCGCCGAGATTTACGAGATAGCTTCCGTGAATGAAAGTGGGGGTGACTCCCTGGGTCTCGGAATTCTCGCGGAACTTCATAACCTCAGCCTCTGCGAGGGGCTTGAAGGCCCATGACCGTGGTGAGGAGGCGAAGACCTGGATCGCCTCGGCCCCGATGTCGACCGCTCTGTCGACGGCCTTACTGACGCCACCTGCCGTTGAAACGTGCGCTCCTATTTTCACGGTACGGTGCACTCCTTTGGGTGATTATAGGGGGTTCCGGGTTGTAGGTGCTAGGTTCGACTCACCACAGAGGGTGCGGAGAATGCAGAGGAGGGAAGGTCTTGGAGGGTGAGGCCTAGGTCGCTTGACATTCGGTGTCGGGGGGATACAATCACTCGCGCCGAGAGGCCAACCTGAACAGATATGTGAGAAGTATGAACGGTCAACAGCTTAAGCAGAAGACGAGAGAAGGCGGCGTCGTATATGGCACGATGCTGAGCCTGGCGAGAAATCCCCGGTGGGCGGACGCTGTGGCTGAGTGGGGGCTCGATTACGTTGTCATCGACTCGGAGCACGCCGCGAGAGGGCGGGCGGACATCGCCGACCTCCTGGCGGGACTCAAGGACGTGGACGTGGTGCCTATCGTCAGGGTGCCGATACCAAGCTCACACTACGTCACGATGGCGATTGACGCGGGGGCACAAGGAGTTCTCGCTCCATACTGCGAGACGGTGGAGGAAGTCCGCGAGGTCGTTGGCGCGACGAAGTGGCTCCCGATGAAGGGGGAGTATGTTGAGCGCGCGATGACGACCGGGGAGTTCCCAAGCGAGGATACCCGCGCCTACCTTGCGGCTCGCAATAAGAACAACGTCTGCATCATCGGCATAGAGAGCGAGCCGGCAGTGAGGAACCTTCCGGAGATCTTGGAGGTCGAAGGCATTGACGCCATTTTCGTGGGGCCTAACGACTTCAGCACCTCGTATGGGATACCTGACGAAACGGGTCATCCCGACTACGAAGCGGCACTAAAGACGGTAATTGCAACGTGCGGCGAGCATAACGTGCCGGTGCTGGTGCACCATCAGTCGGTGGAACTCACGAAGAAGTGGCTCCGCGAAGGGGCAAGGTTCGTACTGTACAGCTCCGACCGGCGCCTCGTACATAACGCCATCCGAGCAGAGTTCGGAGAGATTCGCGCGGTCGGCGCGGAGATCACCGGCGAGGCGTCCGAGGACATCGGCGAGTCGGAAGAGATCGTTTAGGAGGCGGACATGTCCTGGCATTTCGAGCATGTGGACGGTCCGTACGGCAACGTAACCGAGGGGCCCGCTTGGGACGGCGAAGCGTTGCTGTTCACGAGCATCCAACAGTCTCGCATCATGCGGTACGACCCGGCGACCGGGAAGTCAACGGTCTATCGTGAGGACACGAACTACGCGAACGGCATGATGTTCGATCCAGACGGCGTGCTGTACGCCTGTGAGGGCGGTGCACGTAGGGTCGTGCGGTATGAGATGGACGGCTCAGCGACCTCGCTGACGGACGGGTTTGAGGGCAAGCGGCTGAACATTCCCAACGACCTCGCCATAGATTTGGAGGGCAGGGTGTGGTTCACCGATCCTTACTATGAGGGATCGGGTGGAGATTGGACCGAGGACGTGGCGAACAAGGACCTCGACCATGACTCAGTGTACAGACTCGATCCGCAGGCCGACGGGTCCTGGACGATCAATCGTGTGACGTTCGACACGACCCGTCCTAACGGGCTGCTGTTCTCCCTCGACCACAGCGTCTTGTACGTAGCGCAGAGCGGTCGGCTTGAGGACGAGCTCCGTCAGCTGAGGGCGTATCCGGTCAACGAGGATGGCTCGCTGGGTGATATGGAGGTGCTCCACGACTTCGGGGCGAACCGGGGCATCGATGGGATGTGCCTCGACACGGAGGGGAACCTGATCGCGACGGCGGGATGGGCGCAGGGCGGGCCGGGGCCGTCGATCTACGTGTTCTCGGCGTCAGGAGAGGTGCTGGAGCGGCACGAGACCCCCGCTGACCGCCCAACGAACTGCACGTTTGCGGAGGAGGGTCTGTCGGTGCTGTATATTACGACCATCGAGGGGTACCTGTTCCGCGTCGAAACGGAGCGACAGGGGCGGTTGCTGTTTCCGTAGGGGTGCTGGGTGCTAGGTTCTGGGTGTGGACTCTCCCTAGATTTGCTTGAGGTTCGGATCAGAGACGGGCGACCATAAGGGTCGCCGCTACGATGGGTTGCCGGGACTTATTTTCATGCCAGTAACGAAATGGGGACTTTTGGAGAGGAGATTGGATGGACACGATTAGAATCGGAATTGTAGGGGCGGGGGCGAATACGAAGGAAAAGCATATACCGGGCTTCCAGGCGTTGGACGGTGTGGAGATCGTCTCGGTGGCGAACAGGAGCAGGGAGTCTGGCCAGCGTGTTGCGGACGAGTACGGAATTTCGACGGTCTACGACGATCCGTACGAGTTGATCTCGGCGGACGACAGCGACGCGATCTGCATCGGGACGTGGCCTTATATGCACAAGCCGCTGGTCGTCGCAGCGCTGGAGGCGAACAAGCATGTTTTGACCGAGGCGAGGCTGGCGATGAACGCCCAGCAGGCGCATGAGATGTTGTACGCCTCAAGGTTGCGTCCGAACCTGATAACGCAGGTGGTGCCGGGCCCGATCACGTACGATGTGGACCAGACAATCATAGACACGATCAACGAGGGTACACTCGGAGAGCTTCTTTCGGTGGACATTGCCGTATCGGCGTTCGATCCGTCGAAAGGGATGCAGGGGACGTTCATTAGTCCTGACCTGCCGTTCTTGTGGAGACATGACCGCGACCTCAATGGGATGAACGTGATGCTGATGGGGGTGTGGTACGAGGCGATCATGCGCTGGCTGGGGCCGGCTTCGAGCATCACGGCGTTGACCCGCACGAACGTCAAGGCCCGACGGGACTCGAACTCGGGGATGCTGCGCACAGTGGCGCCGCCCGATTTCGTGGAGATTCTCGCGGAGATGTACGCGGGGCCGATACTGCACCTTCGGGTGAGCGAGGTAACGGGGCTGGGGCCGAACCAGATGTGGATGTTCGGGAGTGACGCGACCCTGCACGTTGACTTCGAGCGGACCCATGTTGAGATTGCCAAGAGTGGCGAGACCTCCTTCAGGGAGGTGCCGATCCCGGACGAAAAGCGGCACCACTGGCGTGTCGAGGAAGAGTTCGTAAACGCGATTAGGGGCATTGAGAAGGTCACGCGCCAAACGTTCGAGGACGGCGTCCGGTACATGGAGTTCACCGAGGCCGTGCTGCGGAGTTCGCAGACGGGCCGGAAGGTGCATCTGCCGCTGTAGCAGGTTGGCTTAGCTGTCGGAGGAGCGGTCATGGCGGACGGAGCGACGCTCTGCGACCGGGTAGATGAGGCCATCTCGCAGGGCGAGGTATGGCGAGCCAAAGAGATCCTCCGTGGCAACGTTCGCATCCGGGGCTACGACTTCGACCTGTACGAGCGGTACGGCAGGCTCCTTCTCGATATCGGCGAGACCTCCGAGGCAGGGAAGTATCTTTTTCTCTCAGGTCGTCGGTTGCCGCAGTATGAGGAAGCGGTTGCGGTATATCTTGGACGACACGTACCGAACCCGGAGCATATGTACTTCTCGTTCCCTAGGGCCGCCCGTCTGAATGATATTGACGAGTACCCTGAGGAGGTGCGGCGGACGCTTGAATCGATTGACTTTCCCGTGGGGATTGATGGGAGACTGTACGCTCTTCGGCGGTGGCGTGAGCACGGGGAGAAGATCAGGGCGAAGGAACCTGCTCAGCCACAGCCCACACGAGTATTCATACCGACGGTGAGTTTCCGGTGGAGGACCGTGTGGCCAGTGTTGCCTCGCGGAACGGCTCACTATAGGGCGAAGTTGACACTCGTCAGGTATCCGGGGCCATTGGAGATTCTCATTACCGTTCTGATCAACCTCGTCCTGCTGATATGCTTGTCGGTGGGAGTGTGGGTCGTGGCGAAGTGGCTGATAGGGAGTGTTTTCTAAGGTTTAGAGGCGGCATTGATGACGTATGAACGCAGTGAGTATCCGCAATGGTCGTGGTCGCACAGTCGGCGGGCGACGTTTCAGGAGTGTCCGCGCAAGTACTACTACCAATACTACGGGTCGCATAACGGCTGGGAGGACACGGCTCCCGAGAGCGCTCAGCTTGCTTATCGATTGAAGAACCTTACGAGTCTGCCGCTGGAGATCGGCGCGGCGGTTCACGAGGCGGCATCGACGGCCATCCACCGGGCACGATCCGGAGCGTCAACTCCGACGGCGGACGAGCTGTACGACGCCGCGAGGAACCGGTTGAACAAGGCGTGGGTGGAGTCGCAGGACAGGCCGGAGTGGGAACGCTCGCCGAAGTGGAGGCGGATGTTCCACGAGTTCTATTACGACACGGGTATCGGCGAGAACAAGATAGCGGAGTCGAGGGACATCCTGCGGACGTGCTTCGACAACCTGCTGGTCTCGAAGAGCTATCGTGAGGCGGTGGCGGCGCCGTTCGTCGAGGTGAAGAACGTCGAGGAGTTCGCCACCTTCTACATCGATGAGACGCCGATTCACGCCGTGCCTGATCTCGTCTACCGAAAGGGTGACGATGCTTGGACTGTGGTGGACTGGAAGTCGGGCAAGAGAGAGGAGGACGACAGGGAGCAGGCCTTGGTGTATGCACTGTATCTGCGGGAGATGCACGGGGTGCGGGGGCCGGATATCAGCGTGCGCATCGAGCGGCTCGCGCACGGTACCGCGGAGGACTACGCCTACACGCAGGACGACCTCGACGACGGGGTGGACGCGATTCGCGACAGCATTGCCTCGATGAAGACGTATCTTGAAGATGTGGAGATGAATGCGCCTGTTGAGAAGGTGGGGTTTCCTATGAGATCGGATACGTCGATTTGTAAGTTCTGCAGCTTTTATGAGATGGATAGTGAGGAGATTGCAACGGCGCAGGTTGGGCCGTTCTAGGGGCATAGATTGGAGAACGGAATGCGTAAGGGTTGAAAGTAACAGGGGAAGTTGGTTTTTGGAGTGAAGCGAAGGCGGGTTTCTGAAAAGGCGAATGGGGCGTAGAATAGGGTCGATATTATGGAAGCGATGCATGAATTGAGGAGGGAATCATGAACCTTGAGGAAATCAAGAGTCTTATCGTAGGGCCCATGGCGACTGTGGGAACTCCATTCGACGATGAGTTTGAGGTCGATTACGGGAAGTTCCATAACCTGACGCAGTGGTGGGTGGACCAGGGATTGGTGAAGGGCAGGGCGGTCATCAAGGTCGCTGCGGCGATGGGCGAAGGCCCGCAGCTTCGGGACGAGGAGTGGCCGGCATTGCTACGCACGGCGGTCCAGGCGGCGGACGGCAAGGCCGCCATCCTGTGCGGTCTGCATTACAAGGACACGATTCGCCAGATCGAGGACGCGAAGAAGGCCCAGGACATGGGGGCGATCGGTCTGCAGATATCACCGCCGGTACACAACGGGCCGACTCGCGGCGACGTACTGCGGTTCTATGAAGATGTGTCAAACGCCATCGACATAGGGATCATGGTCTACAACACAATGGGAATGCTCGGCGACCTCATCACTCCCGACGACTACCGCACCATGGCCGGCTTCGACAACGTGGTCGCGATCAAGTGGGCGGCGCCGGGATATCCCTACGAGGCGATCTTCGACCTCAAGGACAAGGTCAACATCATCGACAACACGAAGGACCCGACCCGCAACCACCGGATGGGGGGTCGTGGTTTCATCAACTGGACATCGGAGATATACCCGGCTCATGACCTGGCAGTTTGGGACCTGATGGAGGAGGGCAAGTACGAAGAGGCCCGTACACTCTGGTTCAGTGTGTACGACGATCTGAGCGATTTCTATGCCAAGACTGGGGCCGAGTCGGGCGGCCAGGCGCGTGTCAAGAAGGGCATGATGAAGGTGATGGGGATGGACATCGGGGACTCACGTCCACCTTCGATGCCACTGTCTGAGGCCGAGTTAAACGAGCTTCGGGAGATGCTGATTGGGTTCGGCTTCCCGGTGCCGGAACGAGAAGCTGTGTTGGTGTAGGGGAACAAATTACTACTCAGGCCAACCCCTCTCTGCATCTCTCCCCCGACGGGGGAGAGACCGCAGGTGATTACGCGGGAGCGCCAGCGTGGTATAATCTCGCCAGTTTGAGAACGAGGGAGAACGCATGGATCGAGCAGAACTTCGTGAGCTAATTCAAGGGCCCATAGCGACGGTGCCGACACCGTTTGACGACGACTTCGAGGTCGACTTTGGGCGGATGTATGAGTTGACTCAGCAGTGGGTTGACGAGGGCCTCGTGAAAGGCAAGGCGGTCATCAAGGTGGCTGCGGCGATGGGTGAAGGCCCGATGCTGAAGGACGAGGAGTGGCCGCTGCTTCTCCGGACAGTCGTGCAGGCCGCCAATGACCGGGCGTCCATCGTGTGCGGTCTCCATTACAAGGACACGAAACGCACCATCGAGGACGCGAAGATCGCCCAGGACATGGGTGCCATCGGACTGCAGATCTGCCCTCCGATCTTCAACCTGCCTAGCCAGAACGACCTCATAGACTACTACAGCGACATCTCGGACAATATCGACATCGGCATAATGGTCTACTGCACGCAGTGGATGCCGGGCGGTCTCGTGGAGGTCGATACGATCATGCGGATGGTGGACATCCCGCAGGTGGCCTCGATCAAGTGGAGTCCGCCCCCTGACGGCAAGCAGGAGGACATAGCGAAGTTCACGCACATCTTCAGTGTGATCGAAAATGGTGGGTCTCCCGCTGAGAGTCACAAGCTGGGCGGTCGCGGGTACATCAACCTCACGGCAGAGGCGTACCCGCTGCACGATCTGGAGATATGGGACAACCTCGAGGCGGGGCGTTATGACGAGGCGCAGACGCTTTGGGACAAGGTGAATAATCCCCTACGGGACTACTCAGCCAAGGTCGACGAGCGTTCCGGCGGTCAGGGCAGGGTCAAGAAGGGGCTTTCGTACCTGATGGGCAAGCCGGCAGGGGCGTCGCGCCCACCTTCCAAGCCTCTGAACGAAGAGGAGCTTGATGAACTGCGAGAGATCTTGGCCGGCTTCGGCTGGCCGGTTGTGAACTAGCGCGAATTATTTTGCCCGGTCCGACTCATGAGTCGTCGGGCGACAACCAGGAAGAAAACATATAGGAGGAACGAATGATTACGGTTGAGGAGGCGAAGCGGAAGATGGACGGCGTCGTCATCCCATTGGCGACGATATTCAAGGAAGACAAGTCGCTCGACGTCGACGGCACGCGGGAAAACGTGCAGTGGATCGTCGACCAGGGAGCGGCCCCGGGGAACACGGTCTTCATCGCCGTCGGCTCGGGCGGGGACTTCAC
Source organism: Chloroflexota bacterium (assembly GCA_026713145.1). Taxonomy (GTDB): domain Bacteria; phylum Chloroflexota; class Dehalococcoidia; order Lucifugimonadales; family VXLM01; genus VXLM01. The sequence goes on from JAPOPA010000048.1 coordinate 11,180, forward strand.
GGTGATGAGCACCGAGGAGCGCAAGGCGGGCATCAAGGCCATCGCTGATGTGGCAGTTCCGAACGGCATCCCGACCTTCGCGAGTGTCCAGAGCACGGACATCCGCACGACGATTGAGCTATGCCAGTGGTGCGAAGAGGTCGGCATCGACATCGTCCAGATGAGCAGCGCGTACTACTACGACGTGCATAAAGGCGACATGCTCGAGTGGGTCAACGAGGTAGCCAAGCACACGGAGGTTGGCTTTGCGGCGTACAGCCACTGGTACTCCGGCTCCAAGTACGACATGACGATGGACGTGGCCGAAGAGATCATGAAGGTCCGCAACACGGTTGCGGTGAAGTGGGGTTCTCCCGACATCGCCAACTACCTCGCGGGCATCAAGTACTTCGTGCCGCGAGCGGCGGTCGTGAACAACGGGCCGCTGAGCATCTACGGGCATATGCTCGGTGTGAAGGCGTGGGTGAGCCACGTGCCGAACTTCTATCCCGCGCACTCAATAGCAGTGCACGAGCTCATGACTGCAGGGTTGTACGACGAGGCTCAGCGAGTGTTCGATGAGTTCAACGCGCCGTATTCTCGGATCAGGGCAGCCATCGGCTCCCAGACCGCGGGCGAGGGCGTATTCGTCAAGCCCTTCATGCGGCACATGGGCCGTCCGTCTGGCCCGTCCCGTCTGCCTTCAAGGGACTCGGTGGTCACCCCGGAGATCGAGGGCATGATCGCAGACCTGATGAGCAAAGCCGACTCGATAGTCGAGAGCGCAAAGGCAATGGCGTAACGCGGCCCCCATCCTCACCTTCCCTCTCAGGGGGAAGGAACTTGTTGGGATGGTTTGTAGGATCACAGCGAGGGGCGGGCGAGAGTCCGCCCCTCGAGCTATAGGGGAGAATCGACATGGGAAAGGGACGGCTTACAGCCAATCCTCCGAATGTGCCACCTCCTGTGGGGATGTACTCCCACATCGCCAGGGTCGACGCCAAAGAGTTGCTGTTTCTCGCGGGACAGGTGGCAGTGGACGAAAACGGCGAGGTACTCGCCAAGGGGGACGCGGGCGCTCAAACCCGAATCGCCTACGAGCAAGTAGGGGCGATCCTTGCCGACGCGGGGGCTACGTACCAGGACATCGTGCAGGTTCGCACCTATCTCGTCGGGACGGAGAACCGACAGTCTTATCTCGATGAGCGAGAGAGGCTGTTCGGAGAGATCTACGCCGACAGGGTATTCCCCCCGAACGCGCTGGTGTTCGTCGATGCGCTCTTCGAGCCGGATATGCTGGTGGAGATCGAGGTCATCGCCGCGATTGCTCAGTGATTTGAGGCGTGACGGGCGGCAGCTTAACCCTTCGATAGGCTTTCGAGTAACTGCGAGAGCCCCCTCTCTGTATCTCTCCCCCGTCGGGGGAGAGATTGTGGATGTGTGTATCTCTACCCGGGTGGGGTGAGACTACGGATCGCAAAATGACAGTTACTGACACCCCTGCGTCCTAGGTGCGGGGCGTAACATTGCTCAGGGTGAACGGGCAGTGCGGCGCTTGGGTAAACGCTAGCGAAGCGAACGTCTGCTATGCGGTGACGGCCTCTGCCTGCGGGATGGCTGCAGCGTGCCACGGGCATGCGGCAGGATGTTCCATGATGTACTTGTAGGCGGCAGACGCCGCAATCGCGCCCTGGGCGGCAGCGGTGATGGTCTGCTTGAGGTCGCCGGACGCGTTGGTGAGGTCGCCCGCCGCGAAGAAGCCCGGCACGTTCGTGCGCATGGCCGTGTCCACGATCACCTCGTCTTCATCGTTGAGATTGATTCCGAGTTCCTTCGGGATGTCGGCGCGCGGGTCGGCACCGATCTCGATGAAGATGCCGTCGACGGTCAACTCATCAGAGCCATTGAAGGGCCGGTCGATGCGGATGCCCTCGAGGTCATTCGTTCCCTGCAATTCGACGACGTTGGTTTCGAGCAGTTGGGTAACGTTTGGCGTGCGGTTCAACTCGTCGACGATGATGCGCTCCGGACGGAAGAACTCGGAGCCTCGGTAGATGATGTAGACCTGCGTGGCGTACTTGGCTAGGAGCACTGCGCCCTCGACTGCGGCGTTTCCGCCGCCGACCACGGCAACGACGTTGTCTTTGTGCAGGGGAGCGTCGCAGACGGAGCAGAACGAGACGCCTTTGCCGGTCCACTCCTCCTCGTTCGGAAGGCCCAGCTTTCGACGCTCGCGGCCTATTGCCATGATGACGGTCTGCGCCTGGTACGAGCCGCTGTACTCGGTCTCGACCTCGAAGCAGCCCTCGACGCCGACGACCTTGGTGACCTTGTCGTCGACAATGGGCACGTCGTATTTCACGACCTGGTCTCTGAAATGCATCATGAGATCGAAGCCGTCGATGTCGACGTAGCCGGGGTAATTCTCGATGGAGCCCCCGATGGCGGTCTCGCCTCCGAAGGTCTCGCCAATGATGATGGGCTTAGTCTGGTACCGAGCGGCGTACAGGCCCGCGGCAAATCCGGCGGCTCCCTGTCCCGCGATCACGATGTCATACTGGCCTTGGGTTGTGGTCAATTCAGCGCCTCCGGTGGGACTGGTAGTATGAATATATGTTACCGGAAGAGTGGAGGCGGGCGCATCAGGTTGAGGCTAGAGAATGCGAACTAAGAGACCTTAGACGATGAGGGGATCCGAAGCAGACTAGGACAACGCCAAGAATGCACTCTGTTCGTCATGAAAGAAGGCAAGCAGATCAGGATTTGTACGTCTTAATGAAAGAGGCCCACCAATTTGATTCTAATTCTATCGGGGACCCGCATTATTCGATTGCAACCGAACCTGCTTCGATGGCGCTGCAACGCAAGGATTCCTGGCGACGAACTAGGTGCTCACTCTTATCCCTAATTTCAGTGCCCGCTGACTGACTCAATTGCGTTTATAGTTATCACTGGAGGATCGTCCACATCGGTAATGTTGATAGTCACCTCTATGCTGTCCATGGCGCCAAACGGATCGGTAGCTGTCACCACCACTATGTAACTGATCCTGACCTCGTAATTGAGGGGTGCCTCGGTCTTCAGCTGGCCATTGTTCCTTCCTATTCGGAAGAACTCGGCATCCGGGCCGCTCAAGGTATAGATCAACAGATCATCATCGTCGTCGTGGGCCCTGACCGGGTCTCCGATGTTCCGTCCAGCTTCAGTGTTGTTTGCAGTGTCCTCCGCCACCTCTCGGCTTGTCCTGTCGGATTGTTCGCCCTCGGTATTGAAGTCTTGATCAGGGAACGCCGGCGGGGCATTGACGAACCCTCCGTCCGATGCCGGAGCAGTGTCAGACGAACCGTGTCGCCCTACTGGGACTTCCAACACGCCCGATGCCTTGTCTTGATAGCGACCTACGTTGTCGATGTAGAACGCCGTCGCCCGCAGACACCTACCCACGTCAGCCGCCTTCGGGGAGTAGAACGACGACGATTCTCCGGCTATCGGGGTCCAGCTCTCATCGTCAACGGCATCGATCCCGGGCGTGTCAGGGTCGTCCTCGCATTCGTGCGACGGCACGCCCCTGACGCTCACCGTAACTTCCTCAGACAGTTCCCACACCCACCTTCTGATGGCCACGCCACCGTCGTCGTCGCTGGCCGTGGCATGAATAGCGATGCCCACCTCCGGCTGCCTCTGGGACAGGACGACCGCTCCAGCGTCCTCTCCATCCACCACCTCGATGGTCACATCAAGGGTGGTCGACAGCCGACGAGGACCTTCACCGGAGTGAGCCTCGACGGTTATTGAATACGAACTCTGGTTTTCGAAATCGGGCTCGTGGCCTGTTCTGAAGACCATTACACCATCGCTGCCAAAGTTAAATGCGTCGCCGTCGCGGCCCGACACCGAGTACGTGTAGGTGGTGTCGTCATAGCCGCCAGGGTCGCTGCCGCTGACGTCTTGGTCGGTGACGGCATAGGTATCTGCATCGATGGGGTCGCCGCTGCGCTCAACCGTAATGACTGGAAGGTCCTCGTTCACCTTCTCCACTACGCTCAGCAGCGTCGGAGCGTCATCATTGAAGGCAGGGGGCTCGTTCACCTCGGATATCCTAACAATTACGTTCACTATGGCCTCGGCGGTCGACGGGTCGCTTGCCCTCACCCGAAGGACGTATTCGCTGTTGTCTGCGTCGCCGGCATCCTCACCTTCCGGCAGGGCGGGTGCACCGGTTAGGGCCGTCGAGTCCTCGTCTTCAGTCTCGCCGGGGTCCGCGCCCAGCTCCTTGCCTACCCTTATTTGGCCAGAAAGTCTGTCGATTGTGAAGCGTGCGTTGCCGTCGTCATCCTCCAAGTCGGGGGTGTCGAGCAGTTCGTAGAACAAGATATCGTTGTCGTCATCCGTCGCCGAGATCGGCTCGCCCATGGACATACCCACAGCCGCATTCTCGGGGACAATCCGCGCGATGTCGATGTAGGGAGTGTCTTCATCGTCATCCTGGTTGGCGAAGGAGGGAGCGGCATTTGCAGGTGGCCTCGTCTCCACCCGGTTGGCGGTCACCGCCGAGGCGGTCTTGCCGGAGCCGAACTTGTCGGAGTAGGTGACCGTCGCCCGCAGGTACATGCCTTCGTCTGCAGGGTCCGGACTCCGCTGCGGCTCAGACGCTCCCTCTATGTGAGTCCATTTCCTTCCGTCTTCCGACCTCGTCCACTGCCATCTCTCGTCTGCCACCCTGTCATCTTCGTCCAGTAGGCCGGCTGAGAGCGGCCTGTCGACCTGCGGCTGCGGCCTGTCTATGCTCGCCGTGCCGACATCGTCCACGTCCGTTACGGTCACGGCCACGTTACGCATTCCGCCTGCGGCTTCGACGGTCACACGGTATACGTTCCTCGCCGACAGCAGCGCGCTATCTGCTGCGGACTGCGGGTCCTCGTAGTTCGGAGGCTCCCTGAAGGCCAGAACGCCATCATCGATGGTGAACAGGTCGTCGTCTCGCCCGCTCACTGACCACCTGATGACATGGTCGCCCTCGTCGAATGCCGTGAAGGAGGCTACGGGGGCTGTCCCATTCTCCGAGTAGCGTACTGAGCTAACACCGGTTATGTGCACCGGGTCGTGTACATCGATGACGTTGATGGTCACCTGTATGCTGTCCGCGGCGCCCGAGGGATCAGTGGCGGTCACCACCACGGCGTAGCTGTTTCTGACCTCGTAGTTCAAAGAAGCCTTCGTCTTGAGCTGGCCGTCGTTCCTCGCAATGCTGAAAAATGCGGCGTCCGCACCACTCAGGGTATATATCAGCAGCTCGCCGTCTTCGTCGAAGGCACTGATCGGGGCGCCGATGCTTTCCCCGGCCTCCGTGTTCTCCGCCACTTTCCGGCTCGTCCTGTCAGACTGGTCTCCCGTTGTGTTCAGGTCCTGGTCCACGAACTTCGGGGCGGCGTTGGCAGGGTTGCTGTTCTGTACCGGAGCTTCCAACGCTCCGGCTACCTCGTCGTTTTGATCGGTCGGATTCTCTATGTTGTCGGTGTA
>JAPOPA010000047.1 GCA_026713145.1 Chloroflexota bacterium
ACGTTAATGCCCTGGCTGCCGACGGCATAGAGGTCCTCGGTGTTTTCACGGAAGAATGTCCAGTCGATGTCTTCGGACGGGATGCGAACTGGTCGGACGTTGGCGAAGGGGGCGAGGGCCTTCCTCATGCTGACGTTCGCCGACTCGATGTTGGGCCAGCCATCACCCTTTTCCGGGGTGTGCGTGGGACCCTTGACGGAGACGTGACACTCCTTGATGGCCTCAAGAACCTCGTCGGGGATCGACTGCATCTTGGCGGCGCGGGTCTCGATGGTGAGTCCCTCGATGTTGCGGAACTCAACCTTGCCGTTCGCCACCTCGTCGCGGAGGAGGTACTCGAGCACCCGCCGGGTCTCCTCGCTGATCGTTGGGCCGATTCCGTCGCCGCCGATCATGCCGATGATGACCGGACTTATGGCGGAGTAGTCCGTCCACTCGCCTTCGCTCTTGAGTCTCTCGACGCGTTCGAGCTGTTGCTGTAGAACGATTCCGAAATGCTGTTTTGCCTGATCAATTGCCTGTTCGGTGTCCACTACTGTTCCCTTCTTGCTTGTTTTGCCCTTGAAAACGTGGATGGAGGACCATTGCCCTCACAGGGTGCGCAAGGCTTGCTAATTCACGGGCCGATAATTGCGAGCACATCTCCTCTGGAGACTTTCGCTCCTATGTCGAATGGGAGCGCGCGCACGGTGCCGGACGCCGGAGACGGCAGGGAGTTCTGCATCTTCATGGCTTCGAGCACCACGATGGGCTGTCCCGATTCGACGGTTGCGCCGACTTCGACCTCGTGGCGGAGGACCAGGCCGGGCATCGGGGCCTCAACGGTCGACTCGCCCGGCTGCACTGTGGCGGGGTCTGCGGTGACCGGTACAGGGTTAGCGGACGTAGACGGCCCAGTTCCGACGGCACTCGGTGCCGGAGCGCCGGACGAGACCGGGTCAACCTCCACGAAGAATGCCTCCCCGTCCACAAAAACGTTGAAGGCGCGGGCGCGGTGGCTCTTCGCGGTGGCTTGAACCTGCGCGGGAGGAGCGGCAGATCGAGCGCCGTCTTCAGAGGGAGCGGCGGGCTTCATCTCATCGGGCATCGGGTCTAACCCATGCTTGATGCGGACCCACTTGCCACCGGTCTGCGGATAGAGTGCATATGTGAGGACATCGTCGAGATCTTCAGATATGTCAGAGATTGCGGCGGCGGCTTCCGGCAACTCCGGCTCGTCCCAGAAAGAAGGCCGTCCGACGATGGGAGTCGCATTCCCGTCACCGCCGCTCAGCGCCTTCTCGCGAATCTCGCCATTCATGGGAGCGGGCGACTGACCGTAGAGTCCGAGAGTGTACTCTCTTACCGGCTCGATGATGGTGGCGTAGCGGCCCATGAGTACGTTGGTGACGGACTGTGACCCGACCATCTGGCTCATGGGTGTGACGAGCGGCGGGTAGCCCAGGTCCTTGCGGGTGCGGGCGATCTCTTCGAGAACTTCGGGGAGCTTGTCGAGGGCGTCGGCCTCCCGGAGCTGGGACACGAGATTGCTGGTCATGCCGCCAGGAATCTGGTGGCTGAGGACACGGGCGTCGATTACGGAGGTCTTCGGAGTCTCGAGATGCGTTCGGTACTTCGGGGTGATGGTCTCGAGGTAGTCGCCGAGATCAAGCAGCGGCTCAAGGTCGATCCCAGGGTCTCTGTCTGTCCCCTTGAGGGCGGTGAGGAGCGGCTCGATGGCGGGCTGTGCAGTTCGGAGTGCGAGGGGGGCGAGGCAGGCATCGACGACATCCACGCCTGCTTCGATTGCCTTGAGAACGGTCATCGAGGCCATGCCGCTGGTGTAGTGCGTGTGAAGCTGGAGCGGAACGTCGACTACCTTTTTGAGTGCGGTGAAGAGGTTGAAAGAGTCGTAGGGGGCGAGGAGTCCCGCCATGTCCTTGACACAAATGCTGTCTGCACCTAGATCCAGCAACTCCTTCGCCTTGGCCATGTAGTAGTCGAGGTTGTAGATTGGTCCACCTAGGACGCCCTCCTCAGTGACGGAGTAGCAGATGGTGAGTTGCAGGTGCGCACCGGAGTCCTTGACGGCGGCGGCGGACCGCTCGAGGTTCATGGGGTCGTTGAGGGCGTCGAATACCCGAAAGACATCTATCCCCGCCTCGGTGGAACGATGCACGAATGCGTCGACCACGTCATCTGCATAGGGACGGTACCCGACCAGAGACTGCCCACGGAGAAGCATCTGTAATGGGGTGTCGGGTATGAGTTCCTTGAATGTGCGGAGGCGCTCCCAGGGGTCCTCACCGAGGAACCGGGTGGTCGAGTCAAAGGTCGCGCCGCCCCAGACCTCCATGGAGTGGAAGCCGACAGCGTTCATCCGTTCGGCGATGGGCACCATGTCCTCTGTGCGAAGACGTGTCGCCATCAGGCTCTGATGAGCGTCACGGAACGTGGTGTCAGTGATCTTGATGGGGGTGGAGGAGGTCATGTTATGTGGGTGGAAGTGCGGGTAGCAATCAGAGCCGGATGTGGCCTCAAAACCACGTACTGTGCTTCCACAGGTTCGTCGGATGATAGTTCGTGTCCCTGAGGGTGCGCCATTTGGTCGCCTTCCAGCGACTCAAGGGTCTGTGCTCCTGCCTGGCATCGAGGCGGCTTGCCTCCTGATCTAGGTACTCCTGGACTGCTGCCATGGCGGCAGACATGAGCTTGTCGGATCGATCGGTCACAGGGGGATGCTCCCATGCTTCTTTGGAGGGAGGGTCTCCCGCTTATTGTCGAGCATTTCGAGGGCGCGGATGATCTTGGGCCGGGTGTCGGCAGGGTCGATCACGTCGTCGATGAGTCCGCGGCTAGCCGCGACGTAGGGATTCATGAAGAGGCGCTCGTACTCATCGATGAGCTCGGCTCGCTTTGCCTCGGGGTCTGCGTCGTTGCTGATTTGGTCGCGGTAGACGATGTTGACCGCACCCTCGGCCCCCATGACGGCGACCTGTCCGGTCGGCCATGCGTAGTTGACGTCCCCCTTGAGGTTCTTACTGCTCATGGCGATGTACGCGCCGCCGTACGCCTTGCGGACCAGGACACTGATCTTGGGAACGGTGGCCTCAGCGTAGGCGAAGAGGAGCTTCGCGCCGTGCTTTATGATTCCGCCGTACTCCTGGACAGTGCCGGGCATGTATCCGGGCACGTCGATGAAGGTGACCAGTGGCACGTTGAAGGCGTCGCAGAACCGGATGAAGCGGGCGGCCTTCGTGGACGCGTTTATGTCGAGCAGACCGGCGAGGTGGTCGGGCTGCTGGGCGACGATGCCTACAGGTCGGCCATCGAACCTGGCGAAGCCGACGATAATGTTCTGGGCGTAGAGTTCATGCACTTCCATGAAATCGCCGTCGTCGATCACCTGCAGGATGATATCCATCATGTCGTACGGCTGGTTTGGGTTATCCGGCACGACGTGAAGAAGCCCTCTGTCCCGCCGTTCGGGGTCGTCCTGTGACTGCTTCCGGGGAGGCTCCTCCATGTTGTTCTGCGGGAGGAAGCTGAGGAGTCGGCGGATCTGGTCGAGGCATTCCTGCTCGGACTCCCAAACAAACTGGCAGACGCCGCTTTTGGTCGCGTGGGCTTCAGCCCCGCCCAACTCCTCATGGGAGACGACCTCGCCGGTGGCGGCCTTCACCACGTCGGGACCCGTTATATAGAGCTGTCCGACGCCGCGCACCATCATGATGAAGTCGGTGAGGGCGGGTGAGTAGACTGCTCCGCCGGCTGCGGGGCCGAGCATCGCGGATATTTGGGGGACAACGCCGGAGTACCTTACGTTTCGCTGGAATATGGCGCTGTATCCGGCGAGGCTGTCGATGCCCTCCTGGATGCGCGCGCCACCGGAGTCGATGAGTCCAATCACGGGAGCGCCGCTGTTGGCAGCGAGGTCCATGACCTTGCAGATCTTCTGGGCGACGACCTCGGAGAGCGTGCCGCCGATGACGGTGAAATCCTGTGCGAATGCGAAGGTAACGCGACCGGCAATCTTTCCGTAACCGGTGACGACGGCATCGCCGAGATACTTGCGGTTGGCCATTCCGAACTCGGTGGCGCGGTGCTCGACGAAGGCGTCCAGTTCCTCGAATGTGCCCTCGTCGAAGAGGAGGTCGATGCGCTCGCGGGCGGTGAGTTTGCCCTTGGCGTGCTGTGCTTCGATGCGCGAAAGGCCCCCACCCTGCCGCGATTTCTCGCTGAGGGTCTCAAGCTCCTCGCGCATCATGTCGACTTTGCGCTTTAGGACCATGCCGTCGACCTTGCCTTTCCGTTGACGAACTTCGAGAGAACGTGCGGTTCCGCCGTCCGCTCGATGGGATACAATGGCCTCAATCACACTACCAAATCTCCAAGACCCTAGCAAGGATACGAAGGAGCCTTGGAGAGCAGTTGAAGACGCCGATTCTGCCGATTCTCATGGAACCGACAACCCTCGTTAAGGGCATCACGGACATTGGTGGAAGACCCTTCGTTTGGGGGGAGCGTACGTATGTGATGGGCGTCATCAACGTGACGCCGGACTCATTCTCCAACGATGGGGTGGGCGGCGACGTCGAGGCAGCAGTGCGTATGGCGGCGCGCTTTCAGGAAGACGGGGCAGACATCATCGACGTTGGCGGCGAGTCCACGCGACCTCCCGGGATATACGGAGACTCAAAACCCGTCACGGCGGAAGAGGAGTTGGGTAGGGTGCTTCCTATGATCGAGGCGATCACGCGGGAGACCGATCTGCCGGTGAGCATCGACACGTACAAGGGGGAGGTGGCGCAGGCGGCGATTGAGGCCGGGGCCTCGATGATAAACGACGTGTGGGC
>JAPOPA010000046.1 GCA_026713145.1 Chloroflexota bacterium
CTGGAGGACTCGCTCACGCTGTACATAGACGAGAATCAGGTAGATGGTGGGACCCCTGCTTTGGCCCTGCGCACGGGTGAAGCTGATGTCGCCGATGATGCTCCCGATGCCTACGTGGCAACGGACAATGACAATACGGGTGGTAACACACCGGACACCATCACCTACTCCGTTGAGGGTCCTGATAGGAAGCACTTCGGCTTTGCTGACAACACCAACGGCGAGCTTTCGATCCTCACGGGCGAAGGCCTGCTTGGCACTACCGGCGCCAACTTCGAGAGCAAGTCTTCCTACGAGATAACCATCGTGGCCTCGAGCGCTGACGCGGCACCCGATACCGACCCGGATCGCGGAACGAAGTACGGCAGGCTGAACGTGACCGTCATGGTCGTGGACAGAGAGGACACCGGTAAGGTAACGATGTCCGCCAGGGAGCCCCAGGTGGGCCGGTCGGTGCACGCTACTCTGACCGACGAGGACGGCGGCGTGATCGACGTGAGGTGGCAGTGGTACAGGGGCGACCTTGTTGATGGCGACGACGAGGACACTCTTGAAAACGAATGCCCTGCTGCGGACGCCGAGACTACTGGAACCTTTAATAATGGCTGGCAGTCGATCAGCGGCGCCAGGTCGCCCATCTATACGGCAGATTCGGCCACGTTCGACCACGACGGCGACGAAGGCGTAAACACCGCCGAAGTCGGGTACTGTCTGCGTGCGACGGTGACATACCGGGACGACATCGACTCGGATCAGGACAGTGTTGCGGACGGCGTGCAGTTGGACGAGATGGCTCATGGCGTGCCGGACGCTCCGGTGCAGGAGAGCGATCCCGCCAACACCGCTCCGAAGTTCCAGGACGACCAGGACCTGAACACTCCTGGTGAGCAGGCCGATGCGAGCCGGTCCGTGATGGAGAACGAGGACGGCGCTCCCGTCGGAGACCCTGTCACTGCTGCGGACGGTGACGACGACCTGCTGATGTACTCGCTGAGCGGCGACGGCGCGGATGCCTTCAAGACGGACAACAACGGTCAGATCAGTACGGCTATGAAGCTCGACTACGAGACGCAGAACGAGTACATGGTTGTGCTGACGGCGACCGACCCGTCCGGCGCCTACGACATGATCAACGTGATGATCACAGTGATGGACGCAGACGACGCGGCGACGATCACGGTTGGTGTGGTTGAGCCCACGCATCCGTGCTTGGTCGGCGGAGCGGTGACGGCCGAACAGGGCGCCGCCCTTGCGGAGGACTGCCAGACGCTGCTGGACATCGTGGACGAGCTGGTGGGCGACGGCACGGCGCCGAACTGGAGCGCTGATACGCCGATGGCCGACTGGGACGGCATAGCCAGCGGCACCGGCCGCGTGGCTGGCATCTACCTGCCCGACACCGGTCTGGCGGGTGTAATCCCGGCCGGGATTACCGCACTGGACGCCCTGACGAGGTTGACACTCTGGGGCAACGACCTGAGCGGCGAGATCCCGGACCTGAGCGACCTGGACAACCTCGAGAGGTTGAGGCTGGAGCGCAACTCGCTCTCCGGCAGCATCCCGGCATCGCTGGGTGACCTGGACAGCATCGAGTACATTTGGATTCACAGCAACGACCTGACGGGCGAGATCCCGGCCGAGTTGAGCCGTGCTACCACGCTGCTCCAGCTTCGCATGAACGACAACGGCCTGACGGGTGAGATCCCGAGCGAGCTCGGCCATCTGCCGAACCTCCGGTACCTCCTGCTCAGCCGCAACGAGCTGACGGGCAGCATACCGATCGACTTGGGCAGCGCGTCCAACATGAAGGCGCTGTACCTGTATGACAACATGCTGACGGGCTCGATCCCGGCAGAGTTGGGCAACATGGTCGACGCCGGTGGCGCAAGCGCGAGGCTGGTCTACCTGCACAACAACATGCTGACGGGTGATGTCCCGGCAGAGCTGGGCAATCTCACCGACTTGAGAGCCCTGCGCCTCTCGGGCAACATGCTCACGGGCTGCATACCGGCAGCGATCTTCGGTGCGGCGGTTGACGCCGACGCCGCCGGCCTGGCAGCCTGCCCGTAACGACGAATCATAGACCGTGAGGGGTCGGCAACCCCGCCCCTCACGGACAACAAGCAACCAACAAGCGCCGCCGGCAACCCCGGCGGCGCTGCTCTTTTCCCCCCCATGCGACCATCCCCAATCTCACCCCCACCGGGGGAGAGATACAGAGAGGGGGTCCTGTCCCTACGATCCTCCGCCAATTTGATACGCAGTCGCCGCGATTTCGCCCCCAAACGTCCATATGTTGTGGTAGCATCGTCGCGAACCCGTAGATACAAGGAGGTACACGTTGACGACGCTCACGGAAATCCTTTCAAAACGCCGCCCTGCCGCAATCATTGCGGCGACGGGCCTGGCCACCCTTGTCCTCTTCCTTGTCCGCCCGTCGGTCGCCTACGCGGCCGGCGTCGAGGAGGAGACGGCCTTCGTCTTCAACACCTTCTCGTTCCTCGTCTGGGGCGCGCTGGTGATGTGGATGTGCGCCGGTTTCACCATGCTGGAGTCCGGCTCCGTCCGCACCAAGAACGCCGCGATGATCTGCCTCAAGAACATCGGCCTCTACTCCATCGCCGGACTCGCCTACTTCTTCATCGGCTACAACCTCATGTACGGCGACATCATCGGGGGTGTGATAGGAACCCCCGGCTTCATGTACCTGCCGTCGGCCGCCGAGGTCGCGCTCCTGGACGCCGGTGACGCGGAGGCAGCAGCGGCAGCAGCCAAGGTCCTGGAAGAAGGCAGCTACTCGGTAATGTCCGACTGGTTCTTCCAGATGGTATTCGTCGCGACCGCCGCGTCCATTGTCTCCGGCGCCCTCGCCGAACGCGTCAAGCTGTGGTCGTTCTTCCTCTTCACGCTGGTCCTGACGGCGATCATCTACCCCGTCGTGGGCGCGTGGACGTGGGGAGGCGGCTGGCTGGCCGAAATGGGCTTTGTCGATTTCGCCGGCTCGACCATAGTCCACAGCACCGGCGGCTGGGCAGCCCTCGCGGGCATGATCGTCGTCGGCCCACGACTTGGCAAGTTCCGCAAGGACGGCACAGTCCGCACGACGCCGCCATCGAACATCCTGGTGGTGACGTTGGGCGTCTTCATCCTGTGGCTGGGGTGGTTCGGCTTCAACGGCGGCTCGCAACTCGCCCTCGGCAGCGCCGCGGACGCCATCTCCATGAGCATCGTGCTCGTGAACACCACCCTCGCCGCCGCGGCGGGCGTCATGGCCGCCCTCGCCGTCTCACGGCCCATCCTCGGACGCACCGACCTCTTCGCGGGCCTCAACGGCGCGATAGCGGGCCTCGTGTCGATCACGGCCGCGCCCGACTTCACCGACCACTACTGGGCGGTCATCATCGGCGCGATCGGAGCCGTCATCTGTACGGCGGGACTCAGGCTCCTTGAACACTTCAAGCTCGATGACGTCGTCGGCGCCGTGCCCGCGCACCTCTTCGCCGGAATCTGGGGTACGCTGGCGGCAGCCATCGGCCTCGCCGGCGGAGCGCAGTTCCACGTCCAGCTTATCGGAATCCTCGCGATAGGCGTGTTCGTGTTTGCGGTCTCGTTCGTGCTGTGGAAGGTCATCGATATGACCATCAGCGCCCGCGTGACGCACCAGGTCGAACGCTTGGGCCAGGACGCCGGGGAACTCGGCATGGAGTCGTATCCGGAGTTCGTCCTGATGCCCGACATGGACGACGAAGAGGACTAGCGGCCAACCAACCTACCCCCCTCTCCCGTTCGCGGGAGAGGGCTGGGGTGAGGGCGCCCCTACTAGACCTTCACGAGCTTCTGTAGGCTCCGCACGCCGTCGTCCCTGATCTCGCCGAGGTTCTTCAGGTTCGTCCACGACACCTCGCCGACGTACAGGTTGCCCTGCGAGTCCATGGAAATATCGTGCGGGGCAATGAACTGGCCCGGCTCCTCGCCGAAACCGTCGCCGATTCGAGCCAGACGCTCGCCGCTGCGGTTGTAGACGCTGATCCACGGCCCGATGTTGGGCATGTTGCGATTAACGTTCATCCCCGCGCCGAGATCGCCCACGAACACGTGCTGGTCGTCTGAGATGTAGATCGCGCACGGCCGGTGCATGTTCTTCCACTGCGTCTCGAAGTTGCCGTCCGAATCGAATATCTGGACACGGTGGTTCTCCCGGTCGGCGACGTAGACGAACCCGTCGGCGTCTGTGGCGATGTTGTGCGTGATGTTGAACTGCCCGGGATCTACGCCCGGCTCCCCCCAGGAAAAGAGCAGCTTGCCGTCCGGCGAGTACTTGTGCACCCGAGAGTTGCCGTACCCGTCGGCTACGTAGAACTCTCCCGTATTGGGGTCGATCGCAACGTCGGTCGGACGGTGGAACGGCTCGCCGCTCATGTACCCGGTCGACACTCCCGGCGTTCCGAGCGTGAAGATTACCTTGCCGTCGGGCGTACACTTGCGGACGGTGTGGTCGTCGTCGTCGATGAGGAACAGCGTCCCGTCCGACGCGAACGTGATCCCGTGAGCGCGGGGATACATAGAGGGGTCGCCCCAGTCCCTCAGATACCTGCCGCTCGTGTCGAACACGATTACCGGATGGTCGCCCCTGTTGAAGACGTAGACCTCGTCCTTCGGACTGACGGCGACCGCCGCCGCCTCCTGCCACGAATAGCCCGGCGGAAGCGTTTCCCAGTCCACCGCGACCTCATACGCAAACTCCCCCGTGCCGATCTTCGTCGCCGTCGTCATCTGCGCCTCCTCGCTGCGGGTCGTGACATTTAGGCCCTTGTGTGGCACTATCTTACCACTTGCCGTCCGACACGGGGGAGCCGCCATGCTGCTGGAAAACAAGGTTGTGCTGATCACGGGAGCCGCGTCCGGCATCGGCCGCGCGTCGGCCCAACTCTTCGCACGCGAAGGGGCGAAAGTCGTCGTCTCGGACAAGAACGTCGAGGGCGGAAAAGAGACGGTCGAGAGCATCGTCTCCGAGGAAAATGACGCGGTCTTCGTTGAGACCAACGTCGGGTGCATGGCCGACGTCGAGGCGCTCGTGAACGCCTGCGTCGAGCACTATGGGAGGGTCGACGTGGTCTTCAGCAACGCCTGCCACTATCCCATGGGCACCGCAACCGAACTAACGGAGGCCGACTGGGACATCACGATGGACGTATGCCTCAAGGCGACCTGGATGCTCGCCAAGCACGCGCTGCCCCTGATGGTCGAGCAGGGCGGAGGCGTGTTCGTCATAACGGGATCGGTCCATTCTCTTAGAGGGTTCTCCAACTACGCCTCTTACGATCCAGCCAAGGCGGGGTTGCTCGGCCTCACTCGCAATCTCGCCCTGGACTACGCACCGCACGTCCGGGTGAACGCTCTCTTGCCCGGCCCAATCGTCACGGGCCTGTGGAAGGATATGACCCCCGAGGAGATCCAGCAGAGCGCCGACAGCGTCCCTCTGAAGCGCAACGGCACCCCGGAGGACGTGGCGAAGGTGGCGCTATTCCTGGCGTCAGACCTCTCGTCTTACGTGACCGGTACCGAGGTCGTGGTCGACGGTGGGATGATTTCGGGAATCAAATTCCCGTAGGACACCCACAGAAGTGTCAGTCGTAAGCCCACCGTTCCCTATTCACAAATCAAACCAGACAGGGAGGAAGAGATGAAGCCGGAACTCATCGTCGATACCATGGACGACACGGGCGAGGGGCCCCTGTGGCATCCCATCGAGAAGAAGCTGTACTGGGGAGACATAACAGAGGGAGAGCTGTACCGCTACGACCCAACCACAGGCGGGCACGAGCTGGTCTTCGATGCGGGCGAGATGTTCGGCGGCTACACGTTTCAAGCCGACGGCTCGATCCTCATGTTCCTCGAAGAGGGCAGAGTAGGCGTCCTCAGAGACGGTAGTCTCGACATCGTGATCGACGGACTTCCGGGCGAGGAGGAGAACCGCTTCAACGATGTTATCGCCGACCCCGAAGGGCGGGTCTACTGCGGCACCATGTGCAAGGACTCGGCGAAGGCAATGGCGGAAGAGGCCTTCGGCAGCCTCTACCTGCTAGATACGGACGGTACGATTTCCAAAGTTCTCGACGACATTGCCATATCCAACGGCCTCGGCTTTACGCCTGATCTGTCAGGCATCTACTACACGGACAGCCCAACGGGCGCCATCTGGCTATTTGACTACGACAGAGCCACCGGCGCCATCAGCAATCGGCGCGACTTCGTAGCCTCCGACGACGTTGACAAGGACGGTCTGCCGGACGGCATGACCGTCGACGCCGAGGGCAATGTCTGGTCCGCCCGCGTCCTGACCGGCGAGATGCACAGGTACTCGCCCAGCGGTGAGTTGGTCGAGGCCATCGATTTCCCATGCGACATGGTATCCAGCGCCGTATTTGGCGGTGAAGGACTCGACGAACTGTACGTAACGACGATCAGTTCAAACGACCGCGAGACACACGGCCCGGGAGCCGGCGCGCTATTCCGTCTGCGCCCCGGCGTCAAGGGTGTTCCGGAGTTCTTCTCAAATGTGAGTTTCTAATTCTCCGCTCGTCATACGGGGTCCACTACAAGAATTTAGGAGCGCAGCATGCTGACCGAAGACCAGGTGAGGCAGTTCGACCTCTTCGGATTCGTCATTCTCAGGAGCATTTTCACGGAGCGTGAGCTTGCTACGCTCCAGGCGGAATTCGAGTACGGCGCGGAGCGGACGCAGGAGTCCGAGGGCAAGTTTGACGGTACGGAGACTCACACGTTCAGCATGTTGGGCGAGGACACGCCGTTCTACTCGTCACTACTGGAGGACCCGCGCTTCTACGGCCCGGCGTCCCAGCTATTCGGCGACGACGTGTTCGGCCTCGAGATCAACTCGTATCGATACGTCTCCAATACCCCCTGGCACTTCAACGACGGTTCGCCCAACATTCACGGCTACGGCCCGAAGTACCAGTTCCCCGTCTTTGAACCGACTCGGGCCGACACGGGAGCGCTCCGGTTCGTGCCCGGGTCGCACAAGGACCCGTGGCAGTCGGAGTTGACGAGCTGGTGGCCCCTGGCCCGAGATTCGTCTCGGAGCACGGAGGGCATGGAGTTTCTCGACAAGATCCCGTGCTTCGTGGCCGAGGCCGATCCCGGCGACGCCGTTCTCTTCGACATGCGGCTCGTACACTCGACGTGGGGAGGTAGCAGGGACCGGCGCATGAGCTGCGTGACCTACTACCACTACCCGGAGACGCCGCAGGAGTTGGAGGTCATGCGCACCACGGCGCAGGGCTTCTATCGCTCGACCACGCGCTGGAACAAGGCCCAGTGGGATGAATGGTTCTCCAATCCGCACGACAGCCCCCTTCGCCAGCGCTGGCTCGACTCCTGGGAGCGCCTAGCCAAGACTCCACAGGCGGAAACAGGGCTCCAATTGGTCTACGACGAATTCGGGGCCGCAACCTTCGCTCCGGCGGCTGTATAGGGCCTCTGCGCCCCATTACGATCGCATAGTGGCGTTTGGTAGAAAGGATCGCTTCAGATGGTTTCGCGTTTTCGTCGGCCTCGCGCAGACCTCAGTATCCAAGTGGACAGGACCGAGCTCCAACCCGGCGAGGAGCTTGAGGCTCGCGTTGTACTCCTGCCGGAGAGCGACTTTCGGGTCCGACAGGGAACGATTGCGCTTGTCTGCACGGAGAACTATGTGCAGAAGACGAGCAGCCAATATGGGACGCACTACTCCAGGAAGAAACAGATTCTCTTCAACATGGAGGAGAGTTTCCTCAACGCCTCGACGGCACGAAACGGAGTACCCCACTCGACCGACGTGAGGATGGCCATTCCGGCGGACGCGCTCCCCACGCTGACCGGAATTAAAGTGAGCCACGTTGAGCCCGGGATCACGTGGGAGGTCACGGCATTTCTCGACGTGGCGGGAGCGAGGGACATTCGCTGCGAGCAGCCGGTCTCCGTTTCGGGTCTTCCTGCAACGGACGACGTCAGATCCCACCCGGTTGTCGCGCAGACCAAGCACGAGCAGTGCGCGATGACCCTCTCCGTGTCCTCGGGGAATGCCCGCTCGGGAGACACACTTGACGGCGACCTGCGCGCCGAAATCCTGCAGGATGTGACGGCGGAGGAGATCAGGGTGGCGCTGGTGAGGTCCGAAAAGTTCGGCAACGAGGAGAAGAACCTCACCGTGGACGAGGTGACATTCGAAAGGGACGTAACACTTCGGTCAGGCCGTATGCGTGAATGGCGATTCAAGCTGGATGTAGGGCAGGTCGGAGTGCCAACTCTAACGACCGACAAATCGTCCGTCCGCTGGCTGGTGAAGGCGTGGCTCACGCGAAACATGCGACGTGACCTGCGCATAGAGCAGGAGATCAGGGTCGAGATCTAGCTGTTTGGTGCGATAGTACAGTCACTCGGCCGCTCTGAGCATCGATCGGCTTCTCCAGCACCCAGCACCCAGCACCCGGCACCTGAATCCTGCCCCCGATGTCGGTATCATGGACACCGCAACCATGCGTACGCGCTTCTCCATATCGACGAGGGCCTACGTCAACTTCCTGCTTGCGCTCCTTGGAGTGGGGGTAGCGCTGCTGATCCTGGAGATTGGCCTTCGCCTCACGCGCGATTCGCCCGAGCCGGGAGTCGCGCTCCACGTGACCTGCGGCGACTGTCCGTACCTGTATGAGCTCAATCCCGCCCACCCGGACGTGCGCGACCGCGAAGAGCGGCAAGATGACTCGGTGGAACGACTCCAATCGACGATCAACGTCATGGTGCTGGGCGACTCGGTGGCATACGGTGTGGGTGTGCAGTTTGAGGACGCTTTCCCGCAGCGGCTCGAATACCTGCTTACCACACAATACGGCGATGTTGCGGTGCTCAACGCGGCCGTAAGCGGGTATACGCCGTACAACCAGCTTCACCAATATGTGAGCCGCGACCGCGACACTCCGGTGGACATTGTGGTCGTGGCCTTCAGCATGAACGACATCGTAGACCCCGAGCTGCACTGGAACTACACTGAGGACGCCATCGAAAATATCCCATTTGAGGCGTACCCCAACCTCCGGTACCACGAGGAGCACGTCGTACCCATCCTCGAAGCCCGCAGAGAGGAGCGAGAGCAGGGAGGCACCGAGCTTGGCCGACTGGTCCGCTCGGCGGTCAATGTGACCAACATCACCGATCAGGAAGCCAGCTATGCCGTCGTCGACGGCCGCCGCTGGTCGACCTATATCACCGGCGAGGACACCATCAGTATCGAGGTGCTGACCGACTACGACTCGTCGGAGTGGGTGTGGCTGCGGGGGATGTACGACCGGCTTGCTGAAGAGGTGGCGTCAGTCGGCGCTCGTCTCGTCATCGTGGTCCTGCCGCTGGCATATCAGATAGATGCGGAGTATCCTTTTCTTCCGCAGAAACAGTTTGCCCGGTACTGCGAAGAACGCTCGCTGACGTGCCTCGATCTGCTGCCCGCGTTTCGAGCGCGCGGAGGCGAGAGTCTGTTCTTGGGCGAGCGACTGGGCTATACCGATATCTGGCACCTCTCCGACAAGGGGCACGCCATCGTGGCAAGCGAACTCCACGCATTTCTCGAAGACGACGACCTCATAGGACGCCGTTAGCATGCCCATGCTCGACTACTTTCAGGTATCAGATCAGTTCACGGACGAGGAGCGCCAGACCCAGGCAGGGGTGCGTGAGTTCCTGGATGCCGAGGCGCTCCCGCACATATCAGGATGGTGGGAGCGGGCGGAGTTTCCCAGGCAACTCGTCCCGCGCCTTGCCGAGCTCGGTCTGATCGGGGCGAACATGCCAGTCGAATACGGCGCGGCGGGCGTCGGCAGCTTGGCGTACGGGTTGGTGATGTACGAGCTGGAGCGGATCGATTCCGGCCTGCGGAGCTTCGCCAGCGTTCAGGGCGCCCTCTGCATGTACCCGATCCTGCGATACGGCTCTGAGCAACAGCGCCAGGCGTACCTGCCCGCGATTGCGAACGGCGAGATGATCGGCTGTTTCGGGCTGACCGAGCACTCCGGCGGCTCCGACCCCGGCGCGATGGAGACACGTGCTCGACGCGACGGCGCCTCGTACCTCCTGAATGGCGTCAAGGTGTGGATAAGCTACGGCTCAATCGCAGACATCGCCATCATTTGGGCCCGAGACGAAGATGACGGTGTGGTACGAGGATTCGTCGTGCCGACCGATACGCCCGGATTCACCGCCAGGAAGATCGAGAGGCAGATGAGCCTCCGCACATCCGGCGCGAGCGAACTGGCCCTCGAAGACGTTCGAGTCCCCGCCTCCGCGATGCTGCCGGAGGCCGCAGGACTGTCGGCTCCGCTGTCATGCCTAACCCAGGCGCGTTACGGCATCTCCTGGGGCGTTCTGGGCCCCTTGGAGTACGTTTATGAAGAGGCCCTTGCCTTCTCCAAGGCGCGAAAGACCTTCGGCAAGCCCATAGGAGCGCGACAGCTCGTGCAGGACAAGCTCGCCGACATGCTGGCCGATCACACCGGCGGGCTCCTTCGGGTGTGCCAGCTGGCACGTCTCAAGGACGACGGCAAGCTGAACTACACGCACGTCTCCCTGGCCAAGCGCGAGAACGCGAGGGCGGCCCTCAAGGGGGCGCGACTCGCACGTGAAATACTCGGCGCAAGCGGCATCACGCTCGACTACCACACCGTCCGCCACATGCTCAATCTGGAGACGGTGGACACCTACGAGGGAACGCACGACATCCACAGCCTGGTGTTGGGACGAGACGTCACGGGACTGGACGCATTTTCGTAGCCGAGAGGTCTTCCTCGTAGGGGCAGCTGTGTGGCTAGAAGATCTCGGTTACTGAGCACGAGAATCCGGGGATAACGGGATCCCCGGTGAGCGTGTCGCCTTCGTGATGGACGTGTGCCTCTCTCAGCGATCGGTACACCGTGATCGAGCGGCATTCCGGGTAAGCGACCCAGACCAGCTTTACGCCGTGCTCGATCCACTGCTCGATCTTTTCCTGAACATGACCTGCCCTGTCATTGGGGGAAACGACCTCGACTACGAGGTCGGGAATCGTGTCTGAGAAGCCGGCGGGAGCACCATCTGGAGAGAGGCGGGCTTTTGCAATGAAGGCAACGTCCGGCGCTCTGACGGTGTCAGGATCCCGCTGAAGGAAGAACCCTGGGCCAGCTACAAAGACACTTCCAAGGCCCATCTGCCGAACGTAGTTCCCTATCAAGAGGGCAATCGTTGCGGCGATTTCTCCGCGCCTCAATCCAGCGGGCGCCAGTTCGATCAGTTTCCCCTCGATCAATTCGTAGCGCTTGCCGTCACTGGGCATCCGGAGCAGTTCGTCCGCAGTTACGAGCGTGCGAGTGGTCATGTTGCCCTATCTCGTCGGCGAGGATGTACCGTTCCTATACTCTACCGTCCGATTGCGCCGTTTCGACCCCTACGCGACCACTCCCGGCGCGCCGATGTCTAGCAGCATCTGCCGGGCCTTGTCGCGGTACGCCTCGCGGACGTCGCGTGTGGGGGGACGGCACCGGCTCGAAGGCAGGCCGACCAACTCCATGAGCAGCTTATCGGCATAGCCGTCGCCGCTCGTGTACTCCATCATGTCGCGCCACAGGTCGTAGAACGGGAGCAGCACCCGGATCACCTCGTTCTGCGCCTCGACGTATCGGCGCTCCTCCAGCATGTGCAGGAAGCCGACCGCCCACTGGGGCCAGTAGTTGGCGGGATGGATCTCGATACTCCGTGCGCCGAGGATGTGGCTCATGACGAAAGAACCGTTGTTGTCGACCACGCTCACCTTGTCGGCGAACATGCTGACGATGCGGTCCATGCCGAAGGGTACGCCGCCGGGCACCGCCCACTTGAGGCCCGCGACGTTGGGAAGCTCGACGAGCTTCTCCACCATGCCTATCGACACGCTGGGGGAAGTCCAGAACGTGTTGTATACGATCAGCCCCACGTCGGCGGCTTCCGACGCAGCAAGGATGTACTCGTAGAAGTCGCCCTCGGTATGCGCGAAGTAGAACGGCGGCGAGACCTGGATGTACTCGCATCCGACGTCTTCGGCCGCCCGCGCCAGGGCAATCAGCTCTCGCGTGCTCGTCGTCTGCGCCCCGAGAATGACTGGCACCCGTCCCGCTGCTTGGTCGACCACAGCGCCGGCGACGGCCACTCGTTCGTCGAATGACATCGACGAGAAGTCGCCCGCCGCGCCGCACGCCAGCAGCACGCCCGCACCGGTCTGAATGCCGCCATCGATCAGGAATTCCACGTGCTGCCGTATCCCGTTGAGATTCACCGACAGCTCATCGTCGTCGTTGAACATCGTCGGTATCGTCACGTAGCAGCCGTACAGCCGGTCGCGCAGTGTCTGTTGGTCCATGGTCTCCCGCTACTCCTTCATAGGTCTCGTTCGGCGGCAATTATGCAGTATCAAGCAGGGAGGAACAAGCGGGAAGGGTTGGGTGCCGTGTGTGCTCCACAGAGGCAGTTAGATTCCCACGAAAGTGGGAATCACGGCATAGCCCTTAGCCCCGTGACGGTTCCGCCATCTCCTCACGTGCCTTACGCGACAGTTCCGCCAGGTGGCCGTCGTTCGCGAGTCGCTGTTCGAGGTGCACCATGCGACCGGGGCCTGCGGTCTCGATCATGGTGGGGCCGTACGCCCGCTCCATCCACCAACGTGAGAGCGTCCCGATCTTGCGACGCAGTTCCGGCAGGTCGTCCTCTGCGTAGCGCTGTTCGAGCACCATGGTGAACATGCGCCTGCGATTCCCCCCGCCGAAGGAGGCGTGCTTGATACGTCGGTCGAACACCACGAGGTCGCCAGGCACGGTCTCAAGCGCGGCGGCCGGGATGTCCCTACCCGTCACGCCAAGCGACTCCTCGGTCGTAAACTCATTCATGCTCGGCATCATGTCGTTGAGCGTGCTAGCGAAGGAATCGCCGCTTGTGTGACTGCCGGGGATGACCCGAAGACATCCGGAGTCCCTCGTTACCTCGTCGAGGTAGAAGGCGACCTTCATAGTGAGGTACGGGGATGCGTGGCCGAGGTCAGAATGCCATCCGGTGTCGCCCACGTAGAAGTTCCCATCGCTATTGCTGTAGTTGAAGTCGTACCCCAGGATGGGACCCGCCAGTCCCTCAATGCGTGGATCTTCGAGGAGGCCACAGAAGAACGGGTGTTGGTCGATGAACGGTACGATGGATGACCGCTGCTTGTAGTCGTGCGCCTGACCGTGGTGGCCTCCGCCCCGCTCGGTGAAGATCGACTCGAACGTGTCCGTGATTTGTTCGATGTCGTCGGCGAACAGCCCGGGGAAGTGGAGGAACCCGAAGGTCTTGAAGAACGCGATCTGCTGGTCGGTCAGGTTCAATTGAGAGTCCTCTCTTTGGGAATCTGCGCCATGCGAACGGAGATGACGGTACTTTCGCCGAAATAGCTTCCCTATATGCAGAGTGAGTCGAGGTTCACGCTTCCTACAAGGACAATCCTTCTGACTACCCTCTACTCGGCTCGGCCATCTCCTCGCGGGCCTTGCGGGCGAGCTCGGCCATGTGGCCGTCGTTCTCCATCCGCTGTTCGAGGTGCACCATGCGATGTTCGTCCGCCGTTTCGACCATCACGTCGCCGTAGTTGCGCTCGATCCAAAACCTCGTCTCCGACGCCATCCGCTCCTTGAGAGTCTCGATGTCCTCGGCGGCGTAGCGCTCCTCAAAATTGAGGGTGAACATGCGCCGTCGGTCGCCTCCGCCCCATGAACTGTGCTTGATCTGGTGGTTAAACATCACAAGGTCGCCCGGAGTCGCCTCCAGCGGGACCGCGGGAACCTCGTCGCCGTTCACGCCCCACAGGTAGTTGCTGGGATTGTCGGACTCTTCGCGCATTTCGCGCACCGCCTCGAGGCTGTTGCCGAACACGTCGCCGTACTTGTGGCTGCCGGGAATGACCCGGAGGCATCCCGTGCTCGCGGTAACGGGGTCGAGGTAGAAGGCCATTTTGAACGAAAGATACTTCGTCTCGCGGTAGCCGTCCGAATGCCAGAGGGTGTCGCCGACGTAGAAGTTGCCGTCGCTGCCAGCGTAGTTGAAGTCGTCACCCAGCACGCCCGCGCAAACGTCGTGGATGCGAGGGTCGTCGATCAGGGCGCTGAGGTACTCGTCCTGGTCGATGAACTGGATGAGGGCGGAGCGCTGCTTGCCGTCGTGCTCTCGGCCGAAGTGCCCGCCGCCGTGGTCGGCCCAGACCTTCTCGAAGGCGCCGGTGATACTGTCGATGTCGTCGGCGAACAGCCCCGGAAACGCGAGGTAGCCAAACGTATCGAAGAACGCGAGTTGGTGATCGGTGAGTCCCATTACTTCTCCTTCTCGTACTGTTCCTGGGGTTTCTCCCCCGGAGTTCGCTCGAAACGGTAGGCGTACCGGTTGTTTGGCGCTTCGAGGATGGCGCGCTGCCGTTCGTTCAGGCCGGGGTAGTCGTCGGCATCGTAGTAGCGGGCGTACCAGGAGGACGCGTGCGGACTGAACTTGAAGAAGAGCGTCCGCCGCTCGTGATCGCCCGTCCAAGGGAGCGTCCCGTGCGCGAGCGCCTCAGTGAAGATGATCGCCGTGCCCGCAGGCCCCGTGACACGCTGGACGCTGGGGTGAAGCTCATCCATTTCCTTCCATTCGTCCGGCAAGGGGTAGTTGCTCTTGTGCGAGCCGGGGATCGCGCCGAAACCGCCGTCCATCGGCCCCACGTCGTGCAGGTTGTACGCGACGACGGACAGGCCGTTCCACATACGGCCCTCCTCGAACCTGTAGTACTGCAGGGACCGTGTCGGGACCCCGCCCCCGTGCAGCTTTGTCCCGATGGGGCCTTTCCCCGAGCGGATCACGTCGAGGTACACGTGGTCGAGCCGGTACGCGTCCTCGCCGATGGTCTCGTCGAGATACTGCCTCACGCGCGGGTTGTCGATGAGCTCCAGCAGCGGCCCGCCCCAGTCGATGGTGTCGAAGAAACGGTGCGTCGTCATGTCGGGCGGACACTCCGCCTCGATATGCCTATCGACCTCCTCGTTCAGCCGCCGAAGCTGGTCGGCGTCGAGCGCGTCCGGCACGGTGATGTAGCCCTGCAGATCGTAGAGGTATTTTTCGTGTTGGTCCATTGGTCGATGGATCCTATTCGGTCTTGGTGCTCAGACGGTCGTCCCTATACTCGCTGTAGAGGGTGGTGCCCTCTATTCCACGGGCTTCGTAGTCTTCAAACACCTTCTCGGCTATGGCCATGTCGTCGATGAGTCCAAGGGATGCTTCAGAATCTACCCTTCTGAAGCCTTCCAGAAGCTCCTCATTCGCCTTGTAGTCTCTCATTGAGTCGATGCATTTATGCACTGCATCCCCCTGACGGGACAATTCGGAGTCACCAATAGTCAGTGTCCACACATCGTAGCAATTTAGACGCAGTAAGCCAATTGCCCTGATGTGTGTTCCGGTGTCCCGCCCATTGGAACAACCCGCGCCATTGCCCTATGCTATTGCGTGTCTGGGGAACTATATACGTGACTCCCATGCCCATTTTGATAGGAGCCAACTATGGTAGAAGACGTTATCCGTGCTAGGCGTTTCGAGGTAGTCGACGCCAAAGGAAACCCAAGAGTGGTTTTGACGGCAGAAGAGGATACCTCAAACCTTACCCTTGTAAATCGCGCTGGGAAGGAGGTCGCCAAGCTCATTGTCGACGAGGATGACTCCCCGGTCCTTGCTCTGTTCAACCAAGGTGGAAGGCATCGAGTGAGCCTAGTAGCTAGTGAGGACTCTTCTGCTATCGCCTTTGGCAATAGTGACGGGCAGACAGTTGTCCAACTTGGGGTTGCCGAGGACGGAACCTCACTCTTCAAGCTACTGGATCAGCAGGGTAAGGAGCGAGTGACTATCGGAGTGACGACAGATAGCTCACTTTTCATCATTAACAACCAAACTGGCGAGCAGCAAGTAAGCATCGGCGTGGTTCCAGAAGGCTCCAGTGTATTCCTAAGAGACCATATGGGTCAGCAACGAGTAACGGTAGCGGCAGGAGAGGAGTTTTCCGGTCTCTCGCTTGTGAACAACGACGGACAGACTGTTGCCATGTTGCACAGTAGCGAGGATGGCTCCCCTTTACTTACCCTAAGAGATCAGACTGGCGAACAACGGGTGACTCTAGAGGCAAGCGTGGATGGTTCAGGTTTCGGACTTGTGAATAGCGATGGGCAAAACGCAGCTACACTTGCTGTCCGAGAGGATGGATCAGTGCTTTTGATACTCTCCAACCAGACGAGCCAAAACGAATTGGTCTTGCATTCAGGAGAGGAAACATCTGGACTTTGGATAAGTGATAGCAGTGGGCAACCGCGTGCTATGCTTGGCATAGGCGAGGGTGGATCACCGATTTTTTCCTTCCTTGACGCCGACGGCAACCCGCTGGAATAGTACGAGGGAACTACTGCTATCGGAGGCATGTCATGGTCGAAGAGGTAATACGAGCGAAACGTTTCGAGGTTGTCGACGACGAGGGAAGGCCGAGGGTGATCGTCGGCGCCCAGGCGGAGGCGTCGGGGCTGATGTTGCTGGATCCCAATGGCCAGAGCGTCGCCGAGCTTGCCGTCAGCGACGAGCTTGGATCGACCACGCTGTCTCTCTTCGACATGCGTGGCTCGGTGCGCGCTTCTCTAGACTTGGACCAGGAGGGATCTCCAACGCTTGGACTGTTCGACCTGGCGGGGGAACCGAGGGTTTCGATTGGGATCGCCGAGGGGAACCCCCCCGTCTTCGACGTGACCGGACCCTACGGAGAGGCCCGAATGTCCATAGAGGTGGACGAGGAGGGCCTGCCGAGTTTCGTCCTCATGGACGGAGACGGCAACGACCGCGTCTCGATTCGCATCGACAGGCGTGGGACGCCGCACCTGGAGTTCTTCGATTCCGACGGCAGGCCGGTGCAGGAGTGAAGTAGGAGCAAGAGAGAGTCGACCATGTCAGCCTGAGGCGTTCGTGGTGAGCTTGTCGGACCATGAACGGCGCTATCCTTCGGAAGGTTCAGAGCTTGCCCCGTGCCTGATATGGGGGTGAGCGGAACTTCCTTCCGACCCCTCTATAGGTCGTCCCGCGGCCTTCCGATATACAAGAGATTTCGTTGAATGGCTGCTCCGCGCTGATATACTATCTCGCGGGAAGGTAGAGATGCCGAGCAGTCGAATCCTCAGCCTGCCGGGCATGGCGGACGTGACCGGCGGTTCATTCGAGCAATCAGCGCACATCGCAGACGCCCTCAGCGTACACTTCGCTGAACGGGGCTATGATCCCATCGACACCCCCATCGTCGAGGACACTGAACTATTCGTCCGCAAGTCGGGCGGCGAGCTGTCGGGGATGCTCTACACCTTCGACGACCCCGGCGGCAACCGCGTGAGCCTCCGCCCGGAGATCACGCCCTCGGTCATCCGCCACTATATCGAGCACGACTCCGCACTTGGGACAACAGCACGCCGGAGCTACCGCGGCCCCGTGTTTCGCTACCATTCCCTCGACGGTGGAGACCTGCGCCAATTCACTCAGGTCGGCACGGAGCTTATCAGGCTCGCGGGGAGCGACGCCGACGCCGAAATACTCTCGATAGCATGCGGAGGGATTGAGGAGCTTGGCCTGAGCGGATGGACGGTTCGCATCGGCGATACCGGTCTTCTGAACGGTGTGCTGGACACCTATGGACTATCGGACGCGACCAGGGGCTTCGTGTTCGCTCATCTGGAAGAACTGAAGACTGATTCGACATCAGTCGCCGACCTCGTCGCCCTCGCTGACGAGATGGGCCTCATCCGGGCGCAGAATGAAGGCAATCTTACGCCTGTGGCGACGGAGAACGGCGAGGAGGTTACGCGACAGTTCGTGCGAGACATGCTCTCCGACTCGGTATCGAGTCCCGTCGGTCGCAGGACCACCGAGCAGATCGTCGAGCGGCTGCTCCGAAAGCTCCAGAGAGCCGACAGCCCCGACAAACTTGCAGCCGCACTCGCGCTCGTTGGAGACCTCTCGAAGGTTCGTGGCGCTCCGGACGTGACGCTCCCGCAGGCGGAAGCAACCCTCCGATCGCATGGGGCCTCCCCCGCGTCCATAGACGGCCTCAGGGCACTCTTCGACGTGCTGCCCGGGCGGGGAGTTCCGCTGTCGAACATCACGCTCGACCTCTCTTTCGTGCCGGGCATCGCGTACTACACCGGCACCGTGTTCGAGATATCCTGCGACGGAGAGTACGGCCAGGTAATTGTTGGCGGCGGCGGACGCTACGACGGGCTCGTCAAGGCGCTCGGAGGCGACGCGGACGTTCCGGCCATGGGATTCGCCCTTCGGCCGGACAGGATCGCCAGAGCCATCGCGTGCAGGGTGGAGTAGGGAGACTGGTCATGCTGAGATTCGCAGTGCCAAGCAGCGGCAGCCTGCACGACCCCGCCCTCGATTTCCTGAAGGCGTGCGGAATCGGCGTCTCGCGGCCCAACCCGCGCAGGTACACGGCGGAGATACCCTCGTTGCCGGGCGTGGTCGTCCACTTCCAGAGACAGGCGGACATCCCCCTGCAGATCGAGGAGGGCATGGCCGACGTGGGCATCGTGGGACGCGACGGATTCCTCGAACGACGGCGAGAGGGGGGAGAAGGCGAGATCATCATCGAGCGCCTAGGGTTCGCCCAGTCCGAACTTGCGCTCCAGGTACCCGACTCATGGGTGGACGTTACCTCCATGGCCGATCTCGCCGATCTTGCAATCGAGTTCCGACAACAGGGAACGCAGCTCCAGGTCGCGACAAAGTACCCGCGACTCACCGAGAGGTTCCTGCTGGCCAACGGGGTGAACTTTGTGACGCTGATTCCATCGAGCGGCGCCCTCGAGAGCGGCCCCGCAATGGGGTCCGCCGACATTATCGCCGACATCTCCTCGACCGGCACGACCATGCGCGCCAACCGCCTAAAGACCATCCAGGGCGGCACGGTCGTAAGGTCGGAGGCCTGTCTGATCGGCAACCGGCGGCGGATCGCCGACGATCCGGGAAAGCTCGGCCCCGCAATGGCGCTGGTCGAGCATATTGAGGCATACAGAAACTCCCGCAACTTCTACAGCGTGACCGCCAACGTCCGAGGGAAGGATCAGGAGTCGGTTGCTCAGGACGTATTGGAATACGCGGACATCGCCGGTCTGCGCGGACCGACGATAGCGAAAGTACACACCATCGACGAGACCGCCTCGTGGTACGCCGTGACCGTCATCGTCGAGAAGACCCGGCTGCTGGACGCGGTCAACCGACTCCGCGAGATCGGGGGCGTGAGCGTAACGGTCACCCAGCCCAGCTATATGTTTCACTCGAAGTCCGAGGCGGCAGAACGCCTGACCAAGGGGTCGTAGGCCCTACCATGCCGAATCCCCTTACTCACATGGAAATGGCCTATCGCGCCGCCCAAGTGGTCGCCGCCCCCGTCCTAAACGAGTACATGGGCTGCTACCTGCTCGGTTCCACGGCGCCGGACATCCGGGTAATCACGCGCAAGGGTAGGGAGCCCTACCACTTCGCGTCGCTGGACTTCAAAGAGGTCGGCGCCGGTGTCGCGGGCCTGTACGCCAGACATCCGCAGCTTGTCGAAACGGTGCATCCTCCCACTCGATCATTCATGGCCGGGTATATGACTCACCTGACTCTCGACGAGACGTGGATCACCAGGATGTACCGGCCGTTGTTCGGCGTGGACGGCGTATTCGAGACGGAGGCTGAGGGAGCCGTCATGGACCGGGTGATGCAGATGGAGCTCGACGGCCTAGCGCTGGATCATCTCGATATGCTCAAGCAGCACCTTGCAGGCTTCGCCGGAGGTGTGGACATTCCCTTCATCGACAGCGATACGCTCGCCGAGTGGCACGAATGGGTTACGAGCTTCGTTTCGCGGGAGTTCTCGTGGGAACGGCTGAGATTCATGGCCACGAGAATATCGCGCGGCGACGAGTCCCATCCGTCCCATGCCATCGCCGACGACTTCATTCGCGGAATGCCTGATACACTGAATGTGCTGCATGAGACCGTCCCGACTGAAGCACTCATAGAATTCAAACGTGACGCCATAGCGGACATGGCCCGAGTGGTCGCGGAGCATCTGGAATGAAAGTCGTATACGGGATGAAGGAGTCGAGCGACTCCCTGCTTGCCCAGCGCGGGCTGGGTCTCGACGCCGTGCCCGCCTCCATTCTCGATCACACCGAGGCTGCCTTTGGCAAATCGATGACGCCCACCGAGACCGCGCAGCACATCATCGCCCGCGTACGCGAGGGTGGAGACGATGCCGTTCGAGACATCACCAAGCGTCTCGACGGCATCGAACTCGATGACTTTCAGGTGCCTGCGTCAGCGATAGAAGCCGCCTATGACGAGGTCGACAGCGAGGTGACCGACGCCCTGAGACTCGCTGCCGGGCGAGTCCGCCGCTTCCAAGAGAAGAGTATGCCCGAAAGCTGGATCGATTTCGACGAGGGATACGGCGAGCTAGTCAACCCTGTCGAGCGCGTGGGCGTGTACGTTCCGGGCGGCACGGCCAGGTTTCCCTCGACGGTGCTGATGTCCGTCATTCCCGCCAGGGTAGCGGGCGTGGATGAGGTCATCGTGGCAACGAATCCGGGCGTCGACCGGGGCGTCCATCCCGTCGTGCTGGTAGCAGCAGATATAGCGGGCGCTGACAGGGTGCTCCAGATTGGAGGCGCGCAGGCCGTCGCGGCCATGGCCTACGGGACCGAGTCAGTCCCAAAGATGGACATGGTCTGTGGGCCGGGCGGCCTCTTCACGACGCTTGCCAAGAGGCTCGTCTTCGGCGAGGTCGGCATAGATGGGCTGTACGGCCCGACTGAGACCCTCCTGATCGCGGACGACCATGCCAACCCGACCCTCTGCGCGGCAGACCTGCTGGCCCAGGCTGAACACGACATTCTCGCGAAACCGGTACTCATAACGACTTCCGAGTCGCTCGCTGAGCGCGTAAACTCGGAATTAGAGGTGCGAACAGGGCGGCTTGACCGATCCGAGATAGCGGCCCGTTCCGTAGATGAACAGGGAGTCATCGCGGTCGTCGCCGATCTGGACGAGGCATTTGAATTGGCGAACGCCTTCGCTCCCGAGCACGTGTCGCTAGTGGTCCGTGACCCCTGGAGCCACATCGGGAGCGTCAGAAACGCCGGCGCCGTGTTCCTCGGCGAATTCTCGCACGAGGTGCTTGGAGACTATGTGGCGGGACCGAGTCACGTGATGCCGACAAGCGGTACGGCCCGATTTGGGTCGGGGCTGAGCGTGCGGTCGTTCCTCAAGTTCAGCCCGGTCGTTGGCCTCAGCGACCGGACGTCGGAAGAGATCAGCCGGACGGCGTCGGTGCTCGGCAGGGCGGAGGGACTTACCGCCCACGCCGAGGCGGCCGAAATCAGAAGCGAGCTATCGGAAGAAGAGAGATGAGCAATATCGACCTGAAGAGCTTCATACGACCTCACCTTCGAGAGATCGAGACCTACAGCGCTGCCGAAAGGCCGGAGCTCCAGGCCAAGAAGGCGGGCATCACCGAGGAAGAGGTCATTCGCCTCAACGCCAATGAAAACCCCTACGGCTTCTCTCCAAAGGTCGCGGAGGCGGTCGCAAGCGTCCCGTACAACATTTATCCCGACCCGTTCCAGCGCAAGGTCCGGGCCGCCCTCTCGGAGTTCACGGGAATAGCGGCGGAGCGGATCATCGCGGGGGCCGGTAGCGACGAGATCATCGACCTCATCTTCCGGCTGGTCATCGAGCCGGGCGACAAGATCATCGACAGCGAACCGACCTTCGGAATGTACTCCTTCGACGCGAGAGTGAACGGCGCGCAGACCGTCATGGTGCAGCGCGACGAGAACTTCGACGTCGACGTGGACGCCGTGAAGGACGCCATCGACGACAGCGCCAAGATGATCTTCCTCTGCTCGCCGAACAACCCGACCGGCAACGTTGCTACCCCGGAGCAGATCGAGGGGCTCGTCGAGACCGGCCTGCTGGTTGTCATAGACGAGGCGTACTGGGAGTTCTCCGGTCGCACTGCCGCCTCGATGGTTGAAGACCACGACAACCTGATCGTCCTCAGGACGATGAGCAAGTGGGCGGGCATAGCGGGCCTTCGCATCGGCTACGGCATCATGTCGCCGACGCTCGTTAACCACATCATCGACATCAAGCAGCCGTACAACGTCACGACCGCGTCCGAGGCGGCGCTCATGGCGACGCTCGACGACGCAGACTATCTCGACAGCAACCGCGACCTGATCGTCAGCGAACGCGAGCGACTGATCGAGCTGCTAAATGGCATCCCCGGCGTGAGGCCGCTGCCGTCGGGTGGGAACTACGTGCTCTGCGAGTTCCAACCCGGTCGCGCTGAGGACATATTCGAGAATATGGCGATGCGGGGCATCTTCCTGCGGAAGTTCGGCTCCAAGCGTCTGCGCGACTACTTCAGGATATCCGTTGGTACGCCCAGCGACACCGACGCCGTCGTGGCCGCGCTGCAGGAATTCGTATAGTGACCCCCTCTCCCGTCTTGGGAGAGGGTTGGGGTGAGGGTAAAGACCGGGATACGTATCGAGAGGTAGAGGAATGGAGTCGAGGAAAGCCAACATAGAGCGCCAAACGGGCGAGACCCAGATATCGGTCGCCATCGACCTGGACGGCGTGGGCGACTACAGCATCAAGACCGGCAACGGCATGTTCGATCACCTCCTGGCCCAGCTTTCGAGGCACGGCCTGATCGACCTCGAAATCGAGGCGCAGGGCGACATCGAGGTCGGATGGCACCACCTCGTCGAGGACACCGCCATCTGCCTCGGACGCGCTCTTCAAGAGGCCGTCGGCGACGCGCGCGGCATAACACGCACGGCGCACTCCTTCGTGCCGCTCGACGAGACCCTGGCATTCGTCGCCGTCGATCTCAGCGGTCGAGGCTATGCGGTCATCGACGCCTCTATGGGCGAGGCCGACCTCGGCGGGCTGTCGGGAAGCCTGGTCCACCACTTCCTCGAGAGCTTCGCGCTCGAGGGCAAGTTCAACCTGAACGTCAGGCTGCTGTCCGGCGCAAACAACCACCACAAGGCCGAGGCGATCTTCAAGGCCCTCGCCCGCGCCATGCGCATAGCGGCAGAGCGAGACGACCGCAGGATGAGCAACGTCCCGAGCACTAAGGACGTGATCGGGTAGCCTTCCGGTCCACGCAGCGCACCTGACGCAAGCCGATGGAGGGTTCTCACTGATGGAGTGGGTATATGTAGCCTGCGGCGGCGCGCTGGGAGCGATATCCCGTCACGCCGTTAATCTCGCCGTGATGAACCTCATGGGCTCGACCCTCGTCGGCACCTTCATAGCCAACATCACGGGGTCGTTCCTCTTGGGACTGCTCATCGCCTTCTGGGAGCCTCGAGGTGACTTCCCCACTGAGCACAGGCTGTTCCTGGCAGTGGGCTTCCTCGGCTCGTACACGACGTTCTCCACGCTCGCCGTTGCGACGACGCAGAGCTTCGAGTCGGGCGACATCGGACGTGCGGCCCTCAACCTCGGCGGGAGCATCGCTGTCGGACTAGCCGCCGCCTTCGCAGGCTTGGCCATTGGACGTGCAATAGCCTGATGGGGCGGTCAACCGCGTCCGTTCACCCTGAGCCTGTCGAAGGGTGAATATGCCGTTAGTGGCGCTACACGCTAGCCCGTGCGCGCCAGTGCCTCAGTAACATTCACCACATGGGATGTAGACTCGTCATATTCCAGAATCTTCACGTCAATCGGTATGAGATGGCTGTGGTTCCTAACGTAGTACTCCGCAAGGCTCTCAGACCGTCTATCGCTGAAATCGTGGAGCACAAAAAGCACCTTCTTGTACCGCTTAGGAGCCAAGTGGAAGTAGTACATGGCCTCGTTCCACACAGTCATCTTTGCGCTCGGAACATTGCCGCCAGTAGTCCATCTATGGGACTTGCACTCAACCAACAAAGGCGGATCATCAGAGCCAAGGTCGAACTTTCTATCCCTTTTGCTTGAAAGTCCGATCTGGACACTATGGTCCCTCTTAAGCAGAACTCCCTCTTGGCGAAAGAATTCCAGTGCTGTAGCCTCAAAAGTTCGGCCAACGTGAGCATTGGATACTGAGCCGAGCCTCTGAAAATTGTTGGTCAATTCTTGCTGCTCAGTTGCCAAAGTTCGCTAGACGAACCGCCGCTCCTCTACCCCTTGCCCAGCAGGATACTCAGCACCTCAGGCGCAACCTTCACCGCGTGGCTGCGTAGCTCACCCGGCGTCAGGCTGCCCAGCGGATGCGGCAGGATGATGTACGGGTAATCGGGGATTCCCTGGATCTTCGCCATGGCGCGGGCGCTCGGTATGAACGGCTCCGTGCAGATCACGGCAGTCGGCAGACCGGCCTTTTCGAGGGTAATTCCGTCGTGCACACTGCACGATGAGCAGGACCCTCAGTCACCGTTCCCGGTGATCACCACGTCGCAGCTTGAGGCCAGATCGTCCACGATGTCCGTGGGGCATGGACGAGAGGCGTTGCCCTTGTTGCGGGCAACGACGGCCTTGAACTCGAACTGGTCGGCAAGGACGTCATGCACCATTTCCAGGAGTTCGTCGGCGTTCTGCTTGCCGTTCGCAAGCAGGCCGACTACGGCCCCGTTCAGCGTGTCGGGACGCTTGGCGACCACTCCATGCGCGGGTATCGGGTCAACCGTCGGGTCGAACACTTCCAACATCGTCGTCATAGAATGTCACCTCCCTTGGCGTTGTCGGCCATTATACTACGAGCTGATCACCTTTGAGACGGAGCGCGAGTTCGACCCGCCACCCCACAGTGGGATGACCGCCGAGAACGATCCCGCCTTGCCTCCGGCTACGATGACCGTGATCCCTTCCCAACTATCCGTCACGGCGAGAAGCTCATCGGCGTCCGCGTTGCCTGTGGGATAGCCGTGCTTCTCCCACTCCCCTGCCGGCCGTCGACTCTGTTCCCACAGGAACTTCGCGACCTGCTCCTTCCACCATCCACCGGCCTTGATATGCGTGATAGTCTCGGGCGTGAGCACGACCACGATCTCGGCGTTGCCCGGGCCTGCCACGATCAGCCCGTCCGACACGCCCATGAGCGCCGCCTCCGGCGACCCGCCCCCGAAGTTGGACACCTGGATGGGCGACAGGCCGGGGAACACCGTCACGGTGCTCTGGCTGGAGGCGTAGCCCCGGTCGACGTGAAGCGCCTGCCACGGGCTTGTCTCTTCGTCCTCGGCGATGCACCACGTGTACTTCCCCGCGTGTCCCAGGCTCGATTGATCGAGGTCGCCGGGAACAGCGCCGGTCACGTTCATGATCGTGAGCCGTACCGCCCGTCCTATGGTGGCGTTGGCGCGATTTCCCGGTCCGAATACCGACACGCCGGAGTTCAGCCCAGCCTCGTTGACGATCGGGCCGTTGACCACCAACAGCGGCGCTGCGCCCATCGTGCTCACCGTCACGGCGTGCAGGTTGTGTTCCGGCTCCAGCATCGCTTCGATGGTGGCGAGAACTACTGAAAAATACTCCGGTCGGCA
This sequence comes from Chloroflexota bacterium, assembly GCA_026713145.1. Classification (GTDB taxonomy): domain Bacteria; phylum Chloroflexota; class Dehalococcoidia; order Lucifugimonadales; family VXLM01; genus VXLM01. The sequence goes on from JAPOPA010000046.1 coordinate 25,653, forward strand.
TCCCGCCATGACTGCGTTGATGGCGACCTTCTCGACCGTCACGACCCTGCCGCGCACCGGCTCCGTGCCCAATATCTCGCTGGGGGACCGTCCCACGGCGTCGAGGAACGCGCCAATCTTCTCTGCCGTAGGCGGGACGACGGGCAGGCCGTCCGTCCAGCCCTGCTCGAAATAGAACTCGATGGGGTCGTCGGTCTCTTGAAGTTGGACCTTCTTGGAAGCCAGGTAATATGCTGCCATGGTGATCTTCTCTATGCGTTGAGATTGTGTATGGGGACCGGTTCGACCTGCTCCGCCGGTTCAAATCCGAACACCTGCGAATAGAAGTACAGCTCCGAATGCAGTGCCGCCTCGATGCTCTCGGCCTTGCGGAACCCATGCTGCTCCCCCTCGAAAGGGACGTAGGCTACCGGGATGCCCTTGCGCTTGACGGCCTCGACCATCGTCTCGGCCTGGCTCGGAGGCACGATCTCGTCCTCGAGTCCCTGAAACAGTATCACCGGACAGGTGATGTCGTCCACGTAGTGAATGGGAGACCGCTGAACGTATACGTCGCGCTCTTCCGGATACGGCCCAATCAGGGAGTCGAGATACCGCGACTCGAACTTGTGCGTGTCCCTCGCCAGTGTCTCCAGGTCGCCGATGCCATAGTAGCTCGCCCCGGCTTTGAACACGTCGCGGAACGCGAGACACGCCAGGGTCGTGTACCCCCCGGCGCTGCTTCCCCGCACGATGAGTCGCTCCCCGTCGGCCCGCCCGGATGACGCCGCGTACAGCGCGCCGTTCACGCAGTCGTCGATGTCTACGATTCCCCAGCGCCCGTTCAGCCGCCGCCGGTACTCCGTGCCGTAGCCCGTGCTGCCCCCGTAGTTCACGTCGAGTACGGCGAACCCCCGGCTCGTCCAGAACTGCGTCTCAAGGTCGAGGGTGGCAGAAGTCGCCCCAGTTGGACCGCCGTGGCTGATGACGATCATGGGTGGCCGCTCGCCTGCCGGGGCCTCGAAGTCCGGGTTGGCGGGTGGGTAGTAGAAGGCATGTGCCGTCTGACCGCCCTCCGTGGGGAACTCGATCCCCTCCGGTATGGAAAAATAGCTCGCTGGCACGTCCAGCGACGACGACTCCACGACGACCGTGTGCGCTCCCGTCTCCAGGTCGAGCTTGACGACCGACTTCGGCTGCGTGGGAGACCCGGAGATGAAAGCCGCCCATCCGTTCCCGACCTTCAACGCCCCTCGCGACAGGTCCGTGAACGGGAGATCGAAGGGCTCAAGTTTACCTGCTCGAGGGTCGAGAAGCGCGATGCGCCAGAAGCCGTCCTGCGTGAAGGAGCAGATGAGGTCGTCGGCTCCCGCGAACCCGTAGCGCGCCCCTCCGAACTGCCATTGCGGCCCCGTAAACTCCGCCTCCATCGGGCAGACGTTTGTTACCGTATCCCCACCGACCCAGCGGTACAGGTTCCACCATCCCGTCCGGTCGGAAACGAAATACAGCGTGCCGTCCGGCGACCACAGCGGCTCACCGATCGACTCCCCTGCATCGCCTGCGACACGCCGTGGGTTCACGGTCAGACCGTCGTCGTCCACGTCAGTCACCCATAGCTCAATCTCGTCCCATGGCATATTCGGGTGGTCCCACGCGAGCCAGCAGACCCTGTCGCCGTTCGGACTGACGCGCGGCGACGAGTAGAAGTCGTTACCTTGTGCGATAGTCTCGATCCCACCGCCGTCAATGCTGATGGAGGCGATGGTATTGGTTGGCTCGGCGTCGGGCTGCGAGTGGTCCTCGCACACGCATAGGATGCGATTGTTCCTATTGTCGACCTCAAGGTCGGCGTAGCGGAGGGCGTCGTCGGGTGTCAAGGGTGTCGGCGATTCACCGGGCATCTGCGAGTACACCCGCTGGTCGGAATCGTTCGTGAAGTACACGATGCCGTCTTGCACAGTGAATGTGCCGCCGCCGTACTCATGAACGCGGTTTCGAACGTTGAAGTCCTCCGGCGTCACGTCGCTCGTCGTACTGTCTGCCGATTGGCGCACGATGACGCTCCGTCCGCCTTCCCACGGACGGGTCTCCGTCCAGTACAGGTCGTCACCGTCGATGGCGACCTGCGCCAGCCCGAACGACTCCGACGCTATGGCGGTCGCCGTAAGCGGCGACTTCCACGAGCCGTACGGAGCTATGCGTTTCTGGGTCATTCTGTCCTCTCCGGTCTCGTCGCGCAGTGCCCAGGCGGGGTCACGCGACCTCCCACCGGGTCCCTTCCGGCGTGTCGGTCACGGAATAGCCCATCTCGGCAAGCTGCTCTCGCAACGCGTCGGCCCTCTCCCATTGCTTCGTCTGACGGGCCTCCTCGCGCTCCGCGATGAGCGCAGCGGCCTCGTCAGGCAGCTCCGTCGGAGGCTTCTCTCGCGCTTGCTGCGCCGCCATCACATCGTCCCACACCTCCGGGCTGATTCCCTCCGAGGCGTCAGGGATGCGGACATCGCCAATCTCGCTCATGGGGAAGTCTGTGTCGGACTTGAACACTCGCTCTGTTCCTTCATCTACCAACGTGACAGTTCCCTTCCCCAGGACCCTGCACTCTAGCTTGGAAAAATCGAGCGTGAGCGCGGTATGCTCATCGACGCCCACCACGACGGTGCCGTCCGAGAGAGCGGGGAGAAGCGTCTCCAGTCGGGCTCTGCCGATGTAGCACCGGCTCGTGTCGAGGTTCGCTCCCCCCTCCGTGTTGTTCCAGTGGGTGACGCAGGCGATCCTGAGACCGAAATGGCCGAGCAGATCGAGTCCGGGTATCCAGTGTGGATCGTCGCCGACCTTGTAGATCTCGTAGATGGGCACCGCCGTCTCGCCGATGGCGATTGCCGCGCTGCTGGCGAACGTCAGGCACGCGCCAAGCCGGTGACGTGCCTGTATCATCTCCCACGCGAAGGTCCCCGTCAGATGACGCACGGCGTAGCTGGGACTCCCCGGGCCCATGAAAATGCAGTCTGCGTCGAGAAGGGGCCGCAGGATGTTCGGGTTGTTCGTGCCGAACTCCGTGTCGCGACGCCGTGCCGGGACGACGGTCACGTCGGGCTTGTAGTTTTGCAACCGGTGCCGGATGAAGTCGGAGACACGACTCGCCACATGCGGCGAGTTCAACTCGAACCCCGCCGGCGTCTCCATGACCGCGACCCTAACCGGCTTGGGCAGCCTGTCAAACGCCGGTTCGTACAGTGCGCGACCGCTCGGCGCGGTCTCACCCGATCCAATGAGCGTTATCAGTCCAGGCGTCGGCATGGTGAATCCTCGGTCGGTAGCACATCCTACCATACGGCGAAGCTACCCGATTGAGAACTGAAAGACGCGCAAACCGGCGCGAAGCTAGTCTACCGTCATTCCCGCGCAAGCGGGAATCCACACCGCATCATCCGGACTTCCGCTCTTGGAGCCCTATAAAAGACTCTGCCACTGTCATTCCGAACGCAGCGGAGCGAAGTGAGGATTCGCATCTAACTACAAAAAGAGGGAGAAGTCAGGGTTTATCCCACATTGCATCCCACATAAGAATGCGGAATCTGAAGGAAGGAAACACTTTATCCACACCCTGCTAGTCTCCGCGATTACGTCGCCATCTCCCGGCCTCTTTGTGGTTGTCGTCGACTCACAACGCCGATTTCTGTCAAGGGCGGAGCGAACGGCCTGTTGAAAAAGTGGGGTAAAGACGGCTCTGTTTCTGTATCGGCTCTTCTAGACGCAGATAACTTTAGATTAGCGTGAGCTGGCACTAAGCTGGACTTTGTACAAAGTATAGACAAATGGCGGGAACAGGGTAAGCTAACAAGACCAAACCACCACGAAAGGTCAAGTTATGCTCACCCTGCCCGATGCGATTATACCCTTACTCAACCCGTTCGCGCCGATGTTCCAAGCCAGGACATGGTCGAAGGCCCAGGTGCTCCTCATTGGGGCAATCCTGTCCACGCGCAAGCGCACCATCACCTCGGCGCTTCGCGTCATGGGACTCAGCGACTACACCAGCTTTGCCCGTTACCACCACGTTCTCAACCGTGCTGGGTGGTCGCCCCTTCGGTTGGCGCACTGCCTGCTGTTGCTCTTGATCCAACACTTCGATCACGGCGATGGCCCGCTGGTGTTCGGGATCGACGAGACCCTGGAGCGGCGACGTGGTAGGCGGATCAAGGCCAAGGGGATATATCGCGACGCAGTGCGCTCCAGCGCAAGTCACTTCGTCAAAGCCTCCGGCCTGCGCTGGGTGAGCCTGATTTGGCTGGCGCCCATACCCTGGGCAGATCGAACATGGGCGTTGCCGGTGCTGACGGTCCTGGCGCCGTCTGAACGGTACTATCAGCAGTTGGGGCGGACTCACAAGAAGCTGACCTACTGGGCGCGCCAGATGATAGTCCAACTCCGTCGTTGGCTGCCTCACCGCACCCTGGTCATCGTAGCTGACAGTAGCTATGCTGTCCTCGACTTGCTGCATTTCTGTCAGTCCATGACTCGCCCAGTCACCTTCATTACCCGGTTGCGTCTCGATGCCGCGCTCTATGAACCCGCTCCACCTCGACTGCCCGGACAGACGGGACGCCCACGGCTCAAAGGTCAGCGGCTGCCCACACTAAAACAACTCCTCGATCAACCGGCAACCGCGTGGACTGTCGTAATGATCCCCTGGTACGACGGTACCCTACGCAGAGTGGAGATCGCCTCTCATACGGCGGTCTGGTATCACACGGGTAAGGCCCCAGTCCCTATCCGTTGGGTCTTGATACGCGACCCTATGGGTGCGTTCCGGCCACAGGCTTTGTTGTGCACCGAGCTCAACGTCGAGCCCACTCGAATCATCGAATGGTTCGTGTTGCGGTGGCAGTTGGAGGTTACCTTCCAGGAAGTTCGCACTCACCTGGGAGTGGAGACTCAGCGCCAATGGTCTGACCTAGCCGTCGCCCGCACCACACCGGCGCTCTTCGGGTTGTTCTCATGGGTTACACTGGCAGCACATGCACTGGGCCGAGGCCAAACCGTACCCGTCCGCTCAGCAGCCTGGTATCCCAAGGCCCTGCCCACCTTCTCCGATGCTATCGCTCTGGTCCGCCATCACCTTTGGTCCAACTCAGACGTTTTCGGCATATCGCCTGCTCAACCCAACATCCGAAAACTCCCTCGCCTCATAGTTGACCGCTTCATAGAATCGCTGACCTACGCAACATGAATGTACAAAGTCCAGCTAAGATCAGGCGGCGAATGTGCTCGCATTAAGCTTGTGTCTTTTGAAGCCGCCATTCGATTTCCCGTCTCTCACTGTCTCTCACACGGAGGTCGCCTAATGGTGGCACCGGGACGGGCCAGAGCGGAGTTGAAGCATCGGCCCGGCACCGTCCAGGCATGTGGGGGATGGCGTCATTGCCACGGGCCACGCCCGGGGTTGTAGTCGCCTCGGATCCAGCGGACGAAGTAGTGGGCGGCTTCTCGATAATTCCTCTTCGACCTCCCGCTGAGGTCGGAGGTGCGGAGTTCGGCTTCGTACTGCTTGAAGAGGCGTTCGATTTCGCGGAGGGTTCTTTCATCGGTCTTTTGCATGGGGGGGTGTCCTTTCGTGGTCAGTTCACGGTCGGACGTTGGATGCGGCGGATTGAAGGACCGCGACCACTCGCTCGATGGTTTCCTCATCACGATGATGCACGAATGTGACGGGCGCGGGATGGCTAGCATGGCGGTCCTCAAACAGCTCCCAGGTGTCGTCGTATGGCTCCCATGCATAGACTGTGAACATGCCCGCATGGCCCTGAGAATTGCCTATGTTGTATCTCACGAAACCGAACTTCGTGTCGCCAATGTGAAGTTCATATCCCCTATCATCTCTTGCAGATGACTCGGCATCGGCCCATTTGAGGGTGAGTTCGTCCAGCCTTAGCTTCCTGATGAGGTCAAAAGGTCTCTCTCTTTGAAGTGGATTCATCCGGTTCCTCCTTTTACTTTGGTGATTATCCCTTGTTGACAAGTATAGTATAGCCTAGCCGGTTCAATCTGAATGTGATGGATAGATGCGTTGAAGTTTAGTGGGAGCGTCCTGAGTGGAGAAGCGCCAGTCTATGATGGCGACAGCCTCATTGCGTTCACGTTCCAGCGCCGAGACGTCTCGCTTCAGTACCTCCTCGTCGCTGATGCGACGGTTAAGACACTGGTTGCTCAGGACACTCAGCTCGGTCTCGGCCATGTTCAGCCAACTACCGTGTTTGGGTGTGTAGTGAAACTCCAAGCGCTTGGCGATGCGTCGTGCTTCGGCTGGCTCGAAGGCATCGTACAAC
>JAPOPA010000062.1 GCA_026713145.1 Chloroflexota bacterium
GAGGCTGGCGAGGCTGGCGTCTGCCGTGGACTGCCCCACGGAGTCATAGACGACGTCGACTCCTCGCCCGTCCGTGATCCTCATAGCCTCTTCTTGGAAGTTCTGCTCGGTGTACAGCACAACGTGGTCGGCTCCGACGGAGCGCGCCATCTCCGCCTTCTGCTCCGTCGAGACTGTCGTAATGACGACCGCGCCGAGTTGCTTCGCCATCTGAATGAGGAGACGGCCAACCCCACCCGCCCCGGCATGTACTAGGCAGGTGTCTCCCGCCCCCAGCTCATAGGTGGAGTAACAGAGGTAATGCGCGGTCATCCCCTGCTCCATGACTGCTGCCGCGTCCACCATACCCACGCCGTCCGGCACCCTGACGGCCTGCCATTCCGGTATGACCATCTTTTCGGCGTACGAACCCATCGAAAGGCCCGCCATCGTAACCCGGTCTCCAACGGCAAGTTCGGCGACTCCTGAGCCGATATCGGTCACTGTTCCTGCCACCTCGTAGCCGGGAATCAGCGGCAACGGTCGCGGATACAGCCCGCGTCGCACGTAGGTGTCGATGAAGTTGATCCCGATGCGCTTAACGTCAATCAGCACATCTCCGAGACCGGGAGCAGGGTCGGGGACGTCCACGTATTCGAGCACTTCCGGCCCACCGGTTCGCGTCATCCATATTGCTTTCATTGAATTAAGGATTCTCTTTCTTCTTACTCGATTACGCCGGGTGCAGAAAACTCCCGCCCTAGTTCATTACATACCCGCCGTCGACGTTCAGGGCCTGTCCTGTTATGCCACTCGCGGCCTCCGAGGCAAGGAATACGACGGCGTTCGCGATCTCCTCGGGGGTCTGCTCCCTGCCGAGGGGGGTGTTGGACTCCACGAACCTGTCGAATGACTCGCGGGTGGTCATCTCGTCGTCAATGCTTAACCCGATCCGGCGACTGGCAATGCGCTCCCACATCTTCGTCCACACCAGTCCCGGACACACGCAGTTCACGTTGATGCTGAACGGCGCCAAATCTGAGGCGTAGCACCGCGTCAGGTTGATTGCCGCCGCCTTCGACGCTCCGTATGCAAAGTTCGTCCGCGTTCCGGTTCGTCCCGCCACCGAAGCGATATTCACGATCTTGCCGTACCTGCGCGACTTCATGTGCTCGACCACGGCGTCCGTGACTCTCGCAATGCCATGAACGTTTACGTCATGTATGTGATTCCAATCGTCATCATTCGGTCGGTCACGGCTCTCCCAGCCCGGCGCTCCGATGGTCCCGGCATTGTTGACGACGATATCTATTCGCCCGAACGCATCGATGGTTTGCCCGGCCAAACTCGTGACAGACTCGTTGTCGGTCACGTCCACCGAAACCGCGAGGGAACGTCCTCCATGTTCGTTGATCTCATCGCAAACGGTCTGGGTATCACCCATATTTATATCCGCAACCCCCCCGTCGGACCCATGCTGCGCAAGCACGTGTGTAATGGCGCGTCCGATCCCCCTTCCCCCGCCCGTCACGATGGCTATCTGATCAGTAACGTCCATCTTCGTTCCTCCGATTAGTCGTTCGTCGTTGTCGTCGTGGTTTCGGCCATCGCGAACACCGCCGAGGTCCCCTGCCTGCCTATGGCGCGAATCCATTCGTCGCGCACGTATACGACGCCGCCAATGGACTTGCTGTTGAGGGATATTGTCGCCTCGTTGGCGAAGAACAGCAGAGAATGCGTCACGGCCGTACCATTATTCTCAGGCCCCGGCCCTTCGAGGACCAAGGGTGGATGAATGCTTGTCCACACAGCCTCGACGGCGCCACTCTCCGCATCGATGGCCCACGACGGCGTTGTCCGCACGTCTCCGCCCCGTGTGATCTCCGCCTCCAGGATGGGCATATCGTGCTTATAGAAATTGTTGTTGCTCGGTCCACGTGCGACGGTCTTTGCAATGAACTCCGCCAACTTAACGTCGTCCGTGTATATCCCTGTGAAGGACTCTTCAGGGATATCGACGAACGCTACATGCCCCTCGCCAGCGGCGCTGTAGGTGACTCGATACAGACTCAGTCGCCCAACGTCCGCTTGATTGTCGTGATTCTTCAGGTAGGCGATCCAGTGCTCGCCCGACCAGACCAGAGCTCTGTTTTCCGTAACTCGTTCTGCGCCCAATTTGATTACCTCTGAAGATTTAAGGGATGTTTCAAGTGACTTCCCACGATGATTCCTTTTGTTCGGCACAACTCGCAAGACATTATAGACTCTCCCTCAGTTGGGGAGAGTTTCAGAGAGGAGGCCCTTCTCCTAGTTGAATTTGAAGGCGAACAGGTCGGCGTCCTTCAGCACGAACCGCAAACGCACCGGCCTCCCCGTAAACGTGCTGATGTCGGCCCCTCCCGTCCACGAGACACGGTGGTCAATTTTATCACCGTACTGTTCCGGTGAGTCGGCCAGCGAGAAGCCCCGCTCGGGCCGCCCTTGCTCGTCCTGAATCTCGACCTGCACCGAACCCACCGCCGATGTCGAGTAGTTGATTTCCAGTTCGCTGCCCTCGAACACAATCGGCTTCGTGGTGAACTCCCCGCCACGATGGCCCGCGTTCACCGAGACAAATCCGTCCGTTCGCAGTGTGTAACGCGATATACGGGTGGTGGGATAGCGCCAGTGGTCTGAGCAGTACATACTCAGCGTGTCGGGCGACGTCTGGAAGATGCCTCGCTCGAAGTATACCCCCCGCTCGTGCCAATTCTCATAGTCCTGTCCCGGACGGATGAACGCCTCCTTGAACGTGCGGTCCCACGTGATCCCGTCTCGACTGCTCATGAATACGATGTCGTTGACCCCGGGGCCGCCCACCCAATCGGGGTCGGGTGTGTGATCGAGGACGAGGCGGGATGGGAACATCAGATACGTCCCGGGCGAGCGTTCATAGGGGACGCAGGAGTTCGTGTACAGGTGCTCGGAAGGTACCTCGCCCGTGTCGATCAGTTCGAGGCCGCTCCAGTTGAGGAAGTCGTCCGAAGTGGCGCGCCTGATCCAGCGAACACCGCCCTTGAACGGACCGTCGGATCCGCCGACGCCTCTCGTGTAGATCACATACAAGTGTGTCCACTCGTCCCAGAAAGCAATGTTGAATGAATCAAAGGGGTCGTCCGTGAGAATTGGCGCGTCCTGCATGAGGCCCCAGTTGATGCCGTCCGGCGACGAAAGGGCGAGTACGCAGGGTCCCGGCGCTCCCAGAGCTTCTCCTTCCAATCGTCCGGTACGTACGACTGCCTTGTAACGTCGTTCGGGAGGCTCGGCCGGGTTGCCGTCGATGAATACGCACATGTTCGCGCCCGGGCTCAACCAGACGAGATTGGTGTCTCTCGACCCCTCGAACTCGTGGAGACCGAGGATAGGTTTCTCCCAGTGGATGCCGTCAGTGCTCTCCGCGTATGCCGTGTGGCGCGGGCTGCCCTCCCTCTTGTCGGAGCCTTCGTGATCGCATCGGTAGTAACCACGGTACAGGTCGCCGTCACGTATCACCGACATGTATGAGACGCTTGCGCGGTCCCAAGGCTTGTCACCCACTATGACCGCCTCTCGTCGGGTGGGGGAGTGAATGACTCGCTTCGCCCCGCTCATGGAGTCGATTACGTAGTCATCTAGGAAGAGTTGACGATTAGTTCCTATGTCGATGGGCTTCTGCATGAATTCATTCCTAAGGTGAAGGGAAATTGCCCAGGTATTCTAGTACACCGGTGGCGCGGTCGCAGCGGAATTCATCCGAACTTGAAGGCGTAGATGTCCGCGTCTTTGAGGGCGAACCGAAGACGGACAGGCTTTCCCGCAAGCGCGCTCACGTCGCCGCCACCGTTCCACGACACATTGCCGTCAATCTCGTCGCCGTACTTCTCAGGGAAGTCGTCAAGGCCGAATCCGGGGATGACACTTCCGTCCGTGTCTTGAATCTCCACCTTGATCGAGCCGACCGCGGAGGTCGAGTAGTTGAGCTCAAGCTCCCTTCCGCTGAATATGAGGGGCTGCGTGGTGAACTCCCCGCCACGATAGCCCGCGTTGACCGAGACGAAGCCGTCCGTTCGCAGCGTGTAACGAGATATGCGTGTGGTGGGGTACCGCCAGTGGTCGGAGCAGTACATGCTGAGGGTGTCTTCCGACGTCTGGGATATACCTCGTTCGAAGTATATCCCCCGTTCGTGCCAGTTCTCCATGTCGAGTCCCGGACGAATGAATGCCTCCATAAACGAGCGGTCCCACGTAATCCCGTCTCGGCTGCTCATCAGTGCGATGTCATTGACGCCGGGTCCGTTCGGCCAATCGGGGTCGGGCGTGTGCTCTAGCACAAGACGGGAAGGGAACATCAGGTACGTTCCGGGGGAGCGCTCGTACGGGACGCAAGCGTTGGTGTACAGATGCTCGGACGGGACTTCGCCTGTGTCTATCAGCTCGAGGCCGCTCCAGTTTAGGAAGTCGTCCGAGGTAGCGCGCCTGATCCAGCGAACACCGCCCTTGAATGGCCCGTCCGTCCCGCCGACGCCTCTCGTATAGATCACATACTGACTCGTCCACTCGTCCCAGAAGGCCACGTTGTAGGAATCGAACGGGTCATCGGTCAGAATTGGCGCGTCCTGCATCAGGCCCCAGTTGACGCCGTCCGGCGACGACAGCGCGAGAACGCAGGGGCCGGGCGCGCCCAGGGACTCCGCTTCCGCTCGGCCCGTCCGCACTACGGCCTTGTAACGGCGGTCCGGTGGTTCCGCGGGGTTCTTGTCGATGAAAACGCAGAGGTTGGCCCCGGGGCCCATCCATACGAGGTTGTTGTCCTTCGACCCTTGAAACTCGATGAGGCCCAGGCTGGGCTTCCTCCAGTGGATTCCGTCTGAACTCTCCGCGTAGGCGGTGTGGCGAGGGTTAGGGGCCTTATCCGAGTCGAGGTGATCACACCTGTAGTAACCCTTGTACAAGTCTCCGTCACGGATCATTGACATGAAGGCGACGCTGGCCTCGTCCCACGGCTTGTCACCCACCAAGACTGTCTCCCTGCGAGTGGGTGAGTGCATGATTCGTCTTGCCCCACACACGGTGTCAATGAGGAGTTCGTCGAGGAAGATCTGGCGATTGGTTCCGATGTCAATGGGGTTCTGCAAGTCCCTAGTCTCCTGCGAATGGTCATAGTCTGCCTAGGCTGACTATCCCTTGAGAACGCTTTCAGGTCGGCAATATCGTCGTCTCTTCGGGAGTTGGCGATCAAGGAGCGCCTGCGAAGTGTCGTTCACCAAGAATGCGCTGCCAAACTATGGATAGGGTATCGACCCACAACCTATAAGTCTACCGCAGAGAAGCAATTCCGCTTGCCGCCCAATCGGCCAATTCCTTGACACTGGAGTTCAAACGGGCGAACGGCATTACTTCGGTCAATCTGAGGTGTGAATCTCCTCAGGCGGAGTATTGATGTGGCATACCGGGCCACTCGCCCGGCTGAGCCTCCGGTCGAGGGTGGCGAGCGGACAGTCGAACGATTCGGCCATCGCTACGTACCACGCATCGTAGCAGGTGAGGTTTTCGCGCAATTCCCATACGCGGTCCGAGAACGGGGCAAATGGGAACAGGTCGAGCTCGAGGCGAAGCAAGGCTGAATGGGCCAAGGTTGCCTCGGCTCTTGATATCTGGTGTGTACGTTCCAGGCGACGGAGGACATTGCTGACCTCGACCAAGATCAGTTCAGGGGCGGCCAACGATCCACCGGCTACCGTCTCTTCCGACCACGCCCCTTCTGGGCCCGAATCTACGAGGGCCGCGATCAGGACGGACGCATCGACGACCTTGGTCAAGTCCTGTCAGCGTCGCGGGCGTCCAGAATGGCGGAAATTGGCACGTGTGTCCCATATGCCGCCTTGCGCTCGCGTATTTCTCTCACCCATTCGTCAACCGACGGGCGCGACGCTATGCGCTCTAACTCTCCGCGCAGAAACTCTTGCATGGACTGACGTTGGAGCGAGGCGCGTACCGCAAGCTCGTCGCGGACGGCGTCGGGGACACCCCTTATTGTGATCTGAACTGCCATGTCAAATCTCCTATGAAGGCATTATGACAGCAGTGCCAGCATATTACAACCGCATCATTCATCCAAACTTAAAGGCGTAGATGTCCGCGTCCTTGAGCACGAACCGCAATCGCACCGCCCTCCCTGCAATCCCGTTCACGTCACCTCCCCCGTCCCACGACGCCTTCCCGTCGATCTCGTCCCCGAATTTCTCGGGGAAGTCGTCGACTCCGAACCCCGGTAGGGCGTGGCCGTCCGCGTCCTGGATCTCGACTTTGATCGAGCCGATCGCGGAAGTTGAGTAGTTCAGTTCAAGCTCCCTTCCGCTGAACGTGAAGGGCCGCGTGGTGAACTCGCCTCCCTTGAAACCCGAGTTCACGGACACGAAGCCGTCTGTCCGCAAGCTATAGCGCCGGATGCGCTGTGTCGGAAGGTGAGCGTTCTCCATCCCGTACATCGACATCTCTTTATCGGACGTGTGCAGAATGCCGACCTCGAAGTAGATGCCCCGGTCGTGCCAGTTGTCAAAGTCCAACCCCGGACGGATGAATGCTTCCATGAAGCTCCGGTCGAAGTTGAAACCGTCCCTGCTTGACATGAATACGATGTCGCTGACGCCCGTGTCATACGTCCAGTCGGGGTCGGGCGTTCGCTCGTGGACGAACCGAGACGGGAACATCAGGTACATCCCCGGCGCGCGCTCATATTGGATGCACGAGTTCGTGTAGAAATGCTCCCAGGGCGTGTCGCCGCAGTCGATGTTCTCGAGCGCACTCCAGTCCAGAAAGTCCTTTGACGTGCCTCGACGTATCCATCGCACCCCCGTGAAGAAGTCACTCGAGCCTTGACCCGCTACTCCCCGGAAGTATCCAACATACTCCTTCCGCCATGTGTCCCATAGGGGAATGTTGAGCGTGTCGAACGGGTAATCCGTGTGGATCGGCTTCTCTCGCATCATCTGCCACCGAAGCCCGTCAGGCGATGAGAGTGCATGCATAACACGCCGAACCCGAATGAAAGCCTTGTACTGCTCCCCCGGTTTCGCGTCCGGGTTCCCGTCCTTGAACGGCGCGAGGTTGATTCCCGGCTCCGTCCATACGATGTTGTTTTCCTTCGATCCTTGGAACTCGATGAACCCAAGGTTCGGCTTGGTCCAGTTGATGCCGTCGTCGCTCTCGGCGTAGCACGTGATCGAGTTGTAGTCGGTGTCCTGCAATTGAGGGTCGGCGCGGTACCACCCTCGAAACTTCCCCTGATCGGGAAAGGCGATGAGGTACGAAAGCCCGCCGACTTCCCACGGTTGCTCCGGCCCCAGCGCGACTTCCTGCCGCGTGGGGGAGTGGAGAACTCGTTCAACCCCTGTCGAGTCGGCAATCCAAAAGTCATCGACGAAGAGCTGTCGATCCTCGCCAATTTCTACGGGTGTCTCGGTGCTCATCGCAGAGTTCTCCTTCTAGCTTCCACCGAAAAGCCGCGCGCGATATGGATCAAACCAGGTGCGCAAGCCGGTAGCCAGCAAATTGAAGCTAAGTATAGCAAAGAGGAACGCCAGTGCGGGCCCCATCGAGAGCCACGGCCACTGGAAGATCGCCAGTCGCGCCCCCGAAAGCAGGGCTGCCCACTCCGGTGTCGCAGGCATCCTGACTGAGGCCCTCTCCATCTGAATCGAAATCTCAATGTACCGTTCCCCGAGCAGAACACCCAGAAAGCCCAACTCACCCAGCATGAGCATCACCGCGCTGATCTCCAATGCTATGGCCGGCAGGAGTTGCGGCATGATCGCGGGCAAAAGATGCTTTCTAAAAAGTTGAGGGGTCGACGATCCCAGCGCCTCTGCGCCCTCGATGTACGGCTGACTGCGTACGAACCGGACCGCCCCATTCACGACGTTAGTCAACTCCGCCCATCCCGTCAGGCCGAGACCGAGCAGAAACACACCGAACCCAATCTGCGGCCCAATCGCGAGGATGAATATGAACGCGAACAGCAGGCTCGGAATCGAAGACGAAACAGCAGCAAATGACAGAATCTGCTGGCCCGTCGCCCCGCCTCTCCAACCCGCGATCAGACCCAGAGTGCCCCCGATGGCAAGGCGCATCAAGGCCACCGACAGGACCAACATCACAGTCGATTTCGTGCCGTGAATGATGCGACTCAACATGTCCCTCCCGTCGAGATCGGTGCCGATCGGGTAGGGCGTGCTCGGCGGGAAAGGAGCAGCCCGGATCTGCCCGTTGATCTCCTGGAGGCGCTTGCCGCGCTCATCTGGATCGTACGGGGAAATGACGCTGGGCCAGAATGTCGCGACCAGCAGCAATGCGACGGCTATGGTACCTACCACCAGCGCCGTGTTCGTAAGGAAGCGAATCAGGCCCCGTCCAAATCTGTCCCATCGCCGCCGTCGGCCCGACAGTTCAGCTTCGGCTTCGACCGGCCGAATAGAAAGGCCAAGTGCCCTAATACCCCACCGGCGTATCGTGACGCTGACCACGAGCAGCGCCACGAACCCGCCGAGGAGAATCCACCCATATCGCAGCCACCAGACTGCCTCTACTGCGTCAGAGGGCATATCGTAGCCGTTGCATGAGCGCCTCTCCCTTCAGGGAGAGGGTGAATTGATCCATTCCAAACGGCTTCTCACTCATTCACAGAGTCGCCTAGCTTCTTCCACACCCAGCCTCACGAGACCGTTGCATCCGCAGGAACCATCCGGCGGTCCAGACGCTGGATGAGTATCTTGATGATCGTGTTAATGACCAGCAGCGTGACGCCGATCGCGATGAGAAGATAGCTCGCGAGGGCCGCGTCTTTGCTGCCTACGGCGTCCAGCAGCCGGAAGCCGATCCCTCCCCACGAGAAAAACCACTCCACGACCAAGATGCTGCTCAGCGAGAAGAAGAACGATGAGTTCACCGCCGTCAAAACCGGCGTCGAGATGTTCCTCATGATGTGACGGTACAGCACCGTCCACGGCAGCAGACCCTTCGCGTGCGCAGTTCGAACGTAGTCCGTGCGAATGACGTCCTGCAGCGAAGCTATCGTCACCTGCGCTACGAACGCCATCGGGCGGACGGAGAGCACTAGCGCCGGCGGAAACAGCCGCCTTGGGTCGAACACGTCGACAAGCGGACTTACGAGCACGAACTTGATCCCGAACGCCGGGTTGATGTAACGCACGAAAAGCAGAAGCACCAGCAGTGCGAGAAGGAAGCTCGGCGTGAGCACGCCCACGAAGCTGAGTGCCGACGCGATCCCGCTGACCCTCGATCCGGGCCAAAGACCGTCCACCAGACCCAGACCCACACCGACGCACGATCCCAGCACGACCGCGCACATGAGTAGGAGGAGCGTCTGCCAATAGGCTTCAGCGACAATCGAAAACTCCTCTCCGTGCTCCCAGAAGCTTGTGAGGAAATCGAAGTAGCTAGAAAGCGTCGTCTGAAGCCGCGTTACGAAATCATAGAGGGCGCGGAGAACCGACTGGTCGAGTGCTGCGTAACTAAAGAGCGATAAGAGGACGACGACCAGGAGGATGCGATATCCGAGAAGGGCGAATGTACGCAGAGTGCACCTCAACTGTTGCGTTCACGCCATTGTGCCACACTGAGCTAGCTGTGGTCTCTCCTCCCCTTGGGGAACGATACAGGACAAAATCTAATCTCTCCCCCGCCGGGGAGAGATACAGAGATGGGGCTCCTACCTCGTCTCCGGCTCCACGAGATGACAGGCCACCCAGTGATTGTCCCGCTTATCCTCCAAGGGCGGCTCATCCTGGGCGCACATGTCTACGGCAACCGGACATCGCGTCCGGAAACGACACCCGCTCGGCGGATTGATCGGGCTCGGCACGTCCCCAATCAGTATTATCCTGTCCCGTTTTCGCGCCAAGACAGGGTCGGGCGCTGGAACGCCGGAGAGCAGCGCTCTCGTATAGGGATGAAGCGGTTCGCTGTACAGATCGCCCGTCGAAGCCCTCTCGACCACCTTGCCCAGATACATGACCGCCACGCGGTCGCTGATGTGCCGCACCACCCGCAAGTCGTGCGAGATGAACAGGTAGGTGAGTTGAAACTGGTCCTGCAACTCCTCCAGCAAGTTGATGATCTGGGCCTGGATAGACACGTCCAGCGCCGAGATCGGCTCGTCGGCAACAATGAACGTCGGATTTACCGAGAGTGCCCGCGCTATGACGATGCGCTGCTGTTGGCCTCCGCTGAACTCGTGGGGGTACCGGTTCTTGAAGTAGGGGTTCAGCCCCACTGTCTTGAGAAGCTCCTCGACGCGGTCCTCCACCTCGTCGTCCTCTACGATCCGGTGAATCCTTATTGGTTCGGCGATGGCCTCTCCAATGGTCTGACGAGGATCGAGCGCTGCAGCCGGGTCCTGGAATACAATCTGCATCTTCTTGCGGAAGGGTCGTATCTCGTTCTTCTTGAGCTTCGTAAGGTCGGTGCCCTCGAACGAGACCACGCCATCCGTCGGCTTCTCAAGCTGGAGAATCGTGTAGCCGAGCGTCGACTTCCCGCAACCGCTCTCTCCCACGAGACCAAGCGTTTCGCCCTCTCGGATGGAGAGGTCTACGCCGTCGACCGCGCGGACGATATTCCGGTTCGCACCCAGCCCAAAGATAATCCCCTTCGACCCGACCTCGAAGTAGGTCTTCAAGCCCTTAACATCAACGAGTACCTTGCCATTCAAATGGGAGTCTTGCGTCATCTTCTACATCTTCCCGTTTCCGGCCGTTTCCGCCACCGGATTCCAGCACGCTGCCGAGTGTTCCGTCCCCATCGGCAAGAGGGTAGGGCGTTCTTCCGTGCAGCGGTCCACCGGCGCGCTGCATCGCACCGCGAAGGGACAGCCCTCCCGAAGGTTCGCGAGATTTGGCGGAAGCCCTTTGATCGACATCAGCCGTCCTGCCGTCCTCTCAGCAATCGAGGGCATGGAGTTGAGCAACATCGACGTGTAACGGTGCTTCGGCCGCGCGAATACATCGTCCACCGAGGCCTTCTCGACTATCGAACCGGCGTACATGACGGCAACCTTATCGCACAACTCGGCGACCACCCCCAAGTCGTGGGTGATCCACATCACCGACATGCCGCGTTCCTCTTTGATCTCCCGAACGAAGTCCAGCAGCTGCGCCTGTATCGTCACGTCGAGCGCAGTCGTCGGCTCGTCCGCGATCAGGAGCAACGGATCGCACGACAGCGCAATGGCGATCATCACGCGCTGTCTCATGCCGCCGCTGAACTGGAACGGGTAGTTGTTGTACCTGCCCTCTGGGGAGGGGATGCCCACCCGGTCGAGCAACTCAATGGTCCTGTTCCGCGCCGTCGTATCGTTGATACCCAGGTGCGTCTTCATCGTCTCCGCTATCTGTGGCCCCACCTTCATCGTCGGATTCAGCGAAGTTGCCGGGTCCTGAAAGATCATCCCCATCTTCGTGCTGCGCCTGCGCCGGACCTCTGAGTCGGACATCTGCGCCAGATCTTCCCCATCAAGCAACACGCTTCCACCGACGACTCCTCCGAGGTTCTTCGGAATTAGCCCCATGATCGAGAGGGCCGTCATCGTCTTGCCGGAGCCGCTCTCGCCGACGATCCCCAGGGTCTCCCCCTGCTGGATGTCGAAGCTCACGCCGTTAACCGGCCTGATCGTTCCCTCGCGGGAATACAGGTGCGTTTCAAGGGCTCTTATGCTGAGAACCGGTTCTGGCATGAAAGTGCTTCCTTAGGACTCCGCTTCTATCGTCGAATCTGCCGGGGGTTCAGTGCATCATTGAGGCCGTCACCCAGAAAGTTGAATCCAATGACCGCGAGGGCCAGGGTCAGGCCCGGCATGAGCACCAAATGCGGATGAGTACGCCACTCGAACAGGTTCTCCGTCACCATGCTGCCCCAGCTTGCCCCAGGAGGCTGGATCCCAAATCCCAGGAAGCTGAGTGACGACTCCAATAGGATGATGCCGCCAATCCCGATGGACATCGAAACGATAACCGGGGCGATGGAGTTCGGCACCAAATGGCGGAACATGATAGTCCTGTCGGGCACCCCTAGGGCAACCTGCGCTCGGATGAAGTCTTGCTCGCGCAACGACAGAATCTGGCCTCGAATCAACCGGGCATACCCGGGCCATGACACGAGCGCCAATGCGCCAAACACAATCAGATAGTCTAAGAAGAGCGTATCACGCAAGATTTCCCACTGCGTCTGCTGGTACACCGTTCCCAGCCAGTTCACGAACGGCTGCCGAATCGTCAGGCTGATGAACGCAACCAGCAGCAGGTCGGGGAATGCCAGGATGATGTCGGTCAGCCGCATAATCCCGTCATCCACCCACTTGCCCAGATACGCCGCCGCCGCCCCCAGTATGATGCCGAGAATAGTGCTGATCGTGATTACCACAACCACCACGAAGATGGCGGTCCGGACGGAGTGCAAGATTCGGCTGAAGATGTCCCGACCAATCAGGTCGGTCCCGAACCAGTTCGTCGCATTTGGCGTCGCGGCAATGTTCGCAATATTCGTCTTGATATAGTCGTGGGGCGCTATATACGGCCCAATCAACGCAGTTATCACCAGAAGAACCGATATGAAGAGGCCGACCATCGCTGCCCTGTTTCGGATCAGGCGCTCCATAGCGTCGACCCACAGGCTGCGCTGCTTGCCGCCCTGGAAGTCGTCTTCCAGCCCCGCTATTCCCGTTGATTCGGCCATCTATCTAGTCCTGTACAGTCTCTCTGCAACCCTCTTCTCCCATCGTGGGAAAGGGCTGGGGTGAGGGTGACGCTCTAAACAGCCTCATGCTTTGTGATTCTTATCAGTCCCAGCCGACCGAGAAAACACCACCCAAAGAGTCTCTCTCCCGCCGGGGGAAAGATTCAGAGAAGGGTCTCACAGTCGCTTGAGTGTGGTGCGACCTATTCATACCGAATCCTCGGATCGAGCAGACCGTATCCCAGGTCTACCAACAGATTCGAGATGATGATGATAGCCGCGCCGATAATTGTTACGCCTAGAATGACCGGATAGTCCCTCGCCTGGAACGCCTCGATGCCGAGACCGGCAAATCCCGGAATCCCAAAGATGAGCTCGACGAAGAACGCCCCCGTTACCAGGCCGCTCATGATGAGGCCCATCGTCGTAAATACCGGCGTTAGCGCGTTCTTGAGAACGTGCCTCCAGACGACGAATCGCTCTCGCATCCCCTTCGCGCGTGCCGTGCGTATATAGTTCTCGCTCAAGACCTCGATCACGCCCACTCGTGTCTGCCGTACCACCACGAGGAGCGGCCCTGCCGCCATGAGGAGCACAGGTAGAATCGCGTTGGTGTGGAATATGCCCTTCCAACCGATGGGCACGTTCATAATGCTCAGCCATAGTACGAGTACGATAAGGAGCATGGGCCCAAGCACAAACACTGGAACCGACCGCACCACGATTGACACGAACACGATCAGATAGTCCACCCAAGTGTTCTGCTTGACGGCCGCCAGGGCCCCGAGCGGAATTCCAAGAACTACCAGCACGACGGCTGCCGCCAAGCCAAGCTGGGCGGAGATCGGCATGGAAGCCGCGAAGGAGGGCCAGACAGGTCGCCCACTTGAAATGGAATCACCCCAGTCACCTTCCAACAATCCGGTGAAATAGTCGACGAACTGTTCCCAGAAGGGTCGGTCCAGTCCGTGTAGCTCTCGCAGCCGCTGGGTGATCTCAGGGTCCGAGACCAGTTCCTCGTTATAGAAGATCTCTAGGGGATCTCCGGGCCCGTAGAAGCCGAGCGTGAACGTGATGAACAGCACGGCGAAGAGCACCGGTATGGCAAGTATGAGGCGCCTTAAGGTGTAGACGAACATATCCTACCCGGGGCAGGGGAGTCCTGCGGTTTGATAGTGCGCTGAAACTCAGCGGGGACTTTCAGGTGACTGCACCCTGAAGTCCCCGCTTTCTCTTCGGTTTTGGCCGGAGCCTAGCGCTTGCGCTCAGCGATGGCCATCCACGGCAGGTGGTTCCAGTCGTCGCCGAACGTAGTAACGAAGTTCTTGACCCACGGCTGCACCAGGTACGCGCGGTCGGTCGAGAAGATGATCGGCAATATCCAGTAGCTGTCGATGATGATCTTCTCGGCCTCTTGGTACTTGGCAATCTTCTCAGGATCGCCAATTGGCAGTTGCGATGCCTCTTCGACCAGGGCGTCCAGCGCCGAGTCGGAGTGCTTGGACCCGCGAGACACGACCGTCGACTCGGAATGACCGAGGTCGGTCAATACACCTCCGGCGTCCGCTACGCGACCGCCTATGCTCTGACGGAACAGGTTCACATCCTCTGGAGGTTGCTGACCGCTCTCAAGCTTGGTAATGGTCACGTTCGCGCCCAGGTTTTCCTTCCACTGCTCCTGCAGGATTTCGCCGAGGCGAACGTATTGAGGTCGAGACAATGCAACGTGCATCGTCGGCCAGCTTGCCGGGTCGGGCCCGTACTTTGACTGTGCCGCGAACTCCTTCGCCTTGGCAACGTCGAACCCATACCCGTCTCGAGGCGTGTGGGACGCCAGGGCGGGGTGAATGATGCCCGTGCCCCACGTCGCCGTCGGGGCAAAGACCGCGTGAACTGCGGCTTCCATCTGGACGGCGTGCGAGAGCGCCTTCCGCACATTGATGTCGTCAAACGGGGGCTTCGTCGTATCGTACGCGAAGTACCAGATGCCAGAACCCTTGACGCGCTGGAGGTCGTCATTGAACTTATGGTCGGGATCGTGTGCCGCGGGCTGCCGGACTAGGTCTCCGAAGATGACATCGGCTTCTCCGTTCTCATACATGATCATCTGCGTCTGCAGGTCGCCAACGAACGGCATCGTAATCTTCTGGATCACGGGCGGGTCGCCCCACCAGTTGGCCGCTGGCGTAACCTCGATCAGACCACTTTCCGGCTCCCATCGAAGCTGATACGGTCCAACCCCTATTGGGCTCTCCTGCCATTTCTTTTCCGGGTTTGCCTTGGCATGATCGGCATCGAATATGCCGAGGAGCCAGAGGCCCATTTCCAGCGGCCAAGTCGGGGACGGGTCTTTTAGGGTAATTTCGAGCGTCTTTTCGTCCAAGGCGACTAGCCCGGGAGCTTCCGTGGCCTCACCCTCCGATATCGCGTCGATCCCTACGACCTTATTCAAGTGAAGGAGGGAGCCACCCCAACTGACTTGATTCTCTGGAAACGCGCCGAACTCCCAAGCCGCCTTGACATCAGCTGCCGTAACGGGCGACCCGTCGTGGAAGATTGCCTCGTCCTTCAGGTATACAGTATAGGTCAGCCCGTCATCGCTGACCTTGTAGCTGTCTGCAACGCCCTGCCTGAGGTTGCCTTCAGGGTCGAACTGGAACAGCGGCATGAACACCCACTTGTCCACCGTCCGCACTATGTAGCTCCCTTCCACGTTCGGGGCGATGGCGCTGCGCTTGCTCTGAATCGGGAACACGAGCGTCTGGTCTGACTCCATCGCTCCGGTGAAAGTCGCAGGAGGCGCCCAGTCCGCAACCTCGACTATTCCTGTCTCGGGCTCCGGCTCCGGTATGTTGGGCACCGCCGTGGGCACTGCCGCGGGCGGCGGCGGTGGTGGCACTGGTGCGGGGGCCGGCGGCGGTGCAGCTGCCGGCTCATCCGTATCTTCCTCGTCCGTGCCGCAGGCAATCGCGAGCGATATGGCTAGTGCCGCGACTACCGACAATATGAATGTAGACCTATAGTGTTTCAACGTGTCCTCCTCTACTTCTCACCTGTTGTGACGTTCATATCACCTACACGAACACACTGCTGGAACTCGTTTGCTCCACCACTCAAAAGTAACTCTATTTGCACGACAAGACGTATGTCAAGCGTTGGCGGCTCAAACTAGGAGCACTTGATACCCGGCCACCTTAATCGAACCACAGAGCGTAAAGCCGCGCCCGCTTCATCCGAAACCGCAGGCGTACCGGTCTCCCTGCAAGCTCCGAGAGGTCCGCCTCGCCCTTCCAAGTCACCGTATGACTAAGCAACTCATGACCCGTAATCAGGTCGCAATCGCCAAATGAGCGACCCGCAACAACGTCCCCAGCGAATGTATTCCTCTGATTCGTCGCGTCCAGCACCTCGATGCCTATCTCCCCACGGAACCGTGTCCATGCGTTTATCTTCAACCTGCCGCCGGTAAACGTGAAGGGCGCCGTCGTGAACCCGCCCTCCGACATGGCCTCCAGTGACGTGAACCCGTCCTTTCGCCACGTCGCACGGCAGATGTACCCGACATACCCACCCGTAACGCTGGGGTACGCCTTCTGGTACAAATTCTCCGGCTGATTGTTCTTGTTGTTGTGCGTTCGGCTCGACGGCGTGACCGGTATCGAAAACTCGTCTGGCTTCAGCGACGTTACACCCGGCCCCGCATACGCTCCCGACTGCCAGTCTCGCGCCATCGCCCCCGACGTTCCCGGGTCCCCCAC
>JAPOPA010000224.1 GCA_026713145.1 Chloroflexota bacterium
CCGAGTCTTCATCATGGGCTTCGACGACTGCAAAGGTCCGGGCAGTAACGTTCGGGTCAATTGCCTGGGCAGGCCCGGAGAGGATCGCCTCGTAGGTGGTCATCTTCTGGTAGTAGTCGGGATACCCTTCAGGCGGTTTACTTGAGAAACTGTGATCCACGACCAACCCGTCAACCAACACTTGGCGACCACTTGAATGACTGATCTGGCTCATGGGCCGTCCCTTTGCGTCGCAGGGCATGGCTCCGGCGAACATCACAACGTGCGTACTCGGCGTTGTCGTAGCATCGCCCGCCAGGGTCAACTCCGAGACGAGAACCCCGTACCGGATGATTCGACCTTCTGCGACATACGGGATGTGCTTCAAAAGAACGTAGCCGGACCGCACCTCGACTTCGTAGCCGTCATCCTCAAGGCGCTTTAGGTCGGCGCTATGACTTATCAGTGAACGTGACATTGAAGACGGTGCCGTCTTGAATCTTCACACTCTTGCCCTCGACAAGACTTCCGTCACGCGGAGCATCCCCGGCGTTCCGGTAGCTCACGGTGAACACGATGTCAGGGCCGGATGGCGGTGGATCGAATGCGAGCCTCACCACCTGTTCGAAGGAGAGTTCGCCTTCAGCGGATAGTGCGCTTGAAGGGACGTCCTTCTTTCTCCCGTTCACGATTATTTCGACTGCGGCCTTTTCTTCAACCATAGTCAGACTCCTTTCCTTTTGTCCCACTAGCTATTGACAGTACCAACACCGGTACTCAATATATAGGGTATTCGGCCCGCCCATGCGCGTGTCAAGCCTTTAGTGGCACATTGTACCAATTTACGCACAGGAGGGGTTATGAATGCTGGCAACCTTGAACTCGGCGACCTGGGGCGCCTCGTCCTGGCGGAGCGAAATCGCAGGGGCATGAGCCTACGGGAGGCGGCTCTTGCTATAGGAATCCCCTTCAATACTTTGGCACGCGTAGAGAAGGGGCACGTCCCCGACCTTCCTAAGTTCAAGAGACTCGTCGAGTGGTGCGGTGCCGACATCACGCAGTTCTTTGAAGCCCAAGAGAAGGTGACCGCGACTACGGACATCATTGCCGAGCACCTTCGCGCAGACAGCAATCTCCCTTCTGGGGCAGCCGATCAGATTGCTGGAATCGTCAGCGAGCTCTATCAGGCGCTGGCACGACCCCAAGAAATCGTTGCGGTGCATCTGCGGGCCGCCCGGACGCTGCCCACGTCTTGGGAGTGTTGCTCAACGATATGAATGAAGCACTCATTGAGGAGCTTGCTGATGGCCCTGCGGAGAGGGTTTAAGTCCGAAGCCGAGAGAATAGCCCGGGGTGTGAGAGAGAACCTGGGGATCAGTGGCACTCAGTCAGTCACTCCTGAAATGCTCGCCGACCTACTGGGCGTCGAGGTCCGAGCAGGGGACGAGTTGATTCCACGCAAGAGGTTCACCGAACTCGAAAGGGTGCAACCCGGCGCATTCTCGGCGTGCACGTTTCGACCTTCGGCCGACCGTGTGGTCGTCGTATACAACCCTCTCGCGGCAAAATCCCGTCAGAGGAGCGATATGGCGCATGAACTTGCGCACACCCTTCTTATGCACGAGTTGAGCCGGGTCGAGAAGCTTGGCGATGTCACCTTCCTATCTTGTGATCCCACTCAAGAGGAAGAGGCTGCCTGGCTGTCCGGGTGCCTCCTTCTACCACGTTCGTTGCTCCTGGCGGAGATCCGTAGGGGATCAGGCGCAGGAGACATCGCCAAGAAGTACGGAGTAAGTGAAAGGATGGCCCAGTATCGGCTGGACGTCACTGGTGTGGTGAGACAAAACCAGGCTGCCATGAAGAAGAGAGGCGCACGACCATAGAGATAGTTGCGGGAACCCCTGTCTTGATAATGCCCCGCAATCGACGACCGCTCAAGCGAAATCAATGAATATGCTAGCCATTGCCAATCTCATCGCTCTCGGAGAAGGATTCACTACCGAGTTCAAACGATCCATGCCTTCCGACCTCGGCAGGGAGATATGCGCCTTCGCCAACGCCACTGGCGGGGTGATCCTGATCGGGGTTGACGACGCCGGAACCGTGGTCGGCGTGGTGGACCACAACCGGCTGAAGTCCCAGGTCCAGAGCATCTCGCGTTCGGCGGACCCGCCCGTGGCGGTTGAAGTGGAGAGCGCGGGAGACGTGTTGTGTGTCACTGTTCCTGAGCAGCACGGCAAGCCCTACTCTTTCGGGGGCAGGTTCTATATCCGGGAGGGAGCGACCTGCCAGCAGATGTCCCGCGACGAGATTCGAGATTTCTTCTTTGAGGAAGGTCTTATCCGCCTGGATGAGACTCCCTGCAAAGCCTTCGACCCGTCCGTCGAGATCACGGCGGCGCGTTGGACCGAGTTTGCGGAGCGCGCTGGCATAGACCTTGGGTTGGACCCGATGACAGTGTTAGAGAATCTGCATCTGGCCAAAGACGCCGGC
>JAPOPA010000045.1 GCA_026713145.1 Chloroflexota bacterium
CGCCATCTGGCAGTGCATTCGCGGCGAGGACAAGAGCGTCTCGAAGCTGATTATCACGGCGTCAGGTGGTGCCTTCCGCGACTACGACATCGACATGCTCGATCAGGTCACGCCCGCCCAGGCGCTGAAGCACCCCACGTGGGACATGGGCCCCAAGATCACGGTCGACTCCGCCACCCTGATGAACAAGGCTCTCGAGGTCATCGAGGCAAAGTGGCTGTTCGACATGGACTGGGACGGCATCGAGGTGGTCATCCACCCCCAGAGCCTGATTCACTCGATGGTCGAGTTCGTGGACGGCTCGGTAAAGGCCCAGATCAGTCCACCCGACATGCGTCTCCCTATCCAGTATTCGATGCTCTATCCGAAGCGTGCTCCAAACGCCGCCATTCAAAAGTTCGACGCCGTCGCAGCGGGCGAGATGACTTTCAAGCCCCTGGATCCCAGCCGTTATCCATGCTTCGAGCTGGCGTTGCACGTCGCCAAGCGTGGCGGCACGTGGCCCGCCGCTCTCAACGGCGCGGACGAGATGGCCGTTGAGGCGTTCCTGGGCGGACAAATCAAGTTCACCGACATCCCTGTCGTGATCGAGAAGGCGCTCCAAGACTTCACGTCAGTTGCCGACCCCACGATAGACGACATCATCGCGGCGTCCACCTGGGCCAAACAGCGTGTCGCGCAGTTGGCGGGGAAGTAGATGTTCGACCTTCCCGGCTGGCTGCTCATCGTCCCGGTCCTCGGGTTCCTGATCTTCATTCACGAGCTCGGCCACTTCGCCACGGCCAAGTGGTTCGGCATCGAGGTTACAGAGTTCGGATTCGGCTTCCCTCCGCGAATCTTCGGCGTCCGCTACGGGGACACGGTCTACTCGCTCAACTGGATACCACTTGGCGGATTCGTGCGCATGGTCGGCGAGGAAGACCCTTCCCACCCACGGAGCTTCGCGGGGCAGGCCAGATGGAAGCGGGCCATTGTCCTCGTCTCCGGCTCCGTGATGAACCTTGCGTTTCCGATTGTGGTGTTTGCCACGCTGTTCACGCTTCCCCATGACGCGGTCGTCGGCACGGTGACGATTTCGGGGGTGTCTCCGAATTCTCCCGCTCAGGAGGCGGGTCTACGCCCCGGCGACCAGGTCCTGGAGGTCGAAGGCAAGAGGATCGAGAACCACTTCGACCTGATTCAGACCGTCACGTCTCGGCTGGGAAGACCAACCGAGTTCACGATCCGCCGAGGACTCATCGTCACGGGCCTGGCCTTCTCGCCCGAACTCGCCCCGGTCGACAAGATCACCATCACTCCCCGCCTGCGACCGCCGGAGCACGTCGTCGTCGAGGAAGTCACCGACCCCACCACCGAGATGTCCCTGCGAGAGGCCCAGAACGTCAATCCCGACGCGGAGGTCGGCGACCGAATCCGTCAGGGCGCCATCGGCATCCTCATAGGAACGGCGAACCCCAAGGTGGTGAAGCGGAGCTTCCCAGTCTGGGACTCGATACCAATGGCAACCGGCCGAGCGTGGGACGTTCTCACGCTCACTCAGGCAGGTCTGAGTCAGTGGGCGCGCGGAGGTCCCGATCCTGGACTCACTGGACCTGTCGGCATAGCGCAGGTAACGGGCGAGATTGCCGAGGAGATTCCAAACATCGGATTCTCGCCCCTGTTTGAATTCGTCGCCCTCATCAGCATCAGCTTGGGCATCGTCAATCTCCTGCCCATCCCTGCCCTCGACGGCGGACGCCTCCTCTTCGTCGGCATCGAGTGGGTCCGGCGCGGCAAGCGCATTTCCCCGCAAAGGGAGGGCTTCGTCCACATGGTCGGCTTCGCCCTTCTGATCGGCCTGATCGTTGCGATGAGCTACCGGGACGTCGTCAGAATAATCGCGGGTGAGAGTTTTATCCGTTAGAATGATGAAGGCCTGACTCTACGAACGGGGGGACGGATCATGTTGACCAGTCGTCGCGTATCCAAGCAGATTCACGTCGGCAATGTCGCGGTCGGGGGTGATGCCCGGGTCACCGTCCAGTCGATGACCAAGACCGACACACGCGACGTGGCAGCGACGGTTGCTCAGATTCGCGAGGTCGAGGAAGCGGGGTGCGACATCATCCGCTGCGCTGTGCCGGACATGGAGGCGGCGCAGGCCCTGGCCGAGATCAAACGACAGATTTCTCTTCCCCTCATCGCGGACATCCACTTCCACTATCAGCTTGCGCTCGAATCGCTCAAGAGCGGGGTCGACTGCCTCCGTCTAAACCCCGGCAACATCCGCGACAGGAACAAAGTCGAGGAGATCGTCCGCGAGGCCAAGGCGCGGCAGGTGCCGATCCGCATCGGGGTGAACTTCGGAAGTCTCCCGCCCGTCGGCAAGATCGGCGGACGTGGTGTGTCACGCCATCTCGACGGCGTCAACATGCTGCCGAAACCGACCGAGGCGCAGCCGGGCGACTACACCATCGTCGACCACATGGTGGAGACGGGTCTGTGGGAGATCGGCATCCTCGAGGACCTCGATTTCGACCTCATCAAGATTTCCATGAAGGCCTTCGACATCGACACCACGGTGGAGGCCTACCGGCGCATGGCCGAGACCGTCCCCTACCCTCTCCACCTCGGCATCACAGAGGCGGGCACGGCGCGGTCGGGCAGCATCCGCAGTGCCATAGGTCTGGGCACTCTGCTCTATGAGGGGATCGGCGACACCATTCGCGTTTCCCTCAGCGACGACCCGGTCGAAGAGGTCTACACCGGGCTGGACATCCTCAAGTCGTTGGAGCTTCGCAAGGAAGGGGCCACCCTCGTCGCCTGCCCAAGCTGCGGACGAGCCGACGTGGACATTCGCCAGCTCTCCAACACCGTCGACGACCTCCTCCGGCAGCACAAGACTCCCATCAAGGTCGCCGTCATGGGCTGCGAGGTCAACGGCCCCGGCGAGGCCAAGGACGCGGACGTGGGCATCGCAGCGGGAGTCGGCCGCGCCGTCATCTTCCGCAAGGGCCAGAAGGCACGCGTCGTAGCGGAGGACGATATGCTGACCGCCCTAATGGAAGAGGTCGGCAAGGCGGAAGCCGAGATTCGGTAAGCCGGTCAAGCCCAACAGCCCTACGACAAGCTCAGGGCGAACCGTTTCTGTATCTCAACACAATTCCGTATATTCACACTCAGCAAACTCTCGAAAGGTACTCAGACATTGCTCGTTTCCCGAATGCTGGAAAAGACCCTCCGTGACGACCCTGCCGAGGCTGAGATCGTCAGTCACCGACTCATGCTGCGCGCCGGACTGATCAACCAGGTCGCCGCCGGCGTATACTCGTACCTGCCGCTCGCCTGGCGGTCCCTTCGCAAGATCGAGCAGGTCATCCGCGAGGAGATGGACAACGCCGGTGGGCAGGAGCTGCGGATGCCCGCGCTGCAGCCGCGTGATCTATGGGACCGCTCCGGACGCACCGAGGCGATGGGCAAGAATATGTTCAAGTTCCGTGACCGCCGTAAGCGCGACCTCGTCATCGCCCCAACTCACGAAGAGGTTGTCACGAACATCATCAAGGCCAACGTCCACAGCTATCGCGATCTCCCCCAGATTCTCTACCAGATTCAGACGAAGTTCCGCGACGAGGAGCGTCCACGCGCGGGCCTTCTGCGAGTGCGTGAGTTCGATATGAAGGACGCCTACAGCTTCGACGCCGACGAGGAGGGCCTCGATCTCAGCTATCAGGCGATGGTGAGGGCGTACACGAACATCTTCGAGCGATGCGGCCTCGACTCGGTGATTGTGGAGGCGGACAGCGGAGCCATCGGCGGCAAGGACTCGCACGAGTTCATGGCCCTAGCGGAGGCCGGCGAGGACACCATCCTCATGTGCCAGGACGACGGTTGCTCCTACGCCGCTAACGAGGAAAAGGCAGTCTTCGTCAAGCCGGAGCAGCCCATCGATGGCCACCTGCCCTTGGAGGACGTCCACACTCCCGGAATCAAGACGATTGAGGAGTTGGCCCAGCACCAGGGCATACCCGCCGGCAAGACGCTGAAGGCCGTCTTCTACTGGGCGGACGGCGAGGTGGTGTTCGCGGTGATCCGTGGCGACCTCGACGTGAACGAGATCAAGCTCCTGAACACGCTGAAGGCCAACGAGCTACGCCTGGCGACGGCGGGTGAGGTTGAAGGCGCGGGACTCGTCGCCGGATCGGCGTCGCCGATTGGACTGGACGGAATTCGTGTCATAGCGGACGACTCCGTTCTGCTCGGCTCGAACTTCCTCGTTGGCGCGAACCGGGAGGACTACCATGTCCGCAACGCCAACTACGGCCGGGACTTCACTGCCGATGTCATAACCGACATTGCGCTCGCCAAGTCGGGCGATCTCTGCGCCAGGTGCAAATCGCCGATGGGCGAGAAACGCGGCATCGAGGTCGGGCACGTGTTCAAGCTCGGCACCAAGTACAGTGAGGCGCTCGACGCGTATTTCCCCGCGCAGAACGAGAAGCAAGAACCGATCATCATGGGCTGCTACGGGATCGGTGTCGGCCGGCTCCTGGCGGCATGTATCGAGCAAAACCACGACGAGAACGGGATAGTCTTCCCACCCAGTGTTGCTCCGTATGACGTATGGATAACAGCCCTGAATTATGACGTCGGCGAGGTTTCTTCCGAGGCGCAGGCTCTCCACGACGAGCTCAGGGCGGCCGGAATCGACGTGATCCTGGACGACCGCAACGAGTCCGCCGGCGTCAAGTTCAACGACGCCGACCTCATAGGTCTCCCTGTCCGCCTGGTAGTCAGCCGCCGCAACATAAAGCAGAACGTCGTAGAGCTCAAGCTGAGAAGCGAGTCGCAAGCCGAAACGGTCGCCCGTGACGAGGTCGCCGGCAGGGTCGTGGAGGTTTTGGGGGAACGCTAGAAGGCGTCTCAAATCACCCGGAATGGTGGAGACCTGCCCTGCGACAGGCCCTCAAGTATCTCCGGCCCCCTCTATGGATCTCTCCCCCGACCGACTGACGGGGGTAGGCATTTGACAATCTGCCACTCTCATTTGCTGAGAAAACTCGCCCACTTTCACTCTGAGCGCAGCAAAGCGGAGTCGAAGAACCTGAGGTGTCTGTCCAAAGGTAGTGTCGACTGAGAGAGTTCTCTCTCCACCCTGCACTATTGGTGATGGCTAAAGAACGAATCCGGCTGTCTGGCCTTGTTGTTATGAGCCCTGGGATCCCCGCTGAGCTCGGAATGCCGAAAACCAAGGGCCGTCCCATTGCTATAGTTCGGTCTTACCTACGCCTCCTAGTTCAGCAAGGGAGTCATTCTGTGAGGGCGTAATCCTGGTACTTGACAAACACGAACATCTGTACTCTTCTGAATAAAACCCCAGTCGGGCACATGGAATTGCCCGCACAAAAGAGAGGAATGTCAGGATATGTCCGAAAATGTCAGGTCAAAAGAGACCCCCCTGTCGGCCAAACAGGTTCAGGCGCTTCCCCATCTCGCGATTGGGCGAACGTTGGCCGACACTGCAACCGCGATCAACGTGTCGGAAAGGACCCTCCACCGGTGGCTCACTGACCCGGAATTCAAGGGCGCTTACCTCGAATTGAGGGATGTGGAGGCCAAGATCGCACGAGCCGAACTGCGAGGTCTGTCACTCAAGGCGGCAACTACGCTCTCGAAGGCCATGGACAACGACGACCCTTACATCAGCCTCCGCGCGGCCCAGACTGCCGTCAGTGCAGGCGTCAAGGTCGAGGATGCTGAAGACGCTAAGCGAGTTATCCGTCTGCTCACTCAAATCGTCAACGAGGACGGCGGTGAACTCGACCCCGGCCAGTCGCGCCAACTCAACAATGAACTGAACAAGCTGCCGAGGGGCCGATGATCTTTCCCCCGCCGGGTATACAGGGGTAAGTATTTGGCTGCCACCCTACTCTCTATTGATGAGAATGCAATTCCGTCGCTGTCATTCTGAGAGCGGCGGAGCGGAGTCGAAGGACCTGGAGGGTCCGCCCGAAGGTAAAGCCAACTTGGAGGGTTCCTACGCTGTTTTCGACTACTGGTCACACCACGGACTGGGCATTGAATGACCGCTCTTGAGGTGTTCGACTCTAGATTCCTCGCGGGGAAGAGACATAAAGAAGGGACTCCTGTCAGCAGCCTCTCTTCCGCGGCGGGAAGTACGGAGAATCGATAGGTGCTCGGCCATGCGAAGCGCGGCCGTTCCGAACGGAAGTAGCGTCCCGGGGGCTCTCCCTTATTCCAGGCGCGCCAGAAAAGTGTGTACCGCATCCTCATAGCGTTTGGGGTCCAGGTTCCAGGAACCTACGTGTACCGCGCCATCGAAGGGGTGATACTCAACGAGGTCGGGACGTGCTTCCTTGAACTGCGCGCTGAGCGTTTCGGGCACGCTGAGGTCTTCACTCCCCTGGAAGAGCAGGATTGGCGCCGCGAGTTCGTCGGCGCGTTTGAGATAGTTCAGTTTGTCGAAGTCAACGCCGAATCGGAAAGTAGCCATGAATTTCGCAAGTCCCGTGAGCGCGCCCGGAAGCGGAATTCCGAGGACCTTTCGCTGTGTGGCGCCATAGTCTACGAGCGCGTCGAAATTCAGGGCGGGCCCGTCGAGAATCACGCCCTTTACCCGGTGCGAGACCGTGGAGTTGTACAGGAAGCTGACGACAATCGCGCCGCCCATACTCTGTCCAACGAGGACGAGGTCTTGCGCGCCCGCAGCGAGGGCGAATGTGGCTGCAGCTTCCACGTCCTCCCACTCGTCGGCGCCGAACTGGTAGTAGCCGGTGGGACTTATCGGCAAGCCGGGGTCGTTGCGGTAGGTGATGGCAAGCGTGGGATACCCCTTCTCGACAAACATGGGGAGCATCCGAAGGAAGGCGCGTCGTTCAGAGCCCTTCCCGTGCACGAGAATGACCCACGTGTTCGACTGACCCACCGTCAGCCAGGCGGGGAATGTGCCCAGTGTCCCGGGTATGCCGATCTCCCGGAACTCGATCCCGTGCGCCGAAAGCGGGTCGCCCGAGAAAGCGGAACCGTCGATGCGTACGGCGTCACCCACGCTCGGTAGGTTTCCCAGTGGTGACAGTTCCCGTACTACGGAGTCCTCGCTCCTGTTGACGACAGTACCCACCTGGTTGTAAGTATCGACCGACTCCAGACCCCACAGGCCGGGTTTGTCCCACCGTCCGTCCAGGTCGGTCTCCGACGTGGCCTCCAACGTGATCCGTCCGCCTGAGATCGACGCAATCCGGAGGTCGAACGGGTCCTCCTCAAAGTCGAGGACGAACGCTTCGGCCTCGATTTGACCCGAGTAGTACCAGCCCGCGGCAAGGTACGCGGCAAGAAATACGAGGATGGCCACTAATACTATGGTCTGGATCTTGCGAGCGCGGGACAGAGGGTCGCCTCCCTACTGGTAGATGACGGCATGATAACGCATCGCCGAAGTCCGCGCGATAGTAGCAGGCAGGGGGCAAACACTGTACGCTTTACGAGCGAATTTTTGGACACCGAGAGGAATGCGAATGGCACGAATGACCGGCGGACAGGCGTTGATAAAGTCGCTTTACCGAGAGGGCGTAAGGACTATCTTCGGGATGCCGGGCGTTCAGCTCTACCATGCGATGGACGCAATATACGAGGAGCCGGGAATCCGGTTCATCACCGTGCGACACGAGCAGGCGGCGGCCTACATGGCGTTCGGGTACTCCAAAGCCGGGGGCGACGGCATTGGGACCGCCTTGGTCGTGCCTGGTCCCGGCTTGCTGAATGCCACTGCTGGCGTGGGTACCGCCTATTCGGCGTCGACGCCTACGCTCCTCGTCTCAGGTCAGTCGTACACGCATGAAATCGGAAAGGATACCGGCGCGCTGCACGAGGTCAACGACCAATTGGACGTGGTTCGTCCGATCACCAAGTGGGCGGCCCGGATGACATCGGTCGGGGAAGTGCCCGACACCGTGCACGAGGCGTTCCGAATGCTCAAGACCGGACGGCAACGTCCTGTTGAGATCGAGATAGCATGGGACACGCTGGAAGACGTGGAGGACGTGGAACTCCACGAACCGGCCATCTATGAACCTCTCGTGCCTGAAGACAGCGAAGTTGAGCGTGTCGTCGAAATGCTCTCGCAGGCCGAGCGCCCGCTCATTTGGGCGGGATGGGGAGTCGCCTTGTCGGACGCCGGTGAGGCATTGGCACAGGTGGCGGAGCATATGCAGGCCCCAGTGATGACCTCCGCGGAGGGCAAGGGAGCGGTCCCTTACGATCACCCACTCTCCCTCGGCACCCCTGGCTGGCGATTCGGCCCTCCCGAACTCGCCGCGCTGGTCGGCGAAGCGGATCTCGTGCTGGCCGTCGGCACTCGCTTGGGGCGGACGAACCTCACCGGCGAGCACAACATCGTGCACATCGACGTCGACGCCGAGGAGATCGGGCGGATCTTCCCGCAAGCGGTTGGAGTCCATGGCGACGCCCGCGTAACGCTCGAACGCCTCTATGGCAGGCTCCTCGAGGCGGTCCCGCAGCGAGAGAGTCGCGTTGAGGAGATTGCCGCCATAAAGCGGAAGCGGGCCAATCCCGCTACGTTCGTACAGCCGCAGGGCGGGTTTGTGGAAGCCATCCAGAACGTGATGCCCAATGACGGCATTATCGTGGAAGGAGTGACGCAGATCGGATACGCGTCACGCGAGCTGTACACCAGCCAGCAGATGAGGACGTACATAACATCGTCATACTTCGGCAACCTGGGATACGCCTACCCAACTGCGCTGGGCGCCAAGGTCGCCAAGCCGGATGTGCCGGTCCTGGCGATCTCCGGGGACGGCGGATTCATGTACAACTCGCAGGAACTCGCAACTGCGGTCAAGTACGGCATCAACGCCGTCGCGGTGGTGTTCAACGACAATGCCTACGGGAACGTCTATCGCGACCAGATCAACAAGTTCGATGGACGGGCCATCGGCTCTCAGCTGCACAACCCGGACTTCATGAAACTGGCTGACGCGTACGGTGCCCGCGGAGTCAGAGTCCACGAGCCGGAAGAACTGGAGACCGCTCTAAGGGAGGCGCTCGACGCCAATGCACCGGGCCTGATCGAAGTTCCCGTCGGGATGATGCCCGATCCGTTCGTATAGCCCTGCCTAAGCCAGATTGAAGGGAATGCCCATCCGCGAGCAGGTCGAGCGGAACCACTCGATAACCTCGACGTGCAGGGGAATCCCATTGGCCCGCCGGTTTTCGACGGTCTCCGCTTCCATGAGGCCGGGGTAGATGACGCGATCATGACCGGGAGCAGGTCTCGTCGTACGGAGAGCGTGGAGCCACTCGTCCATCGTGCTCTTGAATTCCGCCGTGTCCATAAACGCCTCGATGTCGTATGCCGCGACGTAGTGGTTGAAGTTTGGCCGCCCCGGTACTAGGCCGTAGCCGCCCCCGCTGAGAATGCCACCGAGGATGTCCACGACCGCCATCAGCCCGTACCCCTTGTGGGAGCCCAGATCGACGGTGCTGCCAAGTGGCAGGATGTTCGCCATGGGAATTCCGTCCGGCCCTTGCGGTGGCGCGTCGACCTCGTGCATTAGGGGCGTTCCATCTTCGTCGGCCACCCAACCGGGAAGAAGCTTCACTCCCAGGCGACGGGCAAGGACGAGCTTGTTGGCGGGGACGATGCTCATGGCGGCGTCGAAGACGAATGGCGTTTCCCTGTCGCCGGGCGCCGCGAGCGCGAGGGGGTTCGTGCCAAACCTGGCTTCCGCGCCGAATGTGGGGTTGACGTTGGCAGGACACGAAGACATGGACATGCCGATCATGTCATGCTCCAACGCCATCATAGCGTGATAGGAGATCATGCCGAGATGCCGGCTATTGCGGATGGTCACGACTCCGACGCCGACGTTGCGCGCCTTCTCGATGGCGATCTCCATGGCCTTCGGTCCGACGACGATGCCGAGTCCACGGTCGGAGTCGATGTTGGCCGTGGACGGGGTCTCCCGTAAGATCTTCCATTGCGGCGCAGGGTTGATCTCGTCCTCCTTGAATCCCTGCACATAGCCCCGAAGCGAATTGGACACGCCGTGACTTTCCACACCTCGCAGGTCGGAGGTCACCAGGACATCGGTCGCCCTCTCGGCGTCCTCATCCGGCACGCCGCACTTCAGGAAGATCGCCCGCGCGACTTCGCGCAGGTCGTCTTCGGCAACTCGCATGGAGTCCTCTTCGGTCACCCTCAATCGCTCTACCATTCAATTCCTCCGACTTTCGTTCGATTTGCACAAGGAACAATTCTAGTCGCGGGAATCGGGCCGCGCAATGCAGCACTTCGGGTGACGGGGTACGTTAGGGTTTGCTACACTGCCCTCGTATCGCTACCCAGCGGAGGTGACGATTGGTAACGACTCAAGAGGCAACCGGTGTTCGAGATCGAATGTGCGCCGTGTTCTCGGAGGCGAACGGCGAGGACCCTTGCGGGTCGGCCCCCTTGTGGGAGCACTGCCTCATCGTCGAGATCCCGACTCCGTGGGAGCACGAAGTCATGGACTCCCCGGCGTTCCCCGTGGGGTTGGCCGACGTCTTTGAACAACGCCCCGATGTACGACTTCAGGTAATTCAACCCGACGATGCCTACTTGGTAGACGGCCACTCACGGGTCATGCTCTTCTCTCGTCCGGCCGGTCCCGTACGGGAAATGGCGAGGAGGGAATACCTCGTTCCGTCGGACCGCCTTCTCGAAGTGGTAACGACGGTGCTCGGCGGAGGGAGCGGGGTACTCGCCGACTGGGAACAGCACAACGACGGGATTCGGGACCTGCTGGTCTGCACGCACGGCTCGCGCGACATTTGCTGCGCCTCGATCGGTCAGCCTACGTACATGGAGCTTCATTCCCGATACTCAAACTCGCACACGAGGGTGTGGCGACTATCGCATACCGGCGGTCATAGGTTGGCCCCAAACGTGATCGACATGCCGAGCGGGAGATATTGGTCGAGACTTACTCCTTCACGTGCCAAACAGGTGGCGGCCCATTCCGGCGACGTCGCAGAGTTGTACGATTCGTATCGAGGATGGCCCGCAATTGCCAGTCCCGGCGCGCAAATGGCGGAGCGAGAGGCGTTCATGCGAGAGGGCTGGGACTGGATTGGCCGTCGTGTTGAGTCCGAAGTCCTCGAAACGTCCGAGGACGGTCTTGAGGAACAAGTGGCCCTGAGATCGATGGAATCTGATGTGGTCGTCACGTCCTATAGGGCGGTAGTACGACAGAGCGGGGTCGTGCAATCGATTGAGTGCCTGAGCGACACCCTCGCAAAGGACTATCCGCAATACGAACTCGTGAGCTTTGAGGCTGTCGGGCCGTAGTCAGGTTGTCGTTTACCCGTCTATTGAGTCCGCGCGACCTTCTACTCTTCCATCGACTCGACCGTACTTCCTGCGGCGTTGGCCGTATGCCGCAATGGCCTTGTCGACCTCCGTCTCGTCGAAGTCGGGCCAGTAGACGTCTGTGGAGTAGTACTCAGCGTAGGCGGCCTGCCACAGCAGGAAGTTGCTGATTCGCATCTCGCCCGCCGTTCTGATGATGAGATCGGGGTCCGGCATACCGGCGGTGTAGAGATACTTACCGATGAGCTGTTCGTCGATCTGTGACGATCGAACCCCGTCGGCGACGATAGACCTTATCGCGTTGGTCAACTCCGACCTGCCCCCGTAGTCGTATGCCAAAGCGACCGTTATTCCAGCATTGCCCTTCGTCAGGTCGATTGCGTCTTCGATCCCCTTCTGAATGCCGCTCGGTAGTCTGTCGAGACGACCGATGTGCAGAAGACGCACGCCTTCCTCATGAAGTTGCCGAGTCTCCTCGCAGATCATTTCCTGAAGAATCTCTATCAGCGCGTTGACCTCTTCCATTGGGCGCTCCCAGTTCTCGGTCGAAAACGCATAGAGTGTAAGGTAGCGGACACCGTGAGCGGCGAACGACTTGAGGATCCGTCGGATGTTCTCTGTGCCGGCGCGATGGCCGTCGGTCCGCGAAAGGCTTCGCTCGGCCGCCCATCGTCCGTTGCCGTCCATAATGATTGCGACGTGGGTGGGCACTGCAGACACGACGGCATCTTCGTGGCCCTTTTCCACGCGCTCAGCGTTGGAAGCCAAGCTCACTAGACCTCCATCACCTCGGCTTCTTTCTGCTTGGCCAGCGCCTGCATCTTCTCGGTATGGCTATCAGTGATTTCCTGGAGATCGTCCTGCGAGCTGTGCATCTCGTCCCGCGAAATCTCCTTGTTCTTTTCCATAGTTCGCAGGGCGGCCAGTCCATCGCGGCGGATATTCCGGACGGCAACGTTGCCCTCTTCAACCCGCTTGCCGACCAGTCGCACCAGGTCGCGACGGCGCTCCTCAGTCAGTGCAGGGATTACAATGCGGATGACGGTACCGTCGCTATTGGGCATGAGGCCGAGGTCGGAGGTAAGGATGCTCCTCTCGATGCTGCCGATAGACTGTTTGTCCCAGGGCTGGATGACGAGCAGCCGTGGCTCAGGAACCGAAATGGACGAAATCTGGTTCAGCGGCGTGGGCGCTCCATAGTAGTCGACCATCATCGAATCGACGAGGGCCGGATTCGCCCTGCCCGTTCGAATGGTGTTCAGGTCCCGGACAAGCGCGTCCACCGACCGGTCCATCCTCTCGTCGATCTCCAGCAGGACTTCCTCGACATCAGGCATGGCGTCCATCCTCCTGTCTCCACCCCACACGGCGAGTGGTCAGCGACAACTAGGAGTATTGTAGCAAAGGGTACGGACGCCGTCAGCAACAGCGTCTAGGCGGATGAGCGAACGAGAGAGCCGACGGATTCGTACTGCACTATGCGGCGAAGACTGCCGACATCGAAGATGTCGAATACGAGGATGGGGACATCGTTCTCCATGCACATGGTGAGGGCGGTCGAGTCCATGACCTTTAGACGCCGTTCGAGCGCGTCCTGGTAGGTCAGGGAGTCAAACTTCGTGGCATCGGGATGGGTCCTCGGATCAGCGGAGTAGACGCCGTCGACTTCATGCTTCGCCATGAGGAGAATCGAGGCGTTAATCTCGACGGCGCGGAGGGCTGCGGCAGAATCGGTCGTCATGTACGGGTTGCCGGTGCCGGCAGCGAAGATAACGACGCGCTCCTTTTCGAGGTGGCGGAGTGCTCGCCGGCGTATGAACGGCTCGGCGACCTCCTGCACGTTGATGGCCGACTGGGTCCGTGTGTCGACTTCATAGATGCGTTCGAGCGCGTCCTGGAGAGCGAGAGCGTTAATCAGCGTGGCGAGCATTCCGGCGTTGTCGGCCATAGGGCGGTCCATGCCCTGCAGTTCGGCCTCGGCACCACGCCAGATGTTCCCACCTCCGACAACCACGCCGATCTGGACACCGAGGTCGTGGATCGACTTAATCTCGGTCGCAAGATAGGCAACGGCGTCCGGATCGATACCGTATCCCCGTTCGCCTTTGAACGACTCACCGCTCAGTTTCAGAAGGACTCGACTGTACCGTGGGATGTCCGAGACCAAACTACTCTCCCAATGAGAAGCGTGAGAATCTGCGGATGCGGATATTCTCGCCGACCTTACCTACCGTTTCCCTTATTAACTCGTCGATGGTCATCGAGGGTTCCTTGATGAACGGCTGCTGGAGGAGGCAAGCCTCCGAGGGGTCCACGTCTTCGCCATCGGGGATGGCGGACTCGTCGACATACTTTGGATTCATCGCGGCGACCTGCATGGCGATGTCGTGGGCAAGCGCCTTGAAGTCTTCCGTCCGGGCAACGAAGTCGGTCTCGCAGTTGGCCTCAACCAACGCGCCGATGCGTCCGCCGCTGTGGATGTAGGACTCCACCAAGCCCTGATCCGTCTCGCGGTCGGACTTCTTGGCCGCGGATGCGATGCCCTTCTCGCGCAGGACCTCCTGTGCCTTGTCCATGTCTCCGTCCGCCTCTTCGAGCGCCCTCTTGCTGTCCATGATCCCTGCGCCGGTCAAATCGCGCAGGGCCTTGATTTCCGCCGTTGTGATCGCCACGTGGCCTCCTCGATTTCCTTCTCGACTCATGTACTAAAGTTTCGCACAAAAAGCTGGCCCCGAAGGGCCAGTCTTCAAAAGCTATTTCACCATCCAATAAGGATGAACGTCGTATGCGGGCCCTTGAATCATCAGCCTTCCGGCGCCTCCGACATGACCTGTTCGGCGTCTTGAACGCCCTCAAGGGCCGCCTCGGGCGCAATGGTAATCGGTTCAACAGCCCCGCCTGCATCATATTGACCGTCATCGTTAAGCCTTCGGTTCGTGCCCTCGATGTAGGCATCGGCAATGTGCGATGTAACGAGGCGAATCGAGCGGATCGCGTCATCGTTGCCGGGGATAGGGTAGTCAATCTCAACGGGGTCGCAGTCGGTGTCCACAAGCGCCACCACTGGAACCCCCACCCTCTTGGCCTCGGCTACGGAGATCGCTTCCTTGCCCACATCCACGACGAAGAGCGCTCCCGGAATCTCGGTCATCTCCTTGATTCCGCCGAGGTAGCGGTTCAGCCGCTCGATCTGGTCATTGAGCTTGAGTTGCTCTTTCTTC
>JAPOPA010000044.1 GCA_026713145.1 Chloroflexota bacterium
GTGGGCTATCAACGCCTTTTCCGGCCAATTGGGGTTCTTACCGTCGTAGTACTGGAACCGGCTGTACTCGGTCTCCCAGTCCGCTCTACGGTCGCCGTGGAAGGTCACCTCGTTCCAGTCACGCTCCTTGTCTCCCTCCCGCAGCCGGACGATGAGGTCGTAGTCCTCCTTCGCCATCGACATGTGGTACACGTGGACCGGCTCGTAGACCCGCATCGAATCCGGGCCGAGCAGGACGCCGTCTCCTTCACTCTCCCGGACCCATCCGTCGGGCCCGACTCTTCTCGGCACCAGCAGGTGGCCGTCCTCGCGGGTGAATGAGTTTTCGAGGAGCATCTTGAGCTGAGAGCGCATGAGTTCCGCGTATCCGAGATCGCCGCTCAAGAGCACGGCGCACTCTGTCGCAACCATGACCGAGTGAAACAGTCGCGTACAGCCGTATCCGCTGTTCCAGCCGTACAGTCCCCCCCACCAATTGCCGTCCCTGTGTTCACCGATCTTCCCGGTCGGCCCGACGTTGTCGGGGATGATGCCGCCGTTTTGGCGAATGCGCTCCATCCAGACGTCCACGTACTCCAGGACCCACTTCTTGTACTTCTCCTCACCAGTGTACAGGTACGCGTTCGTCACGAGTCCGGTTGCGGACAGGTTCGCAACGAGGTCACCGTTCAAGACGATGTGGTTGAACAGCTCTATGATTTCTTCAGCTCTCTCCGGGTCGTCCCACCAACCGAATTCCAGGTCCTTGACGATTGGGTACAGGGAGGAACGCGAACCCATTGGACGAGGCTTCCACGCGGGGTTGTCGAGTGACGTGCCGCCGTGCAGATAGTCCTTTACAGATTCCAGCGGGGCTTCATGCCACGGGCCCTGGCTGCTGTTCATCGGCGACCGGATGATTTTGTGCACGGGGTCCCAGTTCGGGGCCTCGGGGTCCTCGCCGATATACATCGCGGCGAAGCGCTTGGCCCGCCTGACGTTCTCCGAGATCGTGGGATCAGCCACGCCGAAATCGTAGAACGCCATGTTGCCCTCACCCATGTGGTGCCACTCCGCATCTCCCGGATGGGCAAGACTGAAATACTCGTTGTGGATGCTGTACTTGAGCTCCTTCGCGGTATCGCCATGGTAGTAATCGAGGTTGTTGATGCGGTTGCCGTCGCGGTCGTCGAAGAGACGTGTGGTGGCGTTCCAGTGCTTCAGGGCCAGGTCGACAAGGTCCTCGCTACCTCCGAGGGCATACAGGAGACACCAGTTATACGATCGCTCGTAGTAATCATCCATGTCGTCCGACCAATACCACGCTCCGCTTCGCTCGGCGTACATCCGGCTCATCACTGGGGCTGCCTCCTCCATCAGAGCCATGAGCTTGCGTTGAAGGATCGCCCACGACGGCGGGGCTGTTATATCCGTGGCCTGCACGCCAGCCATCTTCGGCATCGACACACTTTTTCGATTCGCCATCATTGGGCCTCCCTGTGGTTATCGCGTGAAGAACTTCGTCGTCTTTCATCCCGTGGATAGAACGACTGCGACGAGCGGCATCCCGTGTTAGCGCCCGATTATAGGCGGTCGCGTCTCAGGGGAACAAGACGCAACAGCGTGCCTCCGCACATTGAGGCGACACCGGCAGTTCACTATCATGGGTGAGAAACTCCGACCTCAAACGTGTTTTCACAACCATCGTCGACGACCCAGACGTACGTCTGGAAGTCCTCATCGAGAAGCTAGTACCGTTTCAATCTAAATGAGACAGTCGAATCGAGTGGCGCTATCTCCCCTCTCCAATCGTGGGAGAGGGCTAGAGCCTGCCCCGTACTCGATACGGGGGTGAGGGTAATTCCCCGAAACACACTCATCCAATACATACGATGCATTTACGAACCGGTAATACGACACTTTGATGAGCGAATGATTTAGGACGAAGTCACCATGAGCACCCGCCTCTCCCCCGACCACGTCGCGGCCATCGAGCGTGAACGACGCGTCGTCGTGAACTTCGACGCCTTCCCCTCGATGATGCAGCTGCCGAGCATCGACGTCGAGCACATGAAGGCCGCCCTCTTCGAGTTCATCGACGACTCGCAGACGCGCATCGACAACGTGTGGTGGAATTTCACCGAGGGTAACGAGGCCTACTGGCCCAGCAAGATTCTCCCCTTCATCGAGGCGCCTCCCTACGGCGAATGGTCAGAGACCGGCTTCGATCCCGTTCAAACGCTCTTGGCAGAGACGCGCCGCCGGGGCCTTGAGACGTTCTTCACCTACCGCATCAACGGCTCGGACAACGACGTGCCGGGCCGCGTTCCAAGGCTGGCCATGAAAGAGGATCACCCCGACTGGCTCATCCACACCTGGAACAAGACCATCGGAGACGCCACCGGCGAGCGTCTGAACGGCTACTGGAATTTCGCAGTACAGGGAGTCCGCGACTACAAGCTGAGCATCCTTGAGGAGATCGCCGGGCAGTACGACTACGACGGCATGGAGATCGACTTCGCGCGGGTGTGTCCCGTCCTTCCGCCCGGCAAACAGTGGGAGAACCGAGATGCTCTGACCAACTTCATGCGTTCGGTCAGATCCATGCTGCTCGGGGTCGGAGAGAGGCGTGGACGTCCCTACCTCCTGGCCGCCCGCGTGCCGGAGAACCTCGTAGGCTGCCGCATGGACGGATTGGACGTGGAGACGTGGGCGCGAGAGGAACTGGTGGATATCTTCACGCTCGGGTGCCGGTCGTTCGATGTCGACATCGCGGCATTCAGGCGGATCACCGAGCGCACCCACATCAAGCTCTACCCTGTCCTGGACGACCACCACTCCACGGACGGTTACCGGTTCCCGCCGATCGAGGTCTTCCGGGGAGTCTTGGCCAACTGGCTACACCAGGGAGCCGATGGCCTCCAGACCTTCAATTTCGCCTACGCGAGGTCGGAGACCATCGAAAAGTACAAGATGCGGGACACATGGCTGGGCTGGCCGACCCATCTTCAGTTCTACCGAGAGCTTGCCGACATCGATGCCATGAATCAGAGGAGCAAGGTCTTTGTCGTGCAGAGGCGCGGTGGCGGTCATGGCCCCTTCGTCGTTCCAAACCCCGAGGACTGGTCGACGCCGAGATGGATGTACTTCAATACGAACATGTTCGCTCCCCTGCCCGCCGAGCTTGACCCGGCCGGGCGGGCGGACACCCTCCTCCATGTCTACGTCGGCGAGCAGGTACCACCCGACGCGGAGGTCACGGTCCGACTGCTCCTCTCGGACAATTCCGCCGCCAACCTGCCGGACGGCGAACGCTTGCAGCGCGTCGTCGTGGCAACCATAGGTCACGAGGACAGTAGGCTCGAAAACACCCCTCCCGCCCTCGGAATCGAGGAACATGTGGAATTGCGCCTGAACAACGCGCTCCTCGAGACCTCGTCGGTCGACGACGGATGGCTGGTATTCGAGGCCTTCCCTGTACAGCTTGCCGCAGGCGATAACCTCTTGGCCGTGCGGCTAACGTACGGTGACTCGGAGGCGCGCGGCGAAGTCCAGGTCGAGAAACTGGAGATCCACGTAAACAGGAGGTTGAGCTCGTAGGGCACCCGCCGGTTGACGCACTATCGTACCCGTGATAGCTTGCGACTGAGTATCAGTAGATATCGGTTCACTGCTAAATCCCCTCAGGAGGTCAAGGTCCATGCAGTTGGTTACGAAGATCGTGGCCGCATATCTCGTCATTGTCGGCCTTGCGGTGTTTCTCAACTTCATTGCTACACCGCTCTACCACGACGGATCGCCTGACTACCCCACATGGAAAATTCTGAACTGGTTCATGGCCGTCGCAGTCCTCATCATCCTGGCCGTCGGATTCATGCGGAAGCGCATGCTCGACAGCGCGGGCGAAGAGGGCGCGAGCACCCTCGACCACGTCCGGGGCAGCTTCGTCTTCTACGGGGGCGTCGTCCTCGCCATGCTGTTCTTCTGGGAGTGGTTCTGGACACTGAACCCTGACAGCGAGACCGGCGAGGCGGTCACGTCGCACATGGTCTACTTCCCCCTGGTTGACGCACTGTTCACCGTCTTGGCCTTCATCGTAGGCAAGCGCATGTGGAACGCGGGCAACGGCTTTCAGAGCTAGTGCTGTGCCAACTTGAACGTAGGGAACAGGCAGATGGAGACTAATCCCCTCTCCCGTCGGAGGCTGTCTCATAGCTTCACGCGGCGTGCAGTGATTGAGTACACGCTGGGGATGTGATGGGCGATGACCGGTAGACTCTATAGAGTCTGCGAGTGGCGATTCGTGGTCGGGCCGTCAGCAAC
>JAPOPA010000043.1 GCA_026713145.1 Chloroflexota bacterium
CGGCGTGTCCGAGCAAGACGCCTACATGCACGCCTGCATCAATCCGGACTTCCGTGTGAACGTCTACCAGATGGTGCGCATCGGCCGCATCCAGTACACCGTTGGTGCCGAGATACCCAGGAAGTACCTCGTACCCAGCGGGTGACGGGGTCTATTCCCCCTACACGGCCCTCCCGACTTCCTGCGTTGAAATCCCCATCAAGGCGGATTACCCTATCACGCATCACGAAATCGGCGAAGGAGATCCGCATGGCATACACCGCAGTTAAGGACTTCCTGCAGGACGAACTCGATTCCATTCGGGAGAGCGGCCTGTACAAGGATGAGAAGATTATCAGGACCCCGCAGGGAGCGGAGGTCGATACGTCTACGGGGCACGAACTCATCATGTGCGCCAACAACTACCTCGGCCTGGCAGACAGCGAGGAGATAGAGCAGGCCGTCGTCGAGGGCCTCAAGACGCACGGCTTCGGGATGGCCTCCGTCCGGTTCATCTGCGGAACTCAGGACATCCACAAAGAGCTCGAAGACAAGATCACGAACTGGTTCGGCACCGAGGCGACAATTCTGTACA
Source organism: Chloroflexota bacterium (assembly GCA_026713145.1). Taxonomy (GTDB): domain Bacteria; phylum Chloroflexota; class Dehalococcoidia; order Lucifugimonadales; family VXLM01; genus VXLM01. Next base: position 575 of record JAPOPA010000043.1, read on the forward strand.
CGTCGTGCTTCGACGCCAACACCGGCCTGTTCGAGACAGTGCTGGGTCCGGAAGACGCGATCATCAGCGATGCACTCAACCACGCGAGCATCATTGACGGCGTTCGACTCTGCAAGGCCACGCGGAAAGTCTACAGGCACAACGACATGGAGGATCTCGAGGAGAAGCTGAAGGAGACCCAGGACGCTCGATTCCGAATGATCGCCACCGACGGCGTATTCTCCATGCAGGGCGACGAGGCCGACCTCGCCGGCATCTGCGACCTTGCCGACAAGTACGACGCCATGGTGATGGTGGACGACTCCCACGCGACCGGTTTCCTTGGCCCCACCGGTCGGGGCAGCGTTGACAAGCAGGGGGTTATCGACCGCGTCGACGTGATTACCAGCACTATGGGCAAAGCCCTCGGCGGAGCCTCGGGCGGCTTCACAACGGGACGAAAGGAAATCATCGACATTCTGCGACAGCGCTCCCGGCCGTACCTCTTCTCCAACACGTTGGCGCCGCCGATTGTCGTCGGAGCGCTGACCGCCCTCGACATATTGCAGACCCGCCCCGAGCTGCGCGAGAGACTCCACGAGAACACCGCTTACTTCCGAAGCAGGATGAACGACCTCGGCTTCGACATCGTCCCCGGCGATCACCCCATCGTGCCAATCATGATCGGGGACGAGAAGAAGAACGTGGCCCTCGCTCAGGCGGTCAACGCCCGCGGAGTCTTCGTCGTGGCGTTCAGCTTCCCCGTCGTGCCCCGAGGCGAGGCTCGCATCCGTGTCCAGATGTCGGCGGCCCACACGCGAGAGCAGCTCGACCGTGCCATCACCGTATTCGAGGAGGCGGGTAGGGAGCAGGGTGTGATTGCGTAGTCGCGCTCCCATGAGTCCGTATCGCCAAGATGTCTACGGACATCCTGGTGGGTAAGTCTTTGTAGAGACCAGCGTCCCTGCGCCGTCGTAGAGTCCCGCGATGTCCGGTTGTGAGTTGCTCCAGATCGCCGTTCCGCGACCGTAGCTCAGCCCGCCCCAGTCTTCATGCACTTCGTTGGTGTATACACGGACACGTCCACCCGCCGGGACGACTATTGCCGGGAAGGTAAACGTGGGCCCCTCATCCGATACGTCTACGAGACGCCAACCGTTCAGGTCTTGGTGGGATACTCCCGTATTCATGACCTCCACGTACTCGTCCGGTTCCTGCCTCGATACAACTCCGTCGAAGAAGACGCAGACGATTACCACACCTTCATTGTCGGGGGCAATTGGACTTGGAGTGGGCGTCTCAGTTGGAGTGGGAGTGGGAGTAGGTGTAGGTGTGTCAGTTGGGACAACCGTGGGTTGTGGTGTCGTGGTGGGCGTAGGCGAAATCGTGGGCATCGGCGTGATGGTGGGGACTGGTGTCGGCGACAATGTGACGGCTATTGCTGGCGTAGATGTTGCCGATGGGACACTCGTCGCAATTGGTAATGGTGAAGGCGACGGAGTATTTGTTGCCGTCGATGTGGCCGTAGGCACCGGCGTCTGAGTGTTGGTTGGGATGGCCGTCGCCGTCGGAGTGCTCTTAGGAGTCAGTGTGACCGTCGGGATTGGGGTAGCCTCATCCAACGGCATCGAAGTGGGCGTCAATGTGGCAGTGGGCGAGCTTGTAGGGGTCTGAGTAGGTTCCGGCGTGCTAGTCGATGTCGGGATGAGAAACGGTGTGCTCGTGGGGTCGGGTACGGCCGTAGGAATGCTTGTCGCCGCCGGACTTGGAGTTGCTTGAGAACCGCCCGGTTGAGAGCACGCGACCGCCACGAGCGCGACGAAAGTCAAGACTGCCAAGATCCGGACCGAGAGGCGTTTCAAACTATTCGTACACCTACCCTAGTCCACAACTCGAACCGTGCTTGACGCTCCCTCCGTTATACGACCGACAACGGAAGCTGACGAAACCCCGCGACCCTCAAGTTCCGCGAGTAGCGCACCCATGCGGTTTTCGTGGACAGCTATCAGCAGTCCACCTGAAGTCTGGGCATCGCACAAAAGGAGTTTTTCGTGTTCTTGGAGTTTCTGCGACCACTCCACGGACGTCTCGGCGGCACTTCGGTTGCGCTGCGTGCCTCCCGGAACTACACCGTCCGCAGCGAGTCCCTCCGCCCCGTCCAAAAGGGGCACATCCGAGAGTGAGACCTCCGCGGAGACATTGCTCGCCTTGAGCATCCCAAGCAGGTGCCCGATCAGACCGAACCCCGTCACGTCCACGCAAGCGTGAACGCCCACCTCGACCATCGCCTCGGCCGCGGCCTTGTTCAGCGTGCTCATGACGGCAACCGCATTTTCCAGCACGTCGACCCTCGCCTGTTCCCGTTTGCCCGCCGTCGTAATGACGCCCGTGCCGATCGGCTTGGTGAGGACGAGCGCGTCGCCGGGCTTCGCCCCCGCGTTCGTGATTTGCTTGCCAGGTTCGACGGTACCTGTGACCGCCATGCCATACTTGGGCTCTGCGTCGTCCACGGTGTGTCCCCCAATGACGAGGACGCCCGCCTCTTCCGCCTTGGCTGCGCCACCGGTTAGCACGCGGCCGAGTATCTCCTTTGGAAGATCGACAGGAAATCCGACGATATTCAGGGCAAGCAGAGGCCGTCCGCCCATTGCGTACACGTCGCTGAACGCGTTGGCGGCTGCGATTGCCCCAAAGGAGAAAGCGTCGTCGACTACCGGGGGGAAGAAGTCTACCGTCTGAACGAGCGCCGTTTCTTCGGTCAGCTTGTATACGGCGGCATCATCCGCGGTGTCGACGCCGACTAGCAGGTTGGGGTCACGTACAGGTGGAATCTGACGCAGCACCTGCGCCAGGTCGCTTGGACTGAACTTACCGGCTCAGCCCGCGCAGTGGGCCAGGGTCGTAAGCCGCAGCCCATCGTGAGAATGCTCCACGAGCGCCTCCTTCCTCAAGTCGTTCGACTATAACACAGCGTCGCCCGACAAGACGAAAAGATGAGACCGGCTTCTCACAAGCCAAAGTGAACGAGTCTTGGGGATCGCCAATCGTGGCGCCGATATCTCGGTGTTTCGAGTGGACCGTACTGCGAGTATAATACCGCCACAGTTGGGATTTCTTGAGGCTAACGGGCGGCTATCCACAGGGAGGATGCCATGACGAAGCCACGTCTAATCTACTACCACGATTCGCGGCACTACCTCATGTACCGGTTCGACCCTCCTATGAGTCTTCACCAGCTACGCAAGCCGGTGGACGATCTCATCGGGACGGGTGTCGACACCCTGGTGTACGGCACCGGCATGGGCCAGACGTTCCTGTACGACACCAAGGTCGGCATCAAATTCGGGGACATGGCGAAGGAGCACAACCACGGCCTCGTGTGGTGGCGAGCGGCCGCAAACTTGGAATCCGCGCTCGAACGTGGGCTCGACCCCTTCAAGATCGTCGTCGACCGGGCGCACGAAAAGGGCCTTCGCGTCCTCGGGAGTATTCGTATCAACGACGGGGGCGCGCCTGAAGGCAGCAACTACACCATCGGGAGGCTCAAGTACGAGAATCCCGACGCTATGATCGGCGAGGAAGACCCCGACAGACCGTTCACCGCGACTGCGCTGGACTTTGCCAGGGCTGATGTGAGGGAGGAGCGGCTGAGTGTGATCGAGGAGGTCTGTGACCGTTACGGTGCGGATGGCGTCGAGATCGACGAGTACGTCCGCGTATTTTTCAAGCCGTCGGAAGTGCAACAAAACATTCCCATCTTGACCGATTGGATGCGCAGCGTTCGCGCGCTGCTGGATGACGTCGGCAGACGACAGGGCAGGGAACTGTCCCTTGCGATTCGAGTGCATCCGAGCGAACAGGCCTGTCTGGACATAGGAATGGACGTGCGTACTTGGATACGAGAGGGAATAATCGATTGGGTGACGCCGTTTGGCGACGTGACGATTATCGACCCGGAGCCAAACTTCGACTGGATGGTCGAAGAAGCGTGTAACGCCGGCGTGGGAATATATCCCTCCATGGGTCGTGATACGTATGACGATCGATTCCACGACGTGACGATCGAGATGTCTAGGGCGGTGGCGGGAAACTACCACGCGGCGGGTGCCGATGGCATGTATCTGGCGGACCTTCAGTGGCCCCACACCAACACCGAGTACGAGGTGCTGCGGGAGATGGCCGACCCGGACGCATACGCGCGCAAGACGAAGCACTACCCCATTGCTTCGCGTACCGCCAGACCCGACCCGTATCTTCCCGAGCGAGTTCTGCCGATGACCCTCGATGAGGGCATGACCGCCACGGTACCTGTCCCCGTCAGCGACGACGTCGATTCGGCCATCGAAGATGGCGAGCTAGGGAGCGTGACGCTGAGTGTCCGGCTTGTGCAGCCTCACCCGAAAGACAGGATCACGTACAAGATAAACGAGCAGGAGCTTTCCATGGACGAGGCGAAGATCACCCACTTCTACGGGGGGCTCGTACCGTATATGCCGGTGAAGGTGGGGATGCCCCAGAGGATCAACACGCACTATTGGTTCGAGTTTGACGTGCCGCACGAGCTCATTCGGCGTGGCGAAAACGTCGTCGAGGTCACGATGGAGCGTCGCTGGGAGCAGTTCCTCGCCGACCGCGTCCTTCAGTCCGTGGAGATTTGGGTTCGATATAAGGACCTACCCATTCAGGTTGTCGGGCAGATGTAGAGGGCGCCGGCTTGATTTCCGCCCGGTTTGTGAGTTGCCTCGCGAATGGCATTCGTACTAGCGGAACGAAACGCAGGCGTCGTCCACGACTTGGAGCACTGACTCCTGGCTGAAACGGCGCTTATACTCATCCGAGATTTCGTCGATGAGTCGCATCTTGTCGTCTCCCGGCGTAACCAGGATCACGAGCAGCTTGGAGCGCTCTTTCTTGATCAGTCCCTCGGCACCTAGCCATTGCCCTTGACCGTCGAGGACCGTGAGGCCATCCGGAAAGCGTGGAGTCACGGTGTCCGCGAGGAAGATGTCCCATGCCCCGTCCTCTACAATCTCGCCATCCGGCCCGCTTCGACCCATGAACAGCTGGTACTTCGTAAATCGGTCAGTCCCTTCCGGGCAGGAGGGCGTGCCAGGCTGCGAACAGGCAACCGGCACTAGTAGCAGGCACACGACTATCGCGTTTCGCATCGATCTTCCTCCACGTAGGTTTCCACAAGGTACCCGGCACGTCAACATGCCTACCCTTGCGTACCTGCCGGAGCAGACGTGACATCTGAGTTCACTGGGCGTAGTCTTCCCGTTTCACTTTCTTGCGAATGGGACGTCGAAAGTGAGTCTTGGGGCAGTTCCAATTGGCACAGTAGGGTTGCCTATAACTATATGTTGTGTAGCTGAGATTCTCCCGAGATTCTCGAAATTGGCAGAGACTACTGGTGATGGGAGTCCCGCTTGCCGAAGAACTGTACTACTATTAGACTGAACATTACCAACTGTCATAGAACGAGGCCACCACAACACCTATGAGGTTTGCAACTCATGCGCTAAAGGCAGGACTTTGCGGGCGACCCCGCCAATTGCCACGCCCGGCACTCTGAGAAAACTGCCGGCGCTCTCAAACCTACCTTGATCCCATAGCCATGCGAACAATACTGACTGACGCAGTTATGTCGACTTGGCAAGACTTGTTCGCTCGCAAGTTGAAGGAGTTTCGACTCTCATTTTCATTTGTCGTCCTTTGCCTGCTTTTGGCGAATCTCTCAGCCTGCAGTGACGCCTTCGCACAGTCAACCACTTGCTCTGAAAGCCACGACAACTATCGCATGAGATTGTCGGGTCTCTCACCGAATCCGGTGCAGGAAGGGGCGAGGCTGAGTATATCGGTGAACATATCTCCAACACCGCCGGCGGGCTGCACAGGGAAGATACATGGCGGTGTCAGGGTATTCGATTCCTACAATGATGACACGAATGGACTTTTCGTCGACGAGTTGATCGCCGTTGTATTCTATGCGCAGCAATCGTCGAAGAGCGTGTCCTATTGCGTGCCTAATGACAGAGTGTCTACAAGCGGCCGAAGAATTCGCGTGGACATGCACTCGGGCTGGTCCGACCACGTGGTAGTCGACCCATTGTCGATGTCCGTCGGGGTGGCAAACACAGGATACGGTTGCGGCGAGGCGCCTCCGCCACCACCACCACCACCACCTCCGCCCCCACCACCACCACCACCACCCCCGCCTCCTCAGCTCCGCAGACACCCCGA
>JAPOPA010000042.1 GCA_026713145.1 Chloroflexota bacterium
CCGTTGCTGACGGCCCGACCACGAATCGCCACTCGCAGACTCTATAGAGTCTACCGGTCATCGCCCATCACATCCCCAGCGTGTACTCAATCACTGCACGCCGCGTGAAGCTATGAGACAGCCTCCGACGGGAGAGGGGACTTGAGGCCGGGATGACGGTTGGTGTTCAGTACGGCAGGCCGAGCGAGGTGGTGAGGAACTCCATGTAGGGTGAAGCCTGTCGGCATACGTCCGCGAAGTCGTCCAGGAACTCCGGCGAGAAAACGTCTACATCGTCGAATGCGACCGATGCGATGTGGTCCTTGCGCTTGAGGTCTTCGATGTACGGGTGGTCCTGGTCGAAGCCCTTGGGCGGGCGCTTGAGCGAACTGCCGCCTATGGAAAAGTCGCTGAGGAAGTCGGGGTCCTTCGCGGCGCGCTCCCATTTGCCGGGGTTCGCATCGATGGATTCCCGTATCTTGCCAAGGGACGCCGAGTCGGGGTGCCAGATGCCGACGCCCGCGAAGACCTCGCCGGGCGCCAGGTGCAGGTAGAATCCGGGCGCGTGGGCCGATCTTCCCGCCTCGTGGCGGAATTGCACCGCCGCCTGCGTCTTGTACGGGCTCTTGTCCTTCGAGAACCGCACGTCCCGGTAGATGCGGAACATCGAGCCACCGTTGGCACGGGCGTCAGCAATGAACCGCGTGCTGACGGAGTGCAGGCTGGGCTCGAAGTCCTGGATGAACTGCAGGATCGGCTCCTTGACGTGCAGCTCGTAGCGGTCCTTGTTGGCCTGGAACCACTCGCGGTTGTTGTTCGTCCGCAACTCGAGCAGGAACTGGAACAACTCGGGAGTGAAGTGTGTCTGTGTCAACGGTTGCCTCAATGCATACGAGATGGTGTGACGTAGTTCTATCAGGAAGGACGATGCGGTTCAATGGGCGAGGCATAACCACTCCCTCCAGGATTTTGGCACCCTTTGCGCTTGATGGCCCGTCACCATGAGCCCCACACTCCTTGACTCGACATAGCCGCGCACATACACTCATTGCAGAAATCGACGGGGGACAGGGTCTTCATGCTTCTAACCGAGACGCGCGCAGCTGAGCAGCTTCGAGAAGAGGGGTACACCGTCCTTCGGGGCGTGCTCGACGTCGAGCAGGATATCGAGCCGCTCATCGACGAGTACGGCGTGGTGCTCGATGGTCTCATCGAGATGCTGTACGCGGAGGGCAAGCTCCGGCACAAGTATACGGCAGAGAACACGCTCGACCGGCTGTCTGCATTCGTGGCGGACACGGGCGACGAGTTCTTCGACCATCTGAGCGTCTACGTCTCCCATGCCTATGAGTCGGCAGACCGTCCCATGTACCTGCACCCACAGATGTTCAACCTGCTGCGGAGTCCGCGCCTGTTGGACGCGATCGAGCAGTTCATCGGCGACGAGATCGCCGTCAGCCCCCTGCACATCACGCGTATCAAGCCGCCGGAGCATTCCCTGTCCGAGGTCGTCCAGAGCTCGCCGAACGGCATGATCTCCAAGACCCTGTGGCACCAGGACCTGTGGGCCTTCCAGACCGATGCCGACGAGACCGACGCGCTGACGGTGTGGGTGCCGATGGTCCCGGTTGACGAGGAGAGCGGGTGCCTGCTCGTGGTGCCCGGCAGTCACCGGGCGGGCGAGCTATCCGTCCACTGCAAGCCGACCGAACTACGCCCGCACTTCAAGGGCATTCCAGACGAGATCATCCCGGAAGAGCGGGTGACCCTGCCCGCCGACCCCGGCGACCTCGTGATCCTCAACAAGCTGACGCAGCACAGCTCCCTCGTGAACGTGAGCGACCGACTCCGGTGGAGCTACGACCTCCGCTACCAGCCCATCGGCCAACCCGTCGGGCAGGGTGGCCGTCCGGCGTGGATTGCGCGCAGTCGCATGCACCCGGAGCGCGAGATGACCGAGTTCGAGGACTGGCGCACCATGTGGCGAGACATCATGGCCCGCGAGACCAGTCAAGGCGGCATCGAGGACCACACGCGGTTTTCACTGACCAGCCCACTCTGCTTCTAGGGCGCATCTGACGGCATCCCGCACAGCTTCTCCGTGGAGTTTGAGGCGGACTCTCTGACACGCCGGGGGCGCGTCGCACCGGTCAGGAATTGAAGGCGACAGCCGAGTAGTCGGTTCAAGTTTGCAGCTATTGCTTTGGCAGTCTTTGTTTCTCTAAGGAGGCTTCACATGCTGAATCGAATGCTCCCTCTAGAATTGGGCTTGGAGTTCGAGCCACGGCGCTACTCATTGGGAGAGTCGATCGACGTCATAGTGGAGATACGGCCCACGGCCGACATTCGGGTAAGAAGTGGCCGTCTCGACCTGGTCTGCGAAGAGCTTTACATCCAGAGAGGCTCCTCTTTCGTGCCGGACTTCTATGCGACCGACAGGGTCATCTCCGGACAGACCAGACACGTGGCACAGGAACGTAAGGAGGAGTTCGTGCACAGCACCGTCCGGTTCATGGAGGAGACTCGCCTCACAGGAGGCACCACTGCCAGCCGGAGGGTGAGCCTCGCTGTGGAAGCCACGCCGCCGCCCCATTTCGAGGACTCCCTGGCTCTGCAGAGCGATGCAAGCAGTGCATGGACGTTTAAGTGGACTCTGCTCGCTACTGTAGACGTGGCGCGGGGCCGGGACGCCCAAGTCGAACGCGAAGTTACGATCACTCTTCCCAAATCGGCTGCCTAGGGGAATCCCTCGATGTCGGTTGAAGTCGGCCTCGGAACCGATAGACGCCAGAATCGCCGAGTTGAGGGCCGGTGCTATAATACGTTCACTACGCAAGGGGGCGGGAATATGATGAAGCGCGCCCAAATACGACTGGATGAGGCAACGTACGCGCTAGCGCGGCAGAGAGCATCCGCCGAAGGCATTTCCTTCGCGGCTTTCGTTAGAAAAGCAGTTGAGCAGCAACTCGCGCCCGAAAGCCGGGATCCAGCAGATCACTCCGCTCGACCCGACAATTCAAACCCCGCACCAATAGAGGAGTTCAGCTTCATTGGATTGGGCCGATCCGACCAGGGGAATTTGAGTCCAGTATCGGAGCGGCATGACGAAGCGCTCGAAGAAGCGTTCAGTCATCAGTGATCTTCCTCGATACTTCGGCAGCGTATGCCGCGATCGACGTAGCAGATCCTAACCATAGAGAAGCTGCCGAACGTCTCCAGACCGCGCATCAACAACGGATTCCCGTCCTAACCCACAATTATGTCGTGCTTGAAAGCGCAGCACTCATCCAGCGACGGCTAGGGCTTAATGCGGCGCTAACGTTTCTCAAAGATACTCGCCTCTTTAAGATCCACTGGATCACCCAAGAAGACCACGCCGAGGCGGTTGAACTCTTGGAACGGCGCGGCAAGCGAAACCTCAGCCTCGTCGACTGCATGAGCTTCGTCGTCATGAAGCGACACGGCGTTACGACGGCGCTTGCGTACGACTCAGACTTTCAGGCCGAGGGTTTCAATGCTTGGGTGTGATCGCCTCCCCTAGCCCTCCGCGATGGTGATGCCCGCCATGTCTTCGATGAAGTTGGCGATGGCGGCGTGGTCGTGGTCGCCCTTGCCCTGGTTCATAAGCGAGCCGAGCATCTGCTGCACCAATGCCGTCACCGGGAGAGGCACACCAAGCTCCTTGCCGGTGATGAGCGCGTTGTTGAGGTCCTTCTGGTGGAGCTTGACGCGGAACCCGGGGTTGAAGTCGCCGGCGATCATCATGGAGCCCTTGGCGTCGAGCACGGTGCTGCCGGCAAGGCCGCCCTTGATGGCCTCGTAGACGACGTTCGGGTCGAGTCCGGCCTTCCTCGCCAGGACGAGCGCCTCGCTGACGGCCTCGACGTTGATAGCGACGATGATCTGGTTCGCCAGCTTGGTCGTGTTGCCCGCGCCGTAGCCGCCGCAGAGCACCACGCTGCCGCCCAAGACGTCCAGCATATCCTTGTTCGCGTCAAAGACTTCCTGGCTCCCACCGACCATGATCGCGAGGGTGCCGTCGATGGCCTTCGGTTCGCCGCCGCTCACCGGCGCGTCGAGGAACGCGACGCCCGCAGCGTCGCAGGCCGCGCCGATCTTCTGGGACGTCCCCGGCGCGATGGAGCTCATGTCGATGATGCCGTTGCCCTTGGAGGTCCCTTCGAGAACGCCGTCCGGGCCGAGTATGGCCGCCTCCGACTGCGGAGAGTCGGGGACCATCGTGATCGTGACGGACGAGGCCTCCGCTGCCTCGCGTGCGGATGATGCGCCAGTCGCCCCATCAGTCACCAGCTCCTCTATGGCACTCCCCACCACGTCATAGACGGTCAGCGAGTACCCCGCGGCCATGAGGTTCCTTGCCATCGGCTTGCCCATGATCCCCAGACCGACGAATCCTACGCTCTTGTCACCCATTGCTGAAAGCTCCTTTCGGTGTCGCGGACGTTGCGCGAGGCGGCGCGGGTGTGAAAAACTGAAGTTAACCCATGGGCCGCATCGCAGACTATGTTGCATTATAGAGAACCGAGCAAGAGCGTCAAGCGTGCGATAGCTGGAATGGTCCTTGCCGTCGCTGCGCTGTTGGCACTCGTCGCCTGCTCATCCGACGAGGAAGACGAGGTCGATCGTCGCTTGGCCGAGAGCTTCCTGCGCAACAGCCCGACCTTCCGGTTCGACGGAATGCCCGACACAGTAAAGCTGCTGGACCGCGCGGCAGGGGACTGCGAGAAGTGCGTTGTTTACACGTTCGGCTTTGAGAGCTCGCATCCCGGCTATGGCGACCGCATCGACCTTCCCCTTGCCGCCTCCGTCACGCCGCACGAGGCGGTCATATTTGTAGAGGACGGCCTCGTTGCCTCAGCCAAAATAGACAGCATCTGGGACGTGATTACTCAAGGCCCAATTGCCCGTACTGCTTCAGCAGAAAACGAGTCAGGCACCCCTGTCACCGCACTCCTCGACTCCCCATTCGAGCTTCACATCGGTCAGGATGCCGTATTCGGCGACGAGGGACTCAAGATCACCTTCGTCGACGTGTCCGAGGACTCGCGGTGCCCCGCGGCCACAAACTGCGTCGTCTCGGGCCTTGCGAAGATACGGGTGGACGTGGTCGCGGGGGAACGTTCCCTCGGTATGCACGAGTTCGTTCTTGATCAGCGCACGATCGGAGGCACGGCGAGAGGCATCGGGCAGTACGTGTTCTCAATGCGGGAGTTGAACCCCTACCCCGGCACCGCTACCGCGCCCTACGCGGCCATCTTCGTGGTTAGCAAGGTCGTCGCGGCGTAGCTCACTCAGTGGACACGGCCTGGCGCTCTACCGTGACCGCTAGGGCTTGAGACGATACGCCTCCGGCGGGGTTGCCGACGGTATGTCACGCGCCGTGCCGCGGGCACGGTGGAGCACGGTAGGCCGGAACTTCTTGCCCGCGACTCTGGGCGGCATGGGCAGGCTGTCGTAGGTGATCGCCGCCGGCCTGAGGAAGGGCTCGGCGTAGGCGCAGCCGGCGATCATGCCCCAGCGTCCGTCGCGGGCCTCGACTATCCAGCGCGCCGTCTCCCCGTGGTATCCCTGGCTGACAAGCTGGTCGATGGCTGCGAGCTTCTTGTGTATGACCGGGGTCGTGTCGATCCACACGTCGGGAACGAGCCCTTGCGCCAACTGGTCGTTCGAGTTGAGCTCTTTGCCGGCCGAGACCGAGAAGAAGACCTGCTTGACGCCGTGGTAAGCATCCACGCCGTCGAACTCCATTACACGGTTAGACACCACCTCCAGGGCCTTCATCACGATGCGGCCGGTTATGGGATGGTCGTTGAATGTCGCCCCTTCGTCCTTGGGATACCGAGTTATGATGATGTCCGGCTCCACCTTCCGGATGATGTCCGCCAGCTCATGCACCTTGTCGAGGTCGAAGTAGATCTCGTGGTCGGTCCAGCCGAGCTGGATCAACTCGTCCACACCAACTGCCTCTGCGATCCGCTCCGTTTCCCGTGCCTTGAACTTCCGGTAGTCATCGAGGGTCATCGTTGCGAGGTCGGGGTCACGCTCGCTCTCGGGCTTCGCCCTCTCGTCAGCAAGCCATTGCATGTGGTGCCGCTCCCCGTAGGTGACGACCACGCTGGTGACCTTGTCCCCTCGCTCCGCGTGCAGGGCCAGGGTTCCCGAAGCGTCCGTCGCGCTGTCGGCGGGATGGGCGTAGAAGGCGAGAATCTTGAACTTGTCCATGAGTGGCCTCCCGTTTGAAGGTGGCGCCATTCTATAGAGGCTGCAAGGGAGTTCATAGAGGCCGACCCTGCAAAGGCGGCGGCGATGTCGCCCGCGGAATCAACCGAGAAGCCGGTCGGCGGTGGCGAAGTAGAGGTCGAGAATCTCCTTACCCGCCAGGAGGGCAAGGAGGCCGCCTGCGGACAGGAAGGGGCCGAAGGGCATGGCGTCCTTGCGGCTGCGTCCCCCAAGCACGAGGAGGCCGACTGCCAGAACGCCGCCGAGTACGACGGCCGTCCACAGCGCCACGACGATTCCCGGGTAGCCCAGCAACAGGCCCAACATTCCGGCCATCTTCACGTCTCCAGCGCCCATTCCCGCCGGATAGACTGCCTTCACCGCGAGGAATAGTATGAACGCGCCAGCGCCGGCGGCCAACGAGTTGGCGAGCGACGAGATGTGGACGTGCTCGAAGAAGAGGGCGCGCTCGAAACCCAGTTCCGGCCAAGTGGCGGCGAGAACCAGCAACACGATCACAGCGGGGATGACAATGTGGTTCGGGATGAGCCGGTGCTCGATGTCGATGACAGCGACGGCCACCAGCAGCGCAACTCCAGCGCTGGTTATGACGACCGGAGCTCCCCATCCGTGCTTGAGGTAAAGCGCAGCAAAGAGGGCACCCGTCAGGATCTCGACCGCAATGAGCCTCGGCGATATCCTGACGCTGCAATGCCGGCACCGGCCACGCAGCCACAGGTAACTCAGGACGGGTACCAGGTCGCGGGTGTGGATGGGACGCCCGCATCCCTGGCAATGCGATCGAGGCGTGACAAGCGATTGTCCCGTAGGAAGCCGGTCGGCCACCACGTTCAAAAAGCTGCCGACGCAGGCCCCGAACCCGAAGGCGAACAGGCTGAAGATCGTTTCAATCACGGGAGTGCACCGTGCGCCGCGTGGGGAGGTTCCGACGTCAGCGCGTTAAGCGCGCCGCGTACGACGCCCTGCTCAATCTCCTCACCTCGTCCCTACCCGTAAGGCACGTGCATGCAGACAGTCATCGTCCACATGTTGGGAGAATCGTCGTCTCGAACCATCTCCAATGCCTCGATTCGGGTTGTGCCCGTGTCGCCAACGAGGCCGATAAGTCCGAACTGGGCCTCCCGGCTGCCACGGGTCTTGAAAGCGTAGGTCACGGTGGGAAGCTGCAATTCGTCGGTGGGGTCCTCACTCTCAATTCGCGGACAATTCTCCGAGATTCGCCGAATGTTTGTAACATCTTCGTCTATGTAAGTGAGAATCTCCTCGTCGGTTATGACGGTCACGGTGTCGGCGGTCAGAGAGTAAATGTTCTCGAGACCCTTCACTATGGCGTAGTTGATGATCTGATTGCCAAGAACCTTGGCATCTCGTGACGTGGTAAGGGCGGCGATTGACGCAAGGTGTCGGTCGGCCCCGAGCTGCTCTTGCTTTTCTTCCAGCTCCTGTCGCGCCCTCGTAAGGTCGCGGGTCTCCGCGGCGGTCCGAGACTTCTGTGTCTCCAGTTCGGCAAGCGCCGCCACGCGTTGCGCCTCAAGGACGGCAGCCTCGTCGTGAGATCCTGACGCTGACACGTAGAGGTACGCTATGCCCACCAACACTGCCAGGGCGAATGCAGTGAGGGCTGTCCTGCGGTGGAGATATGGTCTTATGCGGTAGAGCACTTCGTGGGATGCCTAGTCTTTCGTGAGTCTCATTTTAGGTTGACAACCGCCTCAAATAATATCCTGTCATCGGAGGTCTGTGATGTATTCCAACTGGGGAGTTCAATAAAGTCTTCCAGGCCCTCCATGTAGTCGAGAAAGATGCCGACCGTGTGGGCCCCGGAGGCGGAAGCGGTCAGGTTGATCTGTGCGGGGGAACCGACTAATGCAGGTGGATTCGCCGCAAGGCTGAGTATCCGAAAGTCTGGGCTGCTTGCCCGAAGCAGCGCCTGAAGAGCAGCAGCCCATTCCGGACGCTTTTGGGTGAGTCGGTTGTAGATTTCAATAGCTGCCGCGCTCTGTTGCTCGATCTGCCCGATCTCCTCCTCGATGTCTCCGATCTTTTCGGTTACGTCATCCGTCGCCGCGCGTTCTTGCGTAAGGGCACGTTGAACAGTCTCAAGAGTGTCGTTCGCGGCGAGGGCCTCGGACCGAGCGTCCTGCAGACGACCGTAGAACGTCAGCGCCCCGAATATCTCGATAATGAGGATGACCACGAGGAGGGCGACCATGGGTGAGAATGGAAACCCTCGTCGCTCGGGTGCGAAGTTGATCCTCGGGGTGTTACGCCAGCCGAACTCCTCAAGGATGACCTCGCCGGAGCTGTGCACATTTGCCTGCGAGTCGCCGGTCATCGGACGGCCCCCAGCGCCGAGTAGATTCCGGAGATGATAGCGACTGCGACGAACCCTACCATTCCGGCCACGAACAGGATAATGGCGGGCTGGATCAGCTCGGTTATTCCTCCGGCGGCCCTCTTAGTCACGTCCTCATAGTACTCCGCGAGTCCGGACATCGTGTCATCCAGCCTGCCACGTGTCTCACCGGTAATGATCGCTTGCGAGACGATGGACGGAAAGCCGCCGTCTTCGTCGAATGCCTCGCCGAGCTTGGTTCCTTCGGTGGCACGGTCGATGACCCTTCCCAGCCTCCTGCGGTAGTAAGCATTCGCCATTCCCCGCTGCGTCAGTCTGAGCCCCTCGATCGGCGACATGCCTGACCTGAGCAGCGTCGACAGTATAGAGGCGAGAGCGAACATATTGTTGGCCACGATCACCCTGCCGATGACCGGAACGCGAAGCAACACGGTGTCGGTCGCCGCCCGGCCAATCTCCGTTCGCAGCGCCACAAAGACCAGCACCACGATTGCGGCCAGGACGACCAGGATCGGGGTCCCGTATAAGTCGAAGAAGTCAGACACGTTGATCAGTACTCGCGTAGAGGTCGGGAGGTTTCCGCCAACCTCGGAGAGGAGGCCCGAGAGCGATGGGAGAGAGTACGTCACCAACACGACGGCGGCCACAATCGCGACAAGGAGGGTGAACGCGGGGTACACGGCTGCGTCGCGCACACGGTCGGAAACGGCCTTGCGACGCTGAAGGGTGTCCGCCACCTGGTTTAGCACGAACGGGAGTCCGCCGGTGGCCTCGCCGACCCTGAGCATACGCACGTAGAAGTCGGGGAATATGTGCGACTGTTCGTCGAGGGCGTCCGACAGCTTGTTGCCTGCTTCGACGGAGCTGATGATCTCCCCAAGGGCATATCTGAGCCCGGTGTTGGACACCTGGCCTCGCTGAGCCATGAGGCAGCGGACGAGGGGGATGCCGGAGCCCAGAAGCGCCGCGAGTTGCCGGGTAAAGTCGATAATGTCCTGCGACGACGGGTTGAATATCGTCGGGAACATGCGAGCCACATTGAAGCTGCCGCTCGCCGGTCGGAGTAGGTACGGAATGAGGTCTTCCTGCTCAAGGATGTCGTAAGCGGCTTCCTCGTCGTCGGTGTGGAGGACGCCGACGACCTTCTCGCCCAGTCTGGTATATGCCTCGTATTTGATCGCCATGGGGTTTGCGTTACTGAATGAGTATTGAGAGTGACAGAAGCGCCGCGGACGGGGCCTATTCGAAGAAGAACACCCTGCTGAGCACCTCGTTGACGGTCGTTACGCCGGATTTGACTTTTGCCATTCCCGTGCGACGGAGGGGCGAGACTCCTTCGGACATCGCTTGCCGGCGAATCTCGTGGCCGCTGGCGCCGGAAGCTACAAGCTTTCTGATAGCCTCGCTAACCGGTAGAATCTCGAAGACACCGGTCCTTCCCAAGAATCCGGTGAACCCACAGAAGTTGCATCCCTTGCCACTCGCGAAGCTCGTCTCGTCCTCTCCCGTCTCGCTGAAGTACGCCTGCCGCTCGGTGGGATCGATCTCCTTGTTGAGCCTGCAATGCGTACACACCTTCCGCACGAGGCGCTGCGCGGCCACTCCCACCACGGCCGTCGCGGCCAGGTACGGCTCGATGCCGATATCGATCAGTCGAACGAATGCCGATGCCGCGTCGTTGCTGTGAATCGACGCCAACACCAACTGCCCCGTCAGAGCTGCGTCGACAGCGGTCTTGGCCGTTTCAACGTCCCTGATCTCGCCCACCAGGATGACGTCTGGGTCGAGCCGCATGATCGCCTTCAGCCCGGCAGGGAAGTCGATTCCGGCCTGTCGATTGACCTCGATCTGGTGCAGGTCTTCGACTCGGTACTCAATAGGGTCTTCGATGGTAAGAATGTTCCCCCGGTTGCGAATCAGCTCGGTGACGGAGGAGTACAGTGTCGTGGTCTTGCCTGAGCCGGTCGGGCCGGACACCAAGAGCATTCCGAACGGGAGGCCGAGAAGCTGTCGCCAAGTGGTCATGGTGTCGGGCTCGAGGCCCAACTGTTCCATTTTGAGGATGCCCTCGGAGCGGTCAAGGATGCGGACAACCATCATCTCGCCCCACGTGATGCCGATGGAAGAGACCCGGAAGTCGACCGTCTTTTCGTTGAACCGAAGATTGAAGCTGCCGTCCTGGGGGCGGCGAGTCTCGGTTATATCCATATCGGCGAGAACCTTGATCCGCGCCAACATCGAATCGTGCAGGCCGATGGGTATCTCAGCAACCTCCTGCAGCACCCCGTCCAACCGGAACAATATCCTGCTCGAGTCTGACGTGGCCACGAAGTGAACGTCCGATGCTCCTCGTTTTATGGCCTGCAGCGTAACCATCTCGACGGCCTGGATCGCCGGAAGTTGCGAGACGTCCTGTCCGAGGATACCCCTCGCGTCGGGACGTACAGAAGCTACGCCGGACTCCGCCTCGTCTACCACGCTAACCGCAGAGGTTGACTCCACACGTCGAGCCGGGAGTGAGGCGTAGGTTCGAGCTATAAGCTCATCGAGTCCCCCGCCAAGCGCGAGGACGAACTTGGCCTGTCTGCCCGTCATCGTGGCGATCTGCGAGGCAAGCTGAAAGTCGTTCGGTGAGGTCGTCGCGGTACGGAGTGAACCGTCCGGCTCGAAACCGATGGGGAGAATGCCCTGAGAACGAGCGAACTCCTCGGGAACTGCCGCCACGGCATCAGGGTCGACATGCACGGTCTTGAGGTCGACGACGGGAATCCTGAGCTGGAAGCTCAGCATGGTCACGAGGGTGTCCCGCGAGACGATACCATCCAACACCAGGGTCTCGATCAGGCCGACTCCGGTCTGTTCACCGGTATCCTTGGCCGATGCAAGCTGATCGGGGGTGATGAATCCCGCTTCAACTAGGTTCTGGCCTATACGGTCGTCGAACGATGATGTGGCCTTTGTAGTCATGAGTTCCCCGGCGCCGTTCTGCGGACGCGCTGTATTCGCCGCGCGCGCCATCATCTAGTGTAGCAGAGGGGGCCTCACCTATGGAACGCGAGCGACGTCATCTCTAGGGGACGAGCTACCGAATGTTAGCTGCGCGCCGCCCGTATACGCCCGCGGTCGTCGACCTCGAAGAGAGAGACCAAATCGTAGCCTCTCTCGCGTATGGCCCGGCTGCCCCCTTCGTTCCGGTCAAGGATGCACATGACCTTGACCACACGGCATCCCGCTTCCTCCACGGCGTCGATCGCGTGCAGGAGGCTACCCCCCTGGCTGCAGGAGTCGTCGACAACGGCGACCGACATACCTTCCCTCACAGAACCCTCGATGAGCTTGCCCGTGCCGTGTTGCTTTCGTTCGCTTCGAACGATCAGACCCGGAATCGGGGACCCTTCAAGGTAACTCGCCACGGAGATGGCGGCGATCATCGGCACCGCGGCGAGCGCCGGTCCTGCAATAGCCTCGGCACGGCTGGCTCGGACGATTGGCCCGAACGCGCGGCCCACAAGGTACGCCCCCTCTGCGTCCAGGGTTACCAGCCGGCCGTCGAAATAGTAGTGGCTAACGGATCCGGACGACAGCGTGAACTCACCGTATTGCAGCGCGCCCAGCCGCTCCGACAGCTCCAACAGCCGTTGTGCTTCCGACATGCTCATACCCTCTCCTTTGCCTCATACAGGCCGTGCCGTCCGGCGTAGTCCTCGACGGCCTGCGGAATCAGGTTCTGGACGGACTGTCCCTTCGCCATACGTCCGCGAACGTCGACGGCGTTAATGTCGACGAACGGTCCGTCAACGATCAACACCTCATCCGAGGCGCCGACTCGAATCGACTCCAATGCCGCCCTGTCAACCGCTCCTATCCCGGGCCTCGCGACACCCACGACTGTTGCCATGTCGAGCACATCGCTCGGCCGGCGCCAGCGGTGTAATTCATTCAGAGCGTCGGCCCCAAGAATGAGGAAAAGCTCGGTACCCCGGCACACCTCTTTGTGGAGAGCCGCCAGTGTGTCGATCGTGTACGTCGGGCCGTCGCGGCGAACTTCGATATCGGAGACCTCAAAGTGTGGATTGCCCGCGATGGCGAGCCGTGTCATTTCGAGTCGGTGCCCGGCGTCCGACAAAGTTTGACCGTCCTTGAACCACGGCCGACCCGCGGGAATGAAGAGCACGCGTTTCAGGTTCGACTCCACACGGACGTGTTCGGCCACCATCAGGTGTCCATTGTGTATGGGGTCGAAGGTGCCTCCAAAGATGCCGAGCTTCACCTATTCCCACTCCAACTCGTGCTTCCCGACGACGTAGGTGTCTCCTGATCGAATGCCGGCGCGCTCCAACTCCGCGATCACGCCCAGCCGCTGCAGTTGGTCGTAGAACTGGATTCGTGCGCCCCAGTTGTTAAGGTCGACCATTCCCGCAAACCTCGTGGCTGCCCTCAAAGTCACTTCGTACCTGTCCACCTCCGTTTGACGAATCTTTGGTTCGCGGTCGGTAGGAGCAGGCCTCAGCACAGGCACTTCGCTGCCAGTGCTTCCCCGATGCGGGATCGGCTGATTGGAAATCGCCTCATCAACGGTTAGCTGCTCACGGGCACTGCTTAGGACCTCAGCAACCTCGTGGAGCAGTCCGTCTAGCCCAATCCTGCCCGCAGCGGAAATACTCCGGACGGAAGCTGCAGTGTCGGTCAGATCATCCTTACAAAGCTCGAATGCGTCGTCCACACCGGGAATGTCGAGCTTATTGAACGCGACGACTTCCGGTTTCGTTGCAAGCTCCTCGTCGAACAGGCGCAGTTCCTCACGGATGCGAATGTAGTCTTCAACCGGGTCAGGGCCGTTGCCGTCGATGACGTGAACCAAGACGCGGGTTCGCTCGATATGTCGGAGAAACTCATCGCCCAAGCCGGCCCCAGCGTGAGCCCCCTCTATAAGACCCGGAATATCCACCATCACGAAGCCGTCATGTTCGTACTCAACGACGCCCAGCACAGGCTCCAGCGTGGTGAAGGGGTAGTCTGCCACCTTCGGTCTCGCAGCGCTCACGGCCGTCAGTAGACTCGATTTTCCCGCGTTCGGAGCACCGATTATCCCAACGTCCGCGAGCAACTTCAGCTCCAGCCGAAGACGGCGATCCTGACCCGGATCACCCTCTTCGGCGAGCAAGGGGAACTGATTCGTCGATGAGGTGAACCGACTGTTTCCCCTTCCACCCCGTCCCCCTTGGGCAATGAGAACACGTTCTCCATCGGCCGTCAGGTCGGCGATTCGAGACCCCTTCGTGTTATCCCAGACCTCAGTCCCTACCGGAACAACGAACTCTACATCGCTACCTCTCTTGCCGTGCATCTTCCTCCCAGTGCCATTGCCACCGTTGCCTGCCTTATGGATCCGGTTGAATCGGAATCCCAGCAAAGTGCTTACATTTCGATCGCACCGGGCATAGACGTGACCACCGTCGCCACCATCTCCGCCATCGGGTCCACCAAGAGACACGAACTTTTCCCGGCGACCGCTGACGGCCCCATTTCCCCCACGCCCGCTTATGACTCTTATTTGAGCTTGATCAATCATATATACATAAAGAGTATAGCAATAGAGAACAGTAACCCTGTTGATAATCTGGACTGATACGCGGGCAAGACTCAAACTCGGGGCTGATGACCTGGGCCTCTGTGTTGAATTCCTGTCGACGGCAGTGGGACTTACGGTGGGAGAACCATGCAGAACCGCACCGCCCGACAACTCTCCCCATTCGACTGCTATACTTTCCACAGGTCTTCAATGCGGAATTCACAGCGACCTGGCAGCTAATTCACAACGACCGGGAGAGTACATTGGTCTTCGACAACGGCGCCGTCTTTCCGATGACGGCAGGCATAAACGATCGAATGGGTCTCACGCTTGGTGGGATCGACGTACTTGATCTGCTGGCCGAGTACGGTTCGCCTCTCTACGTATTCGATGAGGTTACCTTGCGGACGATGTGCCGGCAATTCGTCAACGACTTCTCGGATATGTATCCCAAGAGCAAGGTCTTGTATGCCTCGAAGGCATTTGTTAACCCTGCAATCGTGCAACTCGTGACCGAGGAAGGCCTCGGCATGGATGTCGTTTCAGCTGGCGAGGTCGCCATAGCCAAGGCCGGTGGCGCCGACCCCGGCAACTTGTACTTCCACGGGAACAACAAGACGTCGGAAGAGTTGGACTACTCCCTGGACGAGGGAGTCGGCAGGTTCGTGATTGACAGCTTCCACGAACTCGATCTTCTGAATGACAAGGCTCGCTCCCGTGGGGTGAACCAGGACGTGCTCCTGCGGCTGTCGCCGAGCGTCGACCCGCATACGCACGTCATGACCACGACCGGAATCCTCGATAGCAAGTTCGGCTTCTCCATCGAGACCGGAGACGCGGCGACAGCCATTCGACAGACCCTCGAAGCATCGAACCTCAACTTGATTGGCATCCACTTCCATTTGGGATCGCCGATCTTCGAGCTGGAGCCTTACTCTATAGCGGTAGACGCGATCCTTACCTACCTCGCGCCGTTCAAGGACGAGGGGCTGGTGCTTGAGGAGTTCAGCCCCGGCGGCGGCTTCGCAATCGGGTATCTCCGCGACCGCCTGCCTCCGCCGGTCGGCGCATATGCCGAGGCCATAACGACCGCGATGAAGGCCAGATGTGCCGACCTCGGTTTCGGCGAGCCGACGCTGGTTATCGAGCCAGGACGCTCCATCGTCGGACGTGCCGGTGTGGCCCTCTATACCGTCGGAGCGATCAAGGATATTCCGACGGTGCGAAAGTACGTGTCCCTAGACGGCGGAATGGGTGACAACATCCGACCCGCCCTCTACGACGCGGCCTACGAGGCCGTGGTTGCCAACCGCATGGATGAGGCCCCCGAAGAGGTGGTGACCCTCGCCGGGAAGTACTGCGAGTCGGGCGACGTGCTCGTCAAGGACGTCAAGCTCCCCCGCATCGAGTCGGGCGACGTGATTGCCATTCCCGCATCCGGCGCGTACGCTCCCTCGATGGCGAGCGTCTACAACCTGAATCCGCGACCGGCAATGGTCATGGTCAACGACGGGGAGGCGAAGCTCATCCGGAGGCGCGAGACCTTCGCCGACATGATGCTGCAGGACGTCGTGTAGCAGCTGCTAAGTCTAGAGACGCTCCCCTAACTTTCGACATTAGTGCCGTCTCCATTTGAACGAGAAAGTTGAATGGAGAGGCGCTTATCCCCTCTCCCGTCGGAGGCTGTCTCATAAGTAGGTTATCTTGTTGAAAATACAGAGGTTCTAGGGGTAAGTTCGTGTTGTTGCACCTGCTTTAGGAGAAGTGGCATGCCATTTCGGGACTTCAA
>JAPOPA010000053.1 GCA_026713145.1 Chloroflexota bacterium
AACGGGTGGGTCCGCTTCGCTAAGACCACCAGAAGGCCGTATCACCAATCAGTATACTCATCCCAACGAAAGGGAGTCAACCGTTCTCTGGGCTTCCAGTTAAGTACAACGCTCAACGCCGACAGCAGGTTTTGGGGTGCCTTAGCGCATCAAATCTCCTGTTTGCGAGCAGGCGTCTCACAACCGGGCGGGCGACGGGATGAAGGCGTGGTAATGGGCAAGCGCTTCGGTTGCCCGTATCTTTGCAGGACTAGCCGTTTGCGTTTTCGGCTACCGGCGCAAGAACTTCCGGTCCCTTGTTGGCAACGGAGTTGACGAGAGACGACACTTCGTAGACTTCCATTTCGTCGTTGGGGTAAGGATTCAACACGCTTGTTAGCGCGGCGGGATCATCGACGCTGTCGTCCAGCCAGAAATCTTCCACTTCTCTGGACAGAATCACCGGCATCCGGTCATGTATGGGTTTGAGCAGGTCGTTTGGTGTAGTGGTGATGATGGTGCAGGAAGGAATGACAGTTCCTTCGGGGTCTTTCCACGTTTCCCAGAGTCCGGCGAACGCGAATGGTTCTCCCGACCGCATGACGATTCTCATGGGCCTCTTATTCTTTCCGGTCCTTTGCCACTCGTAAAACCCGTCGGCCAGGACAAGGCAGCGCCGTCGTCGAAGGGCGGTGCGGAAGGACGGCTTCTCGGCGACCGTCTCAGCGCGCGCGTTAATCATGCGGCTCCCGATAGTTTTGTCCTTCGCCCAGAACGGTATGAGTCCCCAGCGCATGTAGCCTGCGCGCCTCGCCTCGTCCCCTACGACAGTCAGGACGTTCTGCGTCGGAGCTACGTTGTAGGCGGGAGCGTATCCGAGCCTCTCGCCGTCGAACTCGAAACGGTTCTGTAGCTCGCCGATGGTCATTATCAGGCTGTATCTTCCACACATGGCAGAGGGATTATAGCCCGTTCCGATGAACTTGGCCTGTCATGTTTTCCTTCGCCGTCAGTGTTATCGCCAGTCATGCGCGGGCGGCATAGCGACTCCCGTCCGAACAGCCCTCAGGTCGGACACGATGACGTTCGTCGTGCCGTCCCATCTTGACACGACACCCGTGACCTCCACCACGTTGCTTCCCAGCTCCCTGCGGCATTGTGCGAAGACGCGGGGCCAGAGGATGATCTGGACATCGCCGGTCTCGTCCTCTATGGTCACGAAGACGGTGCCCTCCTGTCCGCGCGGGTGCTGTCGGGCGACCGGCCAGCCTGCCACCACAACCTCGTCATCGTCGTCGAGTTTCTGGACCTCCGTCGTCGACAATACGCCGGGACGGAGGTGGGGTCTCACGAACTCCATGAGATGGCCGCGCGGGTAGACGCCCATCACACGATATTCGGCTGACATCTTTTCGTACTCGGTCAGGTCGTCCAGTCTTGGGACGGCGTCCTCCATCGGCGTGGAGAGCGCCATCTGCCCGTTTCGTGAAGGTCGGGAATGGAGTCCAGCTTCCCACAGGGTCTCCCGGCGGTTCGGGGCGATGCCGTCGAATGCCCCTGCCATTACGAGCGACAGGACTGACTGAGGCTTCAGGCCCGTGCGGCTCACGAGGTCTCCGGCGCTCGCGTAGGGGCCGTGCCGGTCGCGCTCCTCCACGATGAGTCGGGCCGACTCTGTACCAACGTCCTTGATGATCTCAAGTCCCAGCCGCACCGCGCCGGTATCGGGAACGCATCGCGTGTCGCTCCGGTTCACGCAGGGATTCAGGAACGGCACGCCGAAGCGCCGCGCGTCCTGCTTGAGCGTCTCGATGGGATAGAACCCCATGGGTTGGTTGTTCATGAGCGAGACGAAGAACTCCAAGGGGTAATAGGCCTTGAGCCAAGCGGCCTGGTAGGCGGTGATGGCGAATGCGTGGGAGTGGGACTCCGGGAACATGTAGTGGCCGTTGATCTTGCCGAATATCTTGATGGCGGTGTCTTGGGGAACGCCGTTTCGTCGCGCGCCTTCAAGGAACCTCTGCCGGTGCATGGCGATAAGATGGTCGGCATTGGGGCGGGCGAAGGCCCTTCGTATCTCGTCGGCCTCGGCGGCCGTCATGCCCGCCACGTCCTTGATGAGCTGGACGACCTGCTCCTGCCAGACGATGATCCCGCAGCCGCGTTCCAGGGCGCGGGCCTCCAGGGGGTGGTCGTACTCCCACTCGGCGCCGTGGCGGTAGCGGTCGACGAACTGCGAGACGGCGCTGCCCTGTACACCGACGCCGGGACGGATGAGGGCGACCTGGTAGGCGAGGTCGAGGAGAGTGCGCGACTTCAGGCGCTGTCCCATTTTGAGCTGCGCGGGGGACTGGAGCAGGAAGACGCCCACCGACCTGCCCGCGTTTATCATGTCGTAGACGCGCGGGTCCTCCGGGTGTATCCGGCTGAGGTCGGGCCGTGTTCCCTCGCGCCGCTCTACGAGGTCGAGGGCCTCCTCGATCTGGTCGAGGACGGGCAGGGAGAGGATGTCGATCTTGGCGAATCCCGCGTCGGCCACGCTGTCCTTGTTCCAGTCCATGATGAACCGTCCGTCCGTTGCACCGGCCCTCGTGGGGACCATCTCCGGTATGGGCGAACTGCTGAGTATCATGCCGCCGACGTGCTGGCCCAGCATCCTGGGGCCGTCGGCCAGATGGGGGGCGAGCTCGATCAGCTCCCTCCAACCCCGGGCATTCACCCTGTCCCGGAAGCCAGGAAGCTCCAGCATTTCCAGACGAAGGCTCGCCGGGTCGTGGGACTCGAGCTGCTTGGACAAGAGTCTCAGCTCCTCCTGCGGAAGTCCCAGGGCCTTGCCGAGGTCCTGGATGATGCCCTTGAGCTTGTAGGTGGAGACGGCACCGGTGAGGACGGCGTATTCCGGCCCGAAGTGACGGTGAACGCGCTCGATGAGTTCGTCCCTGAGGCCCCTGGGGAAGTCGAGGTCAATGTCGGGAAGGACGGTAGCGTCTTCGGAGATGAAGCGTTCGAGGGTGAGATCCCATTCCAGGGGGTCGACGTGGCTGATGCCGATGAGGTAGCCCACGAGCAGTGCCACGGACGAGCCGCGTCCCCTTCCGGGCGGGCGTTCCTCCACCGGTGTCTCGGGGCGGACCAAGCCTCTCTCCTCCATGATGCGGCGGGCGATGAGGGCGATCTCCCGGTAGAGCAGGAGGAAGCCCGCCAGACCTTTAGCCTCTATCAGGTGGAACTCCTCGCGCAGTCGCGCTTCCACCCGCTCGGAGACACTGCCGTAGCGACGCATGGCGGCCTCGTAACAGAGCCTTTCGAGGTAACTCACGGGGGTGTAGCCGTCCGGCACGTCGGGGTCCGGAAGGGCGTAGCCGAGGTCGGCGCTGAGGTCGAAGGCACATTGCTCAGCGACCAAGAGGGTGTTCGACAGGGCCTCAGGGAGTTCCGCGAAGAGGCGCTGCATCCTGGCCTGGGACTTCAGGGCGAAGTTGTGATTGGGGAGGAGGTGCGGCAGTGCCTGGTCAATGGTGGTGTTGAGGCTTGCCGCCACCAGCGCATCGTGGAGACGGGAGCGTTCCGGAGTATGGTAGTGAACGTCGTTGGAAGCGACCACCGGGACGCCGGTTTCGCGGGCGAGTCCTGCGAGTTCGCGGTTGCGCTTGGCATCGCCCTGCAGGAAGTTGCGGTTCAGCTCGACGTATACCGCGCCGGGTCCGTACCATTCCACGTAGCGTTTCAGAAGCTCAAGCGCCTCCGTGCGGCGGCCATCGGTTGTCAGGCGGGAGAGTAGACCACGCCTTCCGCCCGTCAGCATGACAACGCCCTCGGAGTGATCGGGCAGGTGCGCGGGGTCGAGTCTCGGTTCCCTGCGGTCGGCGGCGTTGGCGATGGTGAACAGCCGCGAGATGTTGGAGTATCCGGCGTGGGTCTTGGCCAGCAGGGTGATGTGGGAGCCGTCGGTCAGGGTCAGCTCGCCGCCGGTGACGGGGCGGATGCCGAGGCTGTTGGCGAGGCGCGCAAACTCCAGTGCGCCGCAGAGGTTCGTGTCGGTCAGGGCGAGGGCCTCATACCCGTACTCCTTCGCCTGTGCAAGCAGCTCGTGCGCATGGGAAGCCCCCACTCCGAAGGAGAAAAAGCTCTTGGCGTGAAGCTCGACGTAGCCGGCCACCATCACGCGCTCTGACGGTACCAGCGGTCTTGCCCCCGGTCTCGGAACAGGGTGACCAGCCTGCCGTCGCCGGGGTCGATCCGATAGTAGGCGCGGCTCACCGGCTCCGGGAGCCACCACAGGTCGAACGTCCAACTGTCCTGTATGCTGGCCACGCGCTGCCATCGCTTCTTCATGAGCACCGACACGGGCTCGCGCCCTGTGCCTTCGCGTACCTCCACGGGGCTGGGCCGGTGCAGGGGCCTGATGGCGGCTCCGCCGGACGGCTCGATGGGCACCTGCAGCGACCGCATCTCCGGGGCGGGGTGCCACGGCGCGACCTCGACGATTCTGTGGAGTACATGGCCACCCAACCGCGCCTGCAACCGACGGTCGACGTCGGCAAGACGCCTGTGCGTGTCGTTCTGTGCGTCCTTCAGCAGTCCCATCTGCGTACCGGACTCCCCAGTGAAGTTGGACAGCGTGAGGGTCACCTCTTCGACGGGGATGTGCGGAGCGTCGGCCTCCACCCGGCTCCTGACGGCGGACGATGCCCGCTCCCACGTTCCGGCGGGCTCCCTGAACGTGATGATCTTCTCCCAGGGAGGCCAGCCGGACGCCGAGCACAGGAGTGTCGCCGTGCCCACATATCGGCCCTTCATCTCCCGTCGGGCGTACGCCCTTCTAAGAAGCGTTTCGACCGTGATGAAGAGGGCCTGGAGGGAGGAAGAGGAGAACGGCAGCGACGCCCGCTCCACTATCGACTCGTCGAAGGGCAACGGCACGACGGGAGTGTCGTCCATGCCGTTGCAGAGTCGCCATGCCCGACCGCCTTCACGTCCGAACCGGTCGACGAGCGCGTGTTCTCCCATTGCGGCGAGGTTCCCCATCGTGCGCAGCCCGAACCGGTGCATCTCGGCCTTCACGTCGGCTGAGACGGGAAGCAGGCCGATGGGGTGCGGGGCCAGGAATGCCCTCACGTCGCCGGGGACTCTGGATGCTCCGTGTGTCTTGCACGTCCGCGCAGCCACGAAGGCGGGGAACTTGGCGTCCGCCACGCCGACGCGGGGGTTCAGGTAGGCTGGCACCGCGTTCAGCAGCGCGGAAACGACTCCGGCCTCGCCACGATACAGCCTTTCGAGGCCGTCCATCCGCGTGTAGGCCGTGCCGAGCTCCCTCCCATCAACCCGGTCGCTGACCCTTTGCAGGGACGCAAGCACCTCCCCAAAGACCTGGCGATAGTGCGGCTCGTCGGCGTCCAGCACCGCTGCGTTCGCGTGGAGAGACAGGGCCTGTTCCAAGCTCAGCCCCGTCATGGATTCCAAGGATGGGGGGAAGCCGTCGACAACCATCGGCCTGTTCTGCGACTGATCGCGGGCGACGATCAGGACGGGGCTGTTCCGCAGGTGCGGACGCCGTTGCATCTCCGCCTTCGCCCTGAGGTGAGTGACGAGCACGCACGCGACCCTCATGGAGCCTCCACTGTCCGGTAGTATGGGACGAAAGATGGTACAGAACGTCCGTTCTGTTGTCAACCTTTTCCCGCAAACTAAGAACAGGGCCTCCCCGGTCTGAGGGTGGCCATGTCTTCGCCGCGAGCAAGCCACACACCTCCCCCGCCCCTGCCAGACCGCCCTACGCAACGTTCGTTCGCGCTGATATAGTATCCGCACATTCAACCAGGTAAGGAACAGGACGAAATGAAGGTCGTTATCGCGCCCCAGAGCTTCAAGGGGAGCATCTCCGCGCTCGATGCCGCCAAGGCTATGGACGAGGGAGTGAGAAGAGTCGTCTCCGATGTGGAGACGGTCTTGGTGCCGGTGGCTGACGGCGGTGACGGGACGCTTGAGACCCTGGTCGAGGCGACGGGCGGGGCCATCCGCTCCGTCACGGTCACCGACCCGATCGGAAGGCCGGTCACGGCGGAGTGGGGGGCGCTCGG
Organism: Chloroflexota bacterium; assembly: GCA_026713145.1. Taxonomy (GTDB): domain Bacteria; phylum Chloroflexota; class Dehalococcoidia; order Lucifugimonadales; family VXLM01; genus VXLM01. The sequence continues at coordinate 6,060 of JAPOPA010000053.1, forward strand.
CGATGGAGGAACGGCCATGATCGAAATGGCACGGACATCCGGGCTGGCGCTGCTGTCGCTCGACGAGCGCGACCCTTTAGGGACGACCACGTACGGTCTCGGCGAGGTGATTGGCGAGGCGTTGGACGCCGGGTTCCGCAGCTTCATCGTCGGGATTGGAGGCAGCGCGACAAACGACGCCGGTGCGGGGATGGCCCAAGCTCTGGGCGTCCGGCTGTTGGACGAGACGGGGAACGATCTTCCGCCAGGCGGCGCGGCGCTCGCGGATCTCCGCAGGATTGACACATCGGGACTGGACAAACGAGCGGTCGAGGCGCAGTTCTCGGTCGCCTGCGACGTGTCGAATCCGCTCACAGGGCCTGAGGGGGCGTCGGCGGTCTATGGACCGCAGAAGGGCGCGACACCGGACATCGTTACGCAACTGGACGCGGCCCTGAAGAATTTTTCCAAGGTTGTTGAGCGTGATATCGAGACGAGCATCAACGACGTACCGGGCTCCGGCGCGGCAGGCGGTCTAGGGGGCGGAATGATGGCGTTTCTGGGTGGTTCCCTGAGGGCGGGAGTGGACATCGTGCTCGACCAAGTCGGTCTGGACGAGAAGCTGGAGGGGGCCGACCTCGTAATCACCGGCGAAGGCCAGGTGGATTTTCAGACGGTGTACAGCAAGGCCCCTATCGGCGTCGCCTGGAGGGCAAAGGAACGAGGGATTCCCGTCGTCGCAGTTTCCGGATCCCTGGGTCAGGGTTTCGGGGACGTTCACGCGGAGGGCATCGACGCCGTGTCGTCCATCGTCTGCGCGCCGATGACGCTTGAGGAGGCTTCGACGCGCGGCGGCGAACTCATTGCGGATGCCGTGGCCGAGGCGATACGATTCATGCAAGTCGGGAGCAGGGTCTTCGGGCGGAGCGGCTAGTCCACGATGACCATGTGGACCTCACGAGGCCCGTGCATCCCCTTGATGAGCGTCTGTTCGATGTCGCCCGAGCGACTGGGGCCGGAGATGATGTTGGTGTAGTCGAGCGACCCTCGTTGGAGAAACTCGCTGCGACGGAACGAAAAGAGTTCGTCCAAGCTGGGAACGATCTGGGCAGGACTGACCACGGCGATGTGCACTGGGGGGAGCAGGGAAATCAGACGACTCACTCCCCTACCCGCCGCGATGGACACGCTCCCCGTCTCGGCGATTGCGTGGTCGACGCCGGTAACGCCGATGTCGGCTACGATCATATCCTCACGGAACTTCGCACGCTGTACGTCGCGGCGAGGACCGGAGTCGTCATGGGCGATTCTTTGAAGTGCTATGGCCGACCCTTCAAACGCCTCTTCCAAGCCTATTTCATCCAGAAGGGCGTGACCGGAGCGGAGCACGCTCGTGGATTCGAGGGTTTCGGCAACCTTGCGGACATATAACGCAGCGTCAGACGGGCCAGCGCGGTGGACAATCCATTCCGCGGCCTCGGCAGAGACGACCAACTCTTCGACGAGGTCGGCGACGCGTGTGTCCATATCTCGTCTGATTGACTCGGTTCGTTTCCCAACTGCGTCACGGTCGTCCGAGAAGGCGGTCGCATCGGGGACTTCAATGTCGGCAGGGGGGCTGGTGCGGCCCAGTGCCCTTCGCACATTTTCCAAGAATTCCGTCCGGCTTCGAGTTTGATCCATATCCGGTTCCCTATTCGCTGATGCTGACTATGGTGAGCACACCGTCCGTTTTCGTGTATGTGACGACAACGGGCACTCCCTGCACCATGTGCTGGCGGAGGTGGGAGGGAGTGTAGTCGTGTCCACCACCGGTCACACCTCCCGGCCCCGGTTGGAAGTCCCAGACGATGTTCTGCTCGTCGACCACTTGCAGCGACTCCAGTTCGAGAAGAGACCGGGCCCTAACATCGGTTACTACTCCGCGGACCTGGAGCGGTGCCTCGTCGGTGTCGTCCCTGCCCCCGCCGCCACAATCCGCTGCAGTCAGCAGGACCGCGAGGAACCCCAGCAGAGCGGCAATCGGTATTCGCATACTCGCTGTACTCCAAGCCGAACCCAGCCTTGATGATGGTATCACAGCGCAGGTCTGACGCCTCTCCATAGCCGGTTTGTGTCAGCGAAGTGTTGACAGCAATAGGACTCACAACTATGCTCCGTGCAACCATCGGGCATGTTTGATTGAAGGACATTGAACCGGCGGTGAAGATTCCGGGGCCTGAAAATGACTGTGAAACCGTGGGGATTGGTGGTGACGCTAACGATTCTGGCGGTAGTCGGTGTTGCTTGCGGCAGTTCACCGGATTCTGCTCCAACAAGCGAGCCCGAAAGGGTCGAACCCACAGCTACGCCAATACCCAGCCCGACACCCACGCCGGAACCTACCGCTACCCCGGAGCCCACTCCTACACCCACGCCGGAGCCTACCGCTACCCCGGAACCCAGTTCACCGAGCGAGGCACAAGAGGCGGATCCAACTGCTACGCCAGAGGCAGGCCCGTCTCTCGATCCTGGGGAGACGGAGGCTCTCAGGATGTTGGGCACTGCCTATTGGGAGGCGATAAACGCTTATGAACTCGAAAAAGCTCTGCTATTTCTCGAGGAGAGCTACCGCCTGGAGCAGGAAGAGGCGCTCACAGACAATATAGAGCTGATGAAGAGTTTTGCCATAAAGTTGACAATTGAAGAGGAGAGCGCGCCCCAGGCAGTCGACGACAAAACAAGGGAAATGTACTGGATCGTAAAGAGCCCCCTGACCGTGGACCGACTCCAAATGATCTTCCTGCAGGTTGACGGAGAGTGGAAGATCGCGTCGGCGGAGCGGCTCACTCAGCAACAGTAGGTCTCACGTAGCCTTATTGCCGCGGCAGGCATGACCCAACCCGGTTTCGAGACTTGACGACGAGCTGAGGAAATTAGCGGGGCCTAGAGACTGTAGACCGAAAGAGTCGCGCCTGGGACGTTGGGTAGGGGTTTACTTCACATAGCGGTTCCCCACTCTTCTGCGCATCCTCCACTATCCGCGTCGAGATTGTTTGGAGAATCGTGCCAGATTCAAGTAGACCTACATTGTCGAGACGGATATACGCGACTTAGCTGACGGATTTCGAGTTTGATGCCGCAGGCAGGTCGTTAGATACAGCCCGGCGGACTTTTCGAGAGTGAGATTCATGAACCAGATACGCTATGACATAGACCTCTTTGTAGAACTCAATGAGCACTACTCACGGAGCAGTGCCGCAGTTGAGCATGCGAGTGCGATAAAGCGAAAGGACAGAAACCCTCTTGAAGACACCACCAAACGGATCGCGCAGGTGGACAAGTACCTCCACTTCAAGAAGGGGATGCGAGTATTGGAGATTGGGTGCGGCAGAGGTCACCTAAGCTCCCTATTGAAGCAAGACTACGGTTGCGAGGTGGTGGGAGTAGACATTCGCACATACCCGGAATGGGAGGAATTTCAAAGCGAGGGACTGGACCTGCGAATACATGACATCAGTGCGATGAGTAACGATGGGCTGGGCACATTTGACCGAATTGTGTCATTGGCCGTATGGGAACATATGGAGCACCCGTACGCAGGGCTTACAGCCGTGAATGACCTGCTAAAGCCCGCAGGGCAAGGGGTGGCATATATAAGTGCCAACCTGTATCGAGGACCTAAGGCTTCGCATCGATACAGAGAAGTCTTCTTCCCATGGCCACATCTGTTGTTCGAGGACGATGTCTTTGAGGAGTTCTACAGGAGGCAGGGCCGCAACAATGTACGGGCTGCCTGGGTAAACAAGCTCACCGTCGCTCACTATGAGATGTATCTGAGGCAACTCGATTTCGAAGTCGTGAGGCAGTGGACCACGGGAACTCCAATTGACGAAGAGTTCTATCAACGGTTCATCGACAAGCTCGGACGATACCCTCGCTACGATCTCGAGCAGGACTTCTTGCATATGGTCATTGCAAGCAAACGGCCACTTCAATCGCGGCCACATGGTCGATTGTCGTCAAGTTACCTGCGGTGGAGACTGCGCACACTGGGTGATCTTGTCAGAGGCGTCCGTCGGTGAGGACGCTATCAACCACCGGTCGCTCCGTCACCTCAGGCTTTCGAGTAACTGCGGGAACGCCCTCTCCGTATCTCGCCCCTGGCGGGGGAGAGACTGTAGGTGACTTTACGGCAGTTACTGACACCATGGTACGGCCTCGCGTGCGGGCCGTGACGCTGCTCAGGGGGAAGGTTTGATCTGTGAGGTCAGTTGGGGAGCGAGGTTGTGGAGGGGGGCATCATTTGTGGGCGAAGGTCAGGGCTGAGAGGCACGGATTGAATGTGTTTCGCGGTTTGGGTTATTCTCAAATCCAGGAGTGGAGGGGGAAGGTAGGACGACCACGAGGGTCGCCATTACCATAGGGCTTGATGGGGCGTACTCTTGCAGTAGCGTCTATGCTACGAAGACGGGGGCTACGTGAAGGCTAAAACCAAAGAGCGTCTCGATGGGCTGCTGAGGGACTTCGAGGAGTTGAGCTCGCGGCTCGTGGGCTATCCCTGCAACCAAAACTTCGACTACTCGGCGCTACTGCCGTTTCTTGGCTATGTCGCAAATAATGTCGGGGACCCCTTCCACGACAGCAATTTCCAGGTCAACACTCACGAGATGGAGCGGGAGGTAATTGAGTATTTCGCCGACGCGATGCACTTACCGAGGGACGAGGCGTGGGGGTACGTCACGTCGGGCGGGACCGAGGGCAACATGTACGGTCTTTACATGGGGCGCGAGATGTTCCCGGGCGGAGTTGTCTACTTCTCTCAGGACACTCATTACAGCGTCGTGAAGATTCTTCGCGTCCTGAAGGCGCGGAACATCATGATAAAGAGTCAGGATAGTGGCGAGATTGACTACGACGATCTCCGCGAGACGATCAGAATCAACAGGGACGTGCCGGTTATCTTCATGGCAAACATTGGGACAACCATGAAGGGGGCGATTGACGACGTAGGAAAGGTGCGTGAGATCCTTGACGATCTGGCGGTCACGAATTCCTACATACACGCGGACGCGGCGCTGAGCGGCATGATTCTGCCATTTGTGGACGATCCTCAGCCGTACGGGTTCGACGCGGGTTTCGACAGCGTTGCGATCAGCGGGCACAAGATGATCGGTTCTCCCCTGCCCTGCGGGGTGGCTCTGACCAGGCGCGAGTACGTGGCGCGCATGGCCAGGTCGATTGAGTACGTTGGGGTGCTGGACACGACGTTAACGGGGTCGCGAAACGCCCTGACGCCGCTCATGATGTGGTACGCTCTGCGCGAGCGTGGATCCGGCGGATTCCGGGAGATTGTGGGCGGATGTCTGGAGGTGGCCGAGTACGCCGTTGCGCGCTTCAACGACAGCGGCATTCCAGCGTGGCGCAACAAGAACTCGGTGACGGTGGTGTTTCCAAAGCCGTCAGCCGAAGTGGTGCGCAAGTGGCAGATCGCTCCGTACGAGGACATCGCGCACCTGATAGCCATGCCGCACGTGACGAGAGAGACGATTGACGCGGTGGTCGACGACTGTCTGAAGGACCCGGAGCAAGATCGGAGAACGACAGAATGAACAGAATCATCGTCTTTGCAAGGAACGAGGTGGGGGTCATCGCAGACATCGCCCGGGTGCTGGCCGACGAAGGTATAAACATCGAGACGATCAACGCGGAGGGTCTCGACGA
>JAPOPA010000209.1 GCA_026713145.1 Chloroflexota bacterium
ATTGTAGTACCGGTCGGAGTGCCAGAGCGTTGGCCCTACGAAAAAATTGCCGTCGCTGAACATGTAGTTGTAGTCGTCGCCGAGGAGGGCGGACGCGATGCCGTCGATACGAGAGTCATCGATGAGGGCGCTGAGGTACTCGTGCTTGTCGATGAAGGGGACAAGGGCGGACCGGCGCATGCCATCGTGCGCGCTTCCGGCGTGACCGCCGCCCTGCATTTCCCACACTTCGTGGAACGAGGACTCGATCCGAGAAAACTCCTCACGGAACAGCCCCGGCATCTTGAGGAAGCCGAAGGTGTGGAAGTGGTTGACCTGCTGCGTGGTTAGCATCGCTGATTCTCTTCGCTTCTGCCGCGAATCTTGGCGATCTCGTTCTTGACGTAGGAAAGCCAGAAGCCGACGGCCATCAGGATGACCCCTATGACGGTCCCCAGGGTCTGCCCGTCACGGGAGACGACGATGAGTGCCACTCCGGCGAGGAGGATTAAAGCCCCGACGATGCGCTGGACGTTAGGACTGTTGAAAATCCCCCGAACGTCCTCCAAGAAGTCACTCCTCATCCCGCCAGCCAAAACGCTCGAACGGCCACGAGATCGCCTTGGCTATCACCGCCAAGACAACAATCACCGGTATGAATATTGCCAATCCTATCAGCAGCACACCGACGAAGCCGAAAGTAAGCGCGAGCACGATTCCTACCAAGACGAAGGTCCCGACCAAGACGGCAGCCACAAACATCAGGGTCAGTGGGACCGCAACGATGCTGATGGCCGCCTTCGCCACCGGATTTGTCACTTCTTTGTCGCCTATGATGGTGATTCGTGACATGCTCGGTTCTCCTTTCGGGATGAGCGAAAACGGTTTGCCCCCGTGTCACACGCGCTCAAAACAGCTTCCGGCCCGGCACCTTAACCCGCGTCCGGTACAGCGACGAGCCCGCATTGATGTAGAGGCTGCAAAGGTCGTCGTCGCCCCAGGTGAAGTTAGTGACACCCTGCGGCACGTAGATGGTGCCGAGGCACGTGGCGTCGGAGGCAAAGACCTGCACGCCGCCCGGCCCGGTCGTGTAGAGGTAGCCGCCTGTGTCGATCTTCATGCCGTCGGCGAGGCCGTCGCGTTCGCCGGTTACGTCAGCCCACACGCGACCGTTGGATATCGTCCCGTCGTCGTTCACGTCGAAGACGCGGATGTGCGCCCGCATGGTGTCGTTTATGAAGAGCAGGCTCTCGTCGAGCGAGAATGTGAGGCCGTTTGGCTGGTCGAAGTCGTCGACGAGGAGGGTAAGCTCGCCGCTGCCGGGTGAGAGACGGTACACGCCGCGCCAGTCGAGCTCCTGCTCCCGCGGCACCCCGTAGTACTCCATGCGCCCGAAGCTGGGGTCGGTGAAGTAGATGGAGCCATCGCTCTTTACGATGATGTCGTTGGGGCTGTTGAGCTCCTTGTCGTCGTAGTGAGTGGCGAGGACGGTGATTGAGCCGTCGTGCTCCGTCCGCGTTACGCGGCTGGTGGAGTGCTCGCAGGTGACCAGACGACCCTGCAGGTCGTAGTAGTTGCCGTTCGCCATGTTGCTCGGCTCACGGAATACTTCGATGCCGCCCTCGTTGGTCCACTTCCGCATGATGTTGCCGGGCATGTCGCTGAAGATGAGGTGGCCCTCGACGTGATTCCACATGGCGCCCTCGGTGAAGTCGAAGCCCGTGGCGAGCTCCTCGACCGGCGCATCGTCGCCGACAACGTCCCTGAAGCGTTCGTCTCGAATTTCTACGTTCATGGTTACTCCTTTGGGTGCTGGGTGTTAGGTGCTAGGTGCTGGATTGATTTCGTTTGCGAAGTGAATTTCGTAGTGCTCGGATTTGTTTGCCTAGGGTGTCTGCTTGCGTTTCGATCTGGGCGTAATCGTTCTGGGTAACTTACTTCAGCCGTCGTGCAATTTCCGTCTGCGTTTCAACCTCCGCCAACGATGCGAGGTCGATTGAGAGGTGCTGTAGGTACTCGTTCAGGTGATGGCGTTCATGTCCCTCCGCGATATTCGATGGGACGGACACGGCGGCGCGCTGAATCTGTCCCCCTAAACCATATCTCTCGTGTTTCGGAAACCGGGCGGTAAGTCGATACCCTTCCTCAACCAGGTCGATACCCTTCTGCCAGACGACGAGATCCTTATAACTGCGAATCATCCCCGCCACCTAGCACCCAGAACCCAGCACCGAGAACCCCCCCTAACCCTGCGCCGCAGCCACCGCCTCGTCAAGGATTTCCTTGAGGCGGGCGGACTCTTTGCGGATGTCCCAGCCGGCTTCGATGACCTCGGGCGCAGAGACGAACTCGACGGAGATGAAGCCGTCGAAGCCGTCGTCGTGCATCTTCTGGACCATGCGCCCGAAGTCGACCCAGCCCTCGTCGGGCTTGGCCTGGAACGAATCGGGGGCCGACTGCTTGGCCTGGTAGTGGCGGGCGTAGGCGTGGAGCGGCTCGATGTCGTCGGCTTTGAGGCTGAGCTGCGTCTGGTGGGCATAGTCAACCGTGAGCGCCAGTCCGGGCACGGCCTCGCAGAGCTTGATGGCATTCTCCGGCTGCCACGCGACCGAGAAGATGCAAGGCTCGATGTTGCAGTGGATGCCGAGGCCCTCCGCCACTTCGACCATGCGCTTGTATTCGGTGACGGACGTGTCGAATGCCTGATCGAAGGTCTGGCCGTTTTCTTCGTCGATCATGCCGGGGAGCATCATGATGCTGTTGAATCCCGCGGCGGCAGCGATCTTAGCGACCTTCTCATAGGTGGTCTGGCTCCATTCCCGCTTCTTGGGATCGGGGTCGTTGATGTTGACGCCGAAGTCGCAACAGAAGAGCTCGGCGATTTCGAGGCCGTACTTCTCCGTGGTACGTCGAATGTGGTCAGCCTCGCCCTGGGTGTCGTCGAGGTCGGTGATGAACCACTGGGGAACGTAGTCGGTGAAGGTGCTCATGCCGCAGGCGCCGACATCGACGACGTCGAAGCCCATTTCCTGCATGATCTTGCACGACTCTTCCAAGTCGATCTTGCCGAATGCAAACGTCGAGCCTGCCACTCTGATCGCCATTTCCCTACCTCCAAAAGCTGGATTTTCTGTGGAATGCGCCGATTGTATCCAACGGCCTTGAGGCAGTCAACGCGGGCGGTATACGGGCAGTTTGGGCGGTGCTATGATTAGCGCGATCCGACTCCCGACAATATCTGGGTTTAATCACCATGCCGGACGTTCGAGCGACCATACACCGGATCACCGAGGCTGCGGAGGCGTTTCTGCGCAATCTCGAAGACCCTGACCAGAGAGCGCAGGCGACCTTCCCGTTCGACCACGACGAGCGGGAGAACTGGCACTATGTCCCGCGTCCAAGGGCAGGTCTTTCACGAGGGGAAATGACGCCCGCTCAACTGAACGCTGCCGAGTCCCTCATGGCCGTCAGCCTCAGCGTGGACGGCGTGAGAAAGGCCCACTCGATCATCCGCCACGAGGCCATCCTCGGCGAGATTGAGGCGAGCGTCGGGACGATCCGCTTCGACCGTCTCGAGGGGCTCTACTACTTCAGCATCTTCGGAACGCCGGGCACGGCCGATCCCTGGGGATGGCAGGTCGACGGTCACCACCTCTCCCTGAATATGACCGTGGTCGGTGGCGAGGAGATATCGGTGACCCCTTCGTTCTTCGGAGCAAATCCCGCTGAGGTGCCCCACGGCATGCACAAGGGACTCCGCATCCTGGAGGAGGAGGAGGACGCGGCGAGGAGCCTACTGGGTTCGCTGGACTCCGAGCAGACACGGCTTTGCACGATCTATCCCACAGCGCCGCCCGACCTCATCACGAGGGCGAGCCGTCGCGTCGAGTTGGGGGAACCGGCCGGTCTAGCGGCGGGCATGATGACGGCAGACCAGCGGGAACGGCTCGTGAGACTGATCGAGGTCTACGTCGGGCGAAAACAGGCGAACGTGGCGAGGGAGCAGATGCAGAAGATACACTCAGCCGGGCTGCCTTCCGTGCACTTCGGGTGGGCGGGCGGCCACCATCCCGGGCAGGGACACTACTACCGCGTCCACGGGCCGACCTTTCTGATCGAATACGACAACACCCAGAATATGGCCAACCACATCCACTCTGTGTGGCGCGACATGGACGGCGACTTCGGCCGGGACCTCCTACGAGAGCATTACCAACAGGCCCACTGAGGTAATGAGGTAGCCTCTATCGTGGCGGAGCCCTACTGAAACGCCCGGAACTCCGGTACGAATCCTCGTGGTTCCCAGTCGGGCAGCGTGTCGTCGGCGGAGGCGCCGGAGTCGTTGGTCAGTCGCCACGTCTCTCTCGTCGTGAAGTCGACGACCTGGATGTCCCAATCACCGTCCTCCGCGTCCTTGACCGAATAGACGATCATGTTGCTGTCCGGCGCCCATGTTGGACGTTCATAGGGCAGACCGCTGGGATTATCGTACACGCGGCGGAATCGGAAACCGTCGAGTTGGGATGTGTAGAGCAGCCGGGTAAACTCCGTGCGCTCCTGGTGGTTGGAGATCATAGCAAGCTTATTGCCGTCGGGCGACCAGTCGAGCCACCCCACAAAGAAGCCGTCGAAGAAATTGTTCTTGTCTACTATCTTCTCGTTGAGTTGCACGTCGTCGATCCGCACGATGCGGACGTCCTGGGTGGTCTCGTAGGCGAGCGTCCGGCTCCGCGGACCCCATGCCGGCCAGCGCGAATTGACGTAGCTGCCGGTCACGTCCACCAACTCCAAGCCGTACTCGGGGTCTTCTTCCTCTCCATCTTCCGACACTTGGCCGCGTTCGGAATTCATCGTCCAAACGCTGTGCCTACCCCCACGGTCGGAGACGAATGCGATCTTCGTCCCGTCCGGCGACCAAACGGGAGATTGGTCGACTCCCCGGTCGTCCGTCAAACGCACCTGCTCGGAGCCGTCGGAGTTCATCACATAGATTTCCCAGTTGCCGTCGCGTTCCGACTGGAAGGCGATCTTGCTTCCGTCCGGCGACCAGCTGGGATGACTGTCTGTCCTCGGGTTGTTCGTGATGTTGTGCGGGTTCGATCCGTCGGAGTTCATCACGTAGATTTCCCAGTTGCCGTCGCGGTTCGTGGCGAACGCGATTCGCGACATCGCGGAGTTATCAGGCGTCGGCCACGGCGTGGGCGTGGGTTCGGGCTGACTGCCGCACGCGATCGCCAATGCGATGAGTGTGCCCACGGCGAATATCGGGCGTATTCCGGTCTTCATGTCCACACCTTTGCTCCCCGCCTAAGCGTTAGGGGGAAGAGGTAGAAGCTTCGGCGTCGGATTGAGGCGGAGGCGGTAGGAGGTCTGCGATTCGCTTCAGGATGAATGGGGCAACCTGGTCGTCAATGATGAAGGCGTAGTCCTGGCCCTGGCGCTTGACGAAATAGCCCCCTTCGTCGCGTTCGAGCAGTAGTAGCCGCGCCGACCGCGAGATCGCGCCCGTCCTCACCTGGATGAACATGGTGATGTCGGCAAGGTCGAAGTTCAGGCGGTTCAACTCGTCGTCAGTCGGGAAGTCGCTTGTGACGAGGTACTCCACCGCCTGCAAGAGCTCAAGCATCTTCTCGGAATCAGCCTGTCCGACCTCGGCGCCATCCTGACTCACGACCCAGACGGAGTTTTCGATCCTCAGGCTAAAGTCCTCCTCTGGATACCGGAAGCTGATCGACTCCACCTCGTCTCGAGGTATCTCGGTAATCAGAGGATGCTTCCAGAACCTTGGATCAGGCAGGAAGCGGTCGGGAAAGTCGCAGAATATGCCGTATACGTCGTCCTGTTCGGGATCGCGGAGGTAGCAAAGACGGACGAAGTTCTGCCAAGGGGTTATGATCCTCTCGCCGATGGGGGCGAACTGCTGGTCGCCGACGAAGAACTCCTCAATGAGGTCACCCTCGTTCCAGAACTCGACGAGCGTGCCGTTTTCCGGGGACACTCCCATGAGGGGGTGATTCTCCGGGTTCTGGGCGATTAGCTCCGCCTCATCAAACATCTGCGTGGTTGCCCACATGTCCTCGAATCTTCGGCGCTGGACGGGGTATGGCCCGACCCGCCAGTCACCATCGATCTTTTCAATCTCCGTTTCAAACTCGTTGTTTCGGATGACTATCTTGTCGAGCGTCTCTTCGGAAAGAGTCGCGACGCCTGAGATAAGAATCTTTTCCGGCTCGGCGGAAATGAAGCGAAAAATGAGAGCTGCTATGCCCAGGACGACCAGGGCGGCGAAGACGAACCCTACCTGCTTACCTCCCACGCGTATACACCTTCCTCGTCGTGTTCCGTCGCAGGAAGAAGCGGACCAGGCCAATGAGGATGATCAACGCCGGAACACCGATGATGTTTCCGTATTGGACTAAATTCTTGTGAAGGTCGGAGTCGGACGAGAAGACGAGTGGTCGGAAGCGTTCGCCCTTTCCTCGAATCTGCGCGAGAGCGTCTTCTTGAGCGAGCCAGTCGACCCAGTTCAGGCCGAGGAAGATGTGGTCGGGATACCTTGGCTGTGCTCCACCTGCCATCTGTTCGCTGATAAAGTCGGAGTCGGTGGCGACGATCATGCGGAAGACGTTCTCAGGGTCAATTTCGCACACGGCTCTGAGTGGAGGACATCGACGACCTGTGATGGAGACGGCGAGGTGGCGCTGCCCCAACTCCGTCCGGCTCAATTCGTCTATTCTGGGCGACCTCGGCGAGAGGTCGTCGTAGTCGAGATCGACTCCCGCAGTATCGAATGTCGTCAAGAGTGGAGTTACTTCTACATCTTGTACTTCGTTCGAAAAGCGATCGGTGATCTCGATCGAGCTCGCCCATGGGAATACAACGCCGGCTGAACCGCCGTTAATCGCCCCCGCGTTCTGGTTGTCGCTCGCCGGGACCTGCGGCCAATAGGGATACCCGAGGTTTACGACGCCGTAAGCGGTCTGGAAGCCGAGCGTCTCGTGTGCCTCAAAGTCCATGACGATGTCGGTGCCGACATCGATGCCGTATTCTCTCAGCCAGTTGATCATCCCGGGATTGTTGGCGGACCCACGCATCCTCTGCTGGTCGATAAGCACCGGGTCCATGAGGATCAGGACCTTCCCGCCCTCGGAGAGATACTGGTCGACCTCGTTGAACAGGTCAGGGAATATCTCCTTTTGCGACCCAGGAATGACGAGGATGTCATAACCGCGTCCCGTAGCGTCGAGGACGCCCTCCTGGACGTAGTCGAACTCCTCCACGTAGTACTGGCGCTCCAACTGGTTCCGCCAAGACTGGAGCTCGGCGTCACGTCGCTTCTCGCCGTGTCCATAGAGCATGCCGATGGTCTTCGGCTCTTTCAACGTCATGCGGTAGATGTTGCCCGCGACGCGCTGCTCGAGTTGGTCAAGGGAGTCAATGAATCCGATGACCTCCTGGCTGTTTGCGTAGGTTATGCCCATCCCCAGGTAGCCGAGCTTGATCTGAAGCTCTCCCTGGGTCTCGGTGTTGAACTGCACCGGCCTGACGAAGCTCTGTTCGGCTTGTTCCGCCGCCTCGTCGCTGGTGTCGGCCTGAATCTTCTGGACCTTGATGCGCCCGTTGGAGGCGGCCTCGAGATCGTCTACAAAGTCGGTAACGTCTCGCGTTACCAGCGATATCTGCACCGGCGGGTCTTGGGACGTGAAAAGCTTAATCGTCACGATGTCGTCAAGGTTCTCGACAATTTCCCTCGTGGCCGGGTCGAGGGTGTAGAGTCTCTGCTCGGTGAGATCGACCCTACCGCCGATGAAGCTGCCGAACCAACCGACGAGCAGGCTGATGAGCACGAGCGCGGCCACCCCGAACTGGAGGTTGCGGTACCTCGGAGAGCGGTGGCTGACGGTCTTGCCTCGGATCATCAGATAAGTAGCGGACAGGAAAGTCATTATCAGTGCGACGAAGTAGAGCAGGTCGCGGAGGTCGAGGACGCCCCGGGAAATGGAGGCGTAGTGCGTCAACGGGCTCAGGTCCTGGATGAGGACGGCGATTCTGGATGGGAGCGCCAGCGTGACGATTGGCAGACCCGCCAAGGTAAGGATGCCGATGATCGACAGACCCATGATGAGCGCCACCATCTGGTTGCGCGTCAGGCTCGACGCGAATAAGCCGATGGCAACGTAAGATGCCGTCATGAGGAAAGTGCCGAAGTACTGCGCGATGACGGCCCCGATGTCCATGTCGCCAGCCGTCTCGAGGGCGATTGGGATGCCGAGAGACGCGATGATTCCAACGCTCACGAAGGCGAAACCCGCTATGAATTTCGCTGCGATGACATTCCACGTTCGAAGTGGCTGGGTGAGAAGCGTTTCAAGCGTTCCGTCGCGCTGCTCCTCCGATACGAGGCGCATGGTGGCGGCGGGAACGAAGAGCGTCAGCAGCATCGGCAGCCACAGGCTGATAATCGCGCGCATAGACGCCTCGGGCGCGATGAATAGCTGTCTAAAACCGAGACCGGCCAGGAGCGCCGCGAAGATGACCAGGAGAATGTACCCGGTTGGCTGGTCGAAGTACCCTTTCAGGTCCTTCTTGACTACTGCGAAGATCGACCCCACGAAGGTGTAGCTCCTTGTTTTTCGTTACTCGTTGTCGTTCGATTCGGCCTCGCCGCCTTATTCGGCGACGGGCGTGTCCATGCTTTCGTCGGTAAGGGTGCGGAACAGCTCGCCGAGGCTCAGGGCCTCATGGTGAAGCTCCCAGAGCATCCAATCGTTGTTCTTGGCGAGCTTATACAGCTCTGGGCGGATATCGATGTCGGTGGCGACAGAGATCTTGTACCTTCGCCGCCCGTTGGTCGAAGGGTCAACCTCGTATGACTCAATGAAGTCCATCGCGTCGAGGGCCTTTTCAACCCCTTGGCCCTCGACTTCGAGGATGACATGGCTCTGGCTCATGGCACGGTCACGCAACTCGTTGGGAGTACCCTCCGCTACGATGTTGCCACGCCGGATGATGATGAGCCGATCGCAGACCTCTTCAACCTCAGGTAGGACGTGGGTGCTGAGCATGACCGTCCGCTCTTCTCCCATCTTGCGGATCAGTTCGCGGATGGGCACCCGCTGGTTCGGGTCGAGACCCTCGGTAGGCTCGTCCATGATGAGGATATCCGGCTGGTGCAATATCGCCCCCGCAAGGCCCGTACGCTGCCTGTAGCCCTTGGAGCAGGTGCTCACTGGCTTGTAGAAGACTTCCTGAATGCCAGTCTCGTCGACGGCCACGGAGATATTTTCCCGGCGTACGGCTCCCGTAAGGCCACGGAGATCGGCGACGTAGTTGAGGTATTCCTTAACCAGCAGGTCGCCGTATAGCGGGTTGTTTTCCGGCAGGTAGCCGATCATCGCCCGCGTCTCTTTATCGTACTGCTGGTTGTCGAGCCCCTCAATGAGGATCTCGCCGGAGTCGGGAGTGTAAAAGGACGTGATAAGCCGCATGGTCGTGCTCTTGCCCGAACCGTTCGGCCCCAGGAAGCCGAGGACCTCGCCTCGCCGCACGTCGAACGTGACGTTGTTGACTGCGACGTTCGAGCCGAACTGCTTGGTCACGCCCATGATCTCCATGGCGAGGTTCTTCGAACCGCCGCCATTCTTCTCCGGCGCTTGGGTGGCTTCGCTTGTCTTCGTCGTCATTGTCGAATGTCTCCGAGGCAACGGCCTAAGCGGCCAACGTCACAGGATTGCGTTCGCCCAGTTCTGTAAACGCCATTTCGACCTGCGGGTTAGCTCCGCGTTGTCGTGACAAGCGCATGTAAGAAATTGGAGCCAAAGCAGTGTGCGAGCTAGCTGGGGAATTAATCGTCGGTATGTGCTGGATGTACGATTTCTTTTGGGACTCGACGGAAGCCGTGACGTGGAAACGCCGTGCCCTTCATGCTGTCGCATGGTTTCTTACCTAAGAGGTTATATAGTGAGGCAGCGCGCCGTCAAGCAGTTGGGGTTACTCAACATTCTCATTCCCCGTTCCGGCGAATGGAAGTGGCCACCGCCGGGGGACTCATCGGCAGGTCCGTCATCCGTACCCCCGTCGCTCTGTACACTGCGTTCGCCATGGCGGCAAGCGGAGGTACGATGCCGGCCTCGCCGACGCCGCGAATGCCGAATGGGTGTCCTGGGTTTGGAACCTCGACGATAACCGCCTCGATCATGGGAAGGTCGAGGCTGGTAGGCATGCGGTAGTCGAGGAGGGAGGTGTTGTTCATATGACCGTCTTCGGCCATGTTGTACTCTTCGTTGAGCGCCCATCCGATTCCCTGCGCCGCTCCTCCTTGGATCTGGCCCTCCACGTAGCTCGGGTGTATGGCGATCCCCGCGTCCTGGAAAGCCGTGCAGCGCACCACGTCCGTCTTGCCGGTATCGGGGTCGACTCGAACGTCTACGATCATGGCGGCGTATGCGCGGGCGGCGCCGGTGGATGTGACGTTGGCGCGGCCAACGATAGGCCCGCCGGTGGCGTTGGCCGTCTCGGCGACCTCCTTGTACGACATGCTGAACTCGGGGTCCGACACGTGGATAAGCGTGCCGTCCTCGTATCGGACGTTGTCAACGTCGGTCTCCCAGACACGTGCCGCACGCTCGATGAACTGGCGCTTCACGTCGTGTGCGGCCTCGAACGCCGCGTAGCCCGACTTGAAGGCGACGCTGCTCCCGCCGGTGTTGGACGTGTAGCCGATGGAGTCGGTGTCGCCGATCTGCGGCATGATGTCCTCGACCGGAATGCCGAGCACTTCCGCGAACTGCTGCGAGACGGCGGTGCGCGTGCCGCCGATGTCGACGGATCCTTCGACGAGGCTGACCTTTCCGTTGGTCTGGAGGTTGGCGATCACGCAGGCCGGTCCCGCACCATTGCCCCACGAGCCGAACGCCA
>JAPOPA010000041.1 GCA_026713145.1 Chloroflexota bacterium
ACCAAGGCCGATAGGGACTGAACGGAAATGACCACCGCACTGTTTGTCTGCGTACACAATGCGGGCCGAAGCCAAATGGCGGCGGCCATCCTCAACCGTCTTGCCGGCAGACTCGACATCCCGATTTCCGGGGCGTCGGCGGGGACTGAGCCCTCCGGTCGCGTACACCCCAATGTTGTCAGCGTGATGGACGAGTGGGGCATAGACCTGTCCAGGAGCCGGCCTCGGTTGTTGACGAACGATATGGCGGAGAGCGCGAGACGAGTCGTCACGATGGGCTGCGAGGTTGATGGGGCAGCGTGCCCCGCGCTGTTTCTGAAGGACATCGAGGATTGGGGTCTGCCCGACCCCGCAGGCAAGGGCTTGGACGAAGCGCGCGAGTTACGCGATGAGATATACAGGAAGGTCATTGACCTTGTGCTCGGAATGCCCGAAGCAGGGGACCGTCGCGAACTCCTTGTCAAGCTGGTCGAGGACTGCGACTGACTGACGGCGCTCCACGCTAAAAGTCGAGGTGTGGCGGGTCCTCCTCTTCCAGCGGCAGTTCGAGTATTACGAGGGCCTGCATGATGCCGTACATATCACGGACGCGGCCTTCGAGCACGGCGACTTCCTCGAAACCGGCGGCCTTCGCAGCCTGAATCGCTGGCATCTCCCGCCGGTCAACCAGTTCGAACGCCAGTCGCTCAAGACCAAGGTCAACGCCCAATTGAATCAGTTCGTCAATGAGCCGGGCTCCCAGTCCGCGCCCCCTGTAATCGGTATCCACAACTATACGCAGTTCGCCGACGTGTCGCCTGGAAGCGCGTCTGCTGCGGTGTAGCGTGGAGTCGGCGACAATCTTGTCGCCCGACACGGCCACGAGTGGTATTGCGACATCCAGGCTTATGTTGTCGGTGAATCCCCGAATGACCTCGAGTGAGGTCACGTCGTTGTTCAGGTAGAACCTGTCTTCCTCCGGCACCCTCACGAAGAACTGATGCAGCGCGGTGTCGTCGTTGGACTGGAGAGGTCGGATCGTGACCTGCTGCCCGTCGTTGAGCGTTGCAGCGCGGGGAAATTTCCTTAGAAAAGCGGGCGTGTCCATATCACCCTCACCCTAGCCCTCTCCCATCGAGGGAGAGGGGATTTTATCTTTGTCTTCGGCGAAGCGTTCCGCGCCGAAGCCTTCTATCGGGAGATCGGTCATTCCCCTCGTAATGAGGTCGGCGACCGCTTTACCCATACCCGGGCTAATCAGAATGCCCTTCTTGCCTGCTCCCGTAGCCAGATATGCGTTGTCCCATCCCGGCGCTTTGCCTACTATGGGCATCCAGTCCGGCGATAGCGGTCTGAGGCAGGCGGTGTGGAGCACAAGTTCTGCGTCTTTCATCGTGGGGATCAGATTCGCCGCGAGCCGCAGCGACTCGATTCGCGCATTCTCAGACGGGTTCCTGTCGAAACCAACTCGTTCTTCTGTCGCGCCGATCCATATTTGTCCGTCCTCGCGATGATTGAGGTCCACCTCGGCGCTGTGGAAGTCTCTATCGAGATGCGGGCCGTCGAGCTTCATCCTGAGGATTTCTCCCTTGAACGGCTCTATCGGAACATGGACGCCGAGCCATTCTTCGACCTCGCCGGACCACGGTCCGGTGGCGAACACCACCGCGTCGCACGAAATCTCGCCGGAGTCGGTCAGGACCGCGGTCACGCGACTGCCGTTCGTCCTGACGCCGGCGATGGCCCCAGATGCGACCTTCGCGCCCATAGTCTCGGCGGTCCTGGCGAGCGCGAGGGTATAGCGTTGGCTGCTGAGTATGGCGTTGCCTCGTGTGTCGAGCGCACTGATGGC
>JAPOPA010000238.1 GCA_026713145.1 Chloroflexota bacterium
CTTACACACTCTTCGGGTGTGGCCGACCGAAGCCCAACATGGTCCCCTGACGGATCGAGCATCGCCTGGTTCAACGACTCTACCGGCGAGTACGGTCTAGTTATCTCGAGGAGTGACGGCTCACGATCGCGCCGGATTGAGTTTCCCTCACCCTCGTTCTACTTTCAGCCCCAATGGTCTCCGGACAGCAAGAAACTGGCGTTCACAGACGCGCAACGTCGCGTACTACTCATGAATGTGGAGTCCGGGGAGGTGACCCAAATCGATACAGATCGCATTGCCCACCCTGCACTATCGATTGACCCGGCTTGGTCCCCCGATTCGCGTTGGTTCTCGTACGTCAGGTCCCTTGACAACCGGTTCCGAGCGGTCTTCGTCTTCGACACCGAGTCCGGAGATTCCCACCAGCTCACCGATAGCACGGTGGATGCAAGCACACCTGTGTGGGACGAGTCCGGCAAATACCTGTACTTCCTAGCGTCCGCCAGCGATGGCCTCCACACCGCTTGGAACAGCATGGATCGATTGGACTATCCGGAGAACCGAGCGTTGTACGTGGCGCTATTGGGCGCTGATGAGCCGTCCCCGTTCTTGCCACGAAGCGACGAAGAGGAGGGAGCATCCGACGGAGGGACGGCAGAAGAGGAGAAAGCGGCGAGTGACGACTCGGCGGACGAAGTGGCCACCCCAGACGTCACCGTGGATCCACAAGGGATCGCCGGACGCATCATCGCTGTTCCCGGCCTTGCCACGAAGGAGTACGCCGGGCTCGTTGCGGGCCCGAAGGGAACGGTGTTTGTGAGGGAAGCCGGCGGTGACGAGTCCCCTGAGAAAGTACTGAAGTACAGCTTGGAAGAGCGGAAGTCGAATGTCTTCATCGAAAGCGCGGAGGCGGTCACAACTTCTCACGACCGCAAGCAATTGCTCTACCGGTCCGGATCGAATTGGAGCATCGTAAGCACGGAAGAACCCCCAAAGGGTGACGCAGGGCGACTCAAGCTGGACGGAATGAGTGTGCGCGTCGAGCCGAAGGCCGAGTACAGGCAAATGCTGCGCGAAGGTTGGCGCTTCATGCGCGACTTCCTCTACGTCGACAACCAGCACGGAGCCCCTTGGGACGACATCTGGACCTGGTACTCGGAATGGCTGCCTGACGTAGGCCACCGCTCAGACTTCAACCGTCTTCTGGATATGCTTTCCGGCGAGATCGCAGTGGGCCATTCGTGGGTACTTGGGGGGGGACTATCCCGATCTTCAGGATCCGAACACCGGTCTTCTCGGCATAGACCTGGAGGAGCAGGGCGGATTCTATAGGATCGAGCGAATCTACCGAGGGGACAAGTGGTCACCGGGCAAGGCCGGTCCTTTGTCAATGCCCGGCTTGGGGGTCAAGCAGGGTGATTACATCCTGTCCGTCGACGGCGTCGAACTGCGTGCGCCGGACAATCCCTATCGCCTACTCGAGGGGACAGCCGGGAGGTCGATCGAGATAGTGGTCTCGGCGTCACGGTCCCCCGACAATGCACGGAAGATCACTGTCGAGCCGGTTGAGGATGAGGGATCCTTACGCATGTGGGAATGGGTTCTGAACAACCAGTCGCGGGTCGACGAAGCGAGCGGCGGGCGTCTCGCCTACGTATGGCTCCCGAACACGTCGCGTCGCGGTTACGAGCTCTTCCACCGCATGTACTTCGCGCAACAGGACCGCGAGGGGGCCATCATTGACAGCCGCGATAACGGGGGTGGCCTCTTGGCTGACAATGTCCTCGACATTCTGGATCGCAAGCTCATGGGTTACTGGAACTCGCGCGGGGAAGAGACAAAGCCGTGGCCCCAGCCGATGGCAGCATTGTTTGGGCCGAAGGTCATGATTATCAATGAGGGCGCCGGCTCAGGCGGAGATCTCCTCCCGTACTTGTTTCGCCGCAGGGGCATCGGGCCTCTCGTGGGTACAAGAACATGGGGAGGCACGGTCGGTTCCGCTGGGACACAACCTCAGTTGATCGATGGCGGCGCCTTCTTGGCCCCGGCGTACGGATTCTTCGACACCGACGGTAACTGGGCTGTCGAAGGTGTTGGCGTCGCCCCGGACATCGAGGTCCGGAACGACCCAAAAGCGGTGATTTCTGGAGGCGACCCCCAACTCGAGGCTGCCGTCCGCGAGGGTTTGCGACTACTGGAGACCGAGCAGGTAATTCTCAGGGAGCGGCAGCCTGCGCCACCGCTCCGATGGCGCAGGCCGGAGAGTCAGTAGCCGCAGTCTGCCTAGGGTTGTCCAAGTGTTCCCGTTGGAGATCCATTGGATTCCAACTGCCCCCGTCAACATTCTCCAGACGCCACAATCGGGCTGTTCGCAGGTCAGATTCGTGTTGTCAGCGTCGCGGTGTTTCCAGCAAGGGCGAATCTCAGGATGGTTTCCTCACCGGCAAGAGTAGCGGCTCGATTGTGCTTGCCGGCAACGCCGCGATTTGTAGGCTAGGCCAGCGATATTGCTAGAATGCTGGCGTTCAAACGTGAGGACCAAGACCGTCATGTCCGCTTCGCAGTTCCGCATCTTCCATCTGTCGTTGCTCTTCGCAGTGTTCCTACTGGCTGTGCCGTTGGGGGCGCAGGAGACTGTCTCGGTGCGCGTTCGTTTCGGCATATTGGATGTGACGGAAACAAAGTGGGACGGCTCGGCCTCCGTCTCGGGCGGTGAACTCCTGAAAGCCGCTGACTGGCACCCGCGGCCCGAAAATTCAGTCGATCGGGCGGGAAGCTGGCGGTTTTCGACGCACAAGGGAGTGAACTACAACTGGCGGGCTTACGAGAATATCCCTGACCAGCCGGTCATGACATATTTCTGGACGCCGGGCGTAGTCCTAGACATCAAAGCCGCTTCCGGTGCGGAAGTGAGCATCACCACGCTTCAAGGGGAGATCGCGTTCTCGCTGCGCGATGTGCGTTTGGGCGAACCGCTGGACTTCCTGGGCGGTGCCGTCATAGTCGACAGAGTTCCGACTGTCGAGAAGCTGACTGACGCTGGCGCTGAGGACGACTACCCTGCCGTGCTCGGCGGGACCGATGGATCTGCCCGCACGGCTTGGGTAGCGTTTCGCGACGGAGCCGACGTCGTGCTGACCCGGAACTTTCAGGGTGGCGCGTGGGGGCCAGTCGAAACTGTGACTGAGTCGCCTGGTGACATCCACGTGGTCCAACTCGGGCGGGCCGGAGATGGCAGCGTTTGGTTCGTTTGGGCCGAGCAGCGCGAAGGCAATTTCGACCTCTACGGCAGATCGCTCAAGGAAGGGTCTTGGGGCTCCACGATGCGGCTGACCGAAGCTCCCCAGCC
>JAPOPA010000040.1 GCA_026713145.1 Chloroflexota bacterium
CGTCATCTTGACCGGCGTTAAGGACTTCTTCGACAGGACGGCGGCCAGCGGTTCGAGATACGCGGTCAGCTTCCCGCCGAATCCGCCGCCGATCTCCATCGGGACGACCTTTACCTGCGAGACGGGGAGATCCAGCAGACCCGCAACCGCGTCCCGAATGCCGAAGTGTCCCTGGGAGCTGCACCATATCGTCAGACGCCCCTCCGGCGACCACGACGCCGTGCCGTTCTGCGGCTCGATGTAGCCCTGATGCACGGTCTTGGTGCGGAACTCGCGCTCGACGATGAGGTCGGCCTCGGCGAACCCCTCCTCGATGTCGCCCATGACGTGGCGCTCCAACGAGGCGGCGTTCGGCGAGTCAATCTCAGAGCCGGGGACCCCGTTGGACGAATCGTCCCACCCATCGTGGAGGACGGGCGCGCCCGGCGCGACGGCGTCTTCGACCTTCGTGACGGACGGGAGCGACTCATACGTCACTTCGATGAGCTCGACGGCCTCCTCGGCGACGTGAGGGTTGCTCGCGGCCACCGCTGCGACGGGATGTCCCTTGTACAGCACCTTTCCCTGGGCGAGGATGGCGTCCGTCCTATTGCCGTCTCCACGCTGCATCGGGCCCGCCGGCGTAAGGTCATCCCCGGTTATCACAGCCATGACTCCGGGGAGACTCTCCGCGCGGCTCGTGTCGATCGACACCACCCGCGCGGGGGCGTGCGGGCTGCGCCGCACCTTGCCCTGCAACAGGCCGGTCAGGTCTATGTCGGCGCCGAAGAGCGCCTGCCCTGTGACCTTCTCAATACCGTCGTGCCGCACGGGGCGCGTGCCGACGACCTTGAACACTGTCTCTTCTCTTTCGGTTGTCGTCATGGGTCTCCTGCTATTCGGTTATTCAGTCCATATTGTCGGGGCGCTTCTGATCTGACCGAAGCCTAGCTCGTCGCACAGATCCGAGAATGCGGTCCGGCGAGCGCCCTTCCACTCGAGGTCGTCGAGGCTCTCGCTGAGCGGCACGTCCAGCCGAAGCGTCGCCAGCTCTTTGTACAGCGCCGCGTCGGCGCGATGTTCGGCCAGGGTGCCGGCCATGCTCTTCGCGCCGCGCACCTTGACGTCCCACAGCATCTCGCTGTCGGGAATGGCCTCGATGTTGCCGTATCTGGCGAGCAGGGTCGAGGCGCTCTTCGCCCCCCAACGCGGCACGCCCGGTATCCCGTCCGCGCTGTCGCCTACCAGCGCGAGGTAGTCGGCGATCGACTCCGGCGGCACGCCGAACTTCTCTACCACGCCGGCCTCGTTGGTCAATATCTCCCTTCGCCGGTCGAGGCTTACGATCTTGTCGCCCCGCACGACCTGCATCAAGTCCTTGTCCGGCGAGCAGATCACCACCTGCTCGACTTGTGGGTCATCGGCGAACCGCACGGCGGCGGTCGCGATGGCGTCGTCGGCCTCGTACTCGACCATGGGCCACGTCACGATGCCGAGCGCTTCCGTCGCGATCTCGGCGAGGTCGAACTGGGCCAGCAGCTCTTCCGAAGTCCCCTCGCCCGTCTTGTACCCGTCGAAGAGGTCGTTGCGGAACGACACTATGACGTGGTCGAACGCGACCGCCACGTGCGTCACGTCGTCCTGGCTGAGGAGGGCCAGAAGCGTTTGCAGGAGGCCGCGCACGGCTCCCACGCTGCGACCGTCCGGGGCTACTGCGGGAAACGCCCCGAAGTGCACCCGGAAGAGTTCGTACGTGCCGTCTACGAGGTGGACCTTCATTCCTCGAAGTCTCCGATGGATCGGAGATACCGAGCGTTCTCGGTGATCGCCGCCTTGGGTCCGCCCCGAACACCGGCCGAGGCCTGGTGCACGGTCACGTACCCGCCGTATCCGATTTCGCTCAACGCGTCCATGATGTGCGGAAAGCCGATGCCTCGTTCGTCCCATATGGGCACCTGGTCAAACTCGACTCGTCCGGCATTCCACGTTTCCACCACCGTATCTCCGCCCTGCCTGATGATCTGGTTCTGCAGGTATACGTTCATCAGGTAAGGCTCGAACATCTTGATCGTCTCGATACCATAGTCCTCACCGCACAATTGAAGGTTGGCGGGCTCGTAGATGATTCCGAAATTAGGCCGCCCGACCCGCCGTATGACATCGACCGACCCTCCAGCCATCTCGAAGAGGCTGTTGTGGTGGCTCTGGTGGGCCAGCCGGATAGTCCTTTCTGCCGCCTCGTCCGAGGCTCTCTGCGCCCACACGATGTCGTCATCCTTCTTCATGCAGATTCGGAGAAGGTCGCAGTCGAGGGCCTCGGCGAGATCGAGGTACGGGGAGATGTTCCGAAGCGCGTCAGGGCCGCGCTCGTTGTTCTCAGGAATGGGGAAGTCGCCGGTTGCCATGGATACCTGCAGGCCCAATGAGTGGAGGAACTCGCGTTTCTCTCTGACGACCTCCAGAGACGTCTGCGTCCCAACCTGCGACGCCCGCATGCAGACGGCGTGGAACCCGCTTTCCTTGGCCATCCCGGCCATTTCCTCCAGCGACATGGCCGACTTGCGCTTGTCGAACATGTCCTCCGCAACGCGCATGGAGACGGAGAGTTTCATCTGCATATTCGCGGGTCTCCTACAGCTCCAGCACGCCGCTGTGCCCGCGACGAATCGCCTCGCACAGCTTCATGGTGATGACCGCGTCGTCCAGATTCGACCACGGAGTCCGGTCATCCAGAATGCAATCGACGAAATGCTTCACCTCGTTGAAACCGGGACCCCCGACGGCATCAAGGTCGAGCGGATCCTCGACGCGGCCTCCAACCTCGCTCGGTTGATTGCCCTGCCCCGACCGGTACATCTCGACCTTCTTTTCTCGCATAGTCAGGTCGAGATAGGCCGAGAAGTCCTGCGCGTGGATTTGCGCGCGCTGGATGCGTCCTCCGACGCCGTACTGGCTCTCGATGGTCCCGATGGCGCCGGTGTCGAATCGGATGACCGCGTTCTGCCTGTGCTCCACGGGACGGGGGCCGTCCGCAACGAGGGAGTGGACCTCGGTGGGAACGGCGGCCCTGTCTTCGGTGGGACCCGCGAACCAGCGCAGCAGGTCGACGTTGTGGATTGCGTCGGAGATGATCGGCGGAGGCAGAAGCGAGTCGAATCGCTCCATCGCTCCGGAAAGGGCCTTGTTGTATATGGCCCCGCAGTTGACGGTGCCTCCGTGCTCCCTTGCCAGCCGCCGCACGGCCAGCACCTCCGGGAAATACCGGCGGTTCAGGGAGACGATTGCCCTCGCGCCGCTCGCGGCCTCGGCGTCGGCCATCGCCTGCGTTTCCGTCGAGTCCATGCCCGGCGATTTCTCCACCGAGACGTTGATGTCGCGCTCGAGGCAGTCGAGGACGATGGCCTTCAGGTGCGCCGGCATCGTGACGACGTGGACGATGTCGAGGTCGTGCTCATCGAACATACGGCGGTAGTCGGAATAGCCGGGCACCGACCGGAGTTGCGCCGTCTCCTCCCTCCGCCGGTCGTCGAGCTCCGCCAGGGCCACGAGGCGGACCCGCGGCTCGGCGGCGATCATCTCGAAGTGGCTCCGAGCGTGTCCTCCGCACCCGATCACGCCAACGCGCAGGTCATCCATCTCGTTCTCCTATTCGATAACGCGGACTACAAGCCGAAAGCGTCTCATGCCGCACGAGGCCCGAAGCTCCTCGAAGCTCAGGACCTCCGCCCGCTTCCATTTCTGCCCGTTCTCCAGGGTCTCGCCGACAGAAGGCTCGATCCGTCCGTCATTGCAATATATCTGTCCAAGTGGGCCCCCGTCTTCGGACACGAGGAACCACGATGCGGATTCGTTCATCGACTCGCCGGCCCCCTGCTGCAAAGCAAAGATTCGTACCCTGCATTATGCCACGTCAGGGGACGAGATTGTACTGATGGTGCGGTTGCGGACAAGCCGTCGTTCCCACCACTGTACGAAAGACGAAACACCCCTTATCATTACCCCTGACCTACCAACTCCCTACTCAGTACACTCTACTTTCTGCGCGATACCTCCATGACCTCAAACCCCGAC
Organism: Chloroflexota bacterium; assembly: GCA_026713145.1. Lineage (GTDB taxonomy): Bacteria > Chloroflexota > Dehalococcoidia > Lucifugimonadales > VXLM01 > VXLM01. The sequence continues at coordinate 4,051 of JAPOPA010000040.1, forward strand.
TGGCAGACCATCGATAAGCGGCTGATGGGCGAAGCTTTCGTCGGCTCCCGGCTCGACGAGCACCTCTATGAAATTTGCGAGCGCATCGGCCCGCGCTGGGCCGGAACGCCGGGCGACGAGGAGGCGGGGCGGTACATCAAGACCCTGTTCGAGGAGTTCGGTCTGAGCGCCCCGCGCTTCGAGGAGTTCGAGCTCAAGGCGTGGGACTACTCGGTCTGTGAGGGCCGCATCGTCGAGGACGACACGCCCGTCTCGCTCGTTCCGATGATCCACTGCCCGCCGGTGGGCCTCAACGCGCCTCTCGTCGACGTGGGATTCGGGATGCCGCACGAGATCGAATCGTGCTCGGACAGCCTGCCAGGGAGCATCGCCGTCGTCGAGAACGCCGACGAGCCTTTCTCCGATCAGGTGCCCCTGCCGGACAGGTTGCGAGCCCTCGCGGCTGCGGGCTGCGTGGCAGCCATAGCGGTGGAGCCGACGGCGGGCGGCCACGTCGAGACCGTTCGCGCCACGGACAAGCGATGGAACGACAGGGCGGGCGACGTGCTTCCCCAACCGCTTCCCACGGTGCAGACGAACCGCGAGGACGGGGTCAGACTTCGCCGCGCTTCCGGCAGGACGTTTGCGCTCCGCGTCGAGAGCTGGTCATTCACCGCACCGTGCAACAACACCGTCGCCGACCTCCCCGGCACGAAGTGGCCCGGCGAGTCGCTCGTCCTCGGCGCTCATCAGGATACCTACATGGGATCGCCCGGCGCCGTGGACGACGGATCCGGCCTGGTCGTCCTGCTGGAGACCGTGCGGCTGCTCACCGCCGCGCAGACGGAACTTGGCGTATCTCCCGGCATGAGCATCCGATTCTGCACTTGGAGCGGTGAGGAGCAGAACCACCAGGGTTCCGCCGCCTACGTCCGTGAGCATTACGGCCCTGAACCCGAGCCGAGATTCGTCGTGAACCTGGATGAGCTTTCCGCGGGGCCGATGAAGGGCGTCGTCCTTCAGTTTCCACACCTTCGGGGTCTCGTACAGCGGACTCTGGACGACCTGGACGAGGGCCTCAAGTGCCACGTCATGCCGATGCTCGATCACACGAATGACGGATTCTCGTTCGCCAGAAGCGCCATTCCCTACGCCATCCTCTGGCGGTGGAGGTTCGTCGGCCGGCACCCCGAGTCGAACTTCCGGGCAGAACCGTGGGACACCGTCGACAAAGTGCGAACGCGGGAACTGAAGGAGTATGCGGGGTTTCTCTCGAGGTTCCTCCTCCGGCTCTCTCACGTTCCCCCCGCCGACTGGCCGCCCAATCCCGAAACCGTGGAAGGTGTCGAGGCCAGACTCCGGCGGGAAATCGGCGCCGTTGCGCGTACAATGTAGCTCCCGGTTCCGGCCGACGTAACGACATGGGGAGGAGAACCGTCCCGGTGCCACGCAGCATGGGTTCACCTCTTGATGACCCACACTACAAGAAGACTGTCGACTTCCTTATTGCCGGCCTGAGCTTGCAGTTCCGTGTCTCTCAGTCCCTCTTCAGCAGCCACGAAATAGATGTCGGTACCGCGTTTCTCCTGAGGACAATTCACCGTGAGGCGGGAGAATACCGAAAGGTATTGGACCTCGGCTGTGGGTACGGCCCGATTGGAATCACCATGAAGGCCCTCAATCCCGATGCCGTCGTGCACATGGTGGACCGAGACGCCTTGGCGGTCAGCTATGCCGCCAGGAACGCGAAGCTGAACGGCCTCGAACATGCCACGGCCTATCCAAGCATCGGGTTTGACGACGTTGAAGACCGTGACTTTGACCTGATCGCCACTAACGTGCCCGGAAAAGCCGGAAGCTCCGTCATCGCCTCTTGGCTGGCGGAAGCTCCGCTCCATCTTCGTCCCGGCGGTCAGGTGGCTATCGTGGTCGTTTCTTCCCTGGAATCTCTCGTCCGCGAGGCAATTGAAGCAATCCCCGGGGCTGAGATCACGCTCAACCACCGTAGAGCGGGTCATGCCATATTCCGCTACGCCGTCGCGCCGGAACGGCTCCGACCCGTCCCGGGAGACCGTTCCCTTGACCGCGGGGACTATGATCGAACGGACGTGACCTTCAGGCACGGACGGCATGAGTACAACTTACGCACCGTCTACGGACTACCCGAGTTCGACACCTTGGGGCACCGGACGCAACTGCTCTTCAGCGTGCTTGAGACCCTTAAGCGAAAGTCGAGTCCTCCCAGGGTCCTAGTCCTGAACCCCGGTCAGGGACACATCCCTCTGCTCCTGTCGAGACTGTTCTCGCCTGACTCCATATCCATGGTTGACAGAGACCTCCTGGCTTTGCGCTGCTCTGCGAGAGGTCTCACAATGAACGGGTATGACTCCTCGAGGGTCTCAATGCAACACGCGGAGAGCTTGGAGGGCGATGAATCGCGATACGACCTGATTGTGGCCCATGTGAGCGACGATGAGGGAGCACAAGCAAACGCGTCGTTGTTTCGACAGGCCGCCGATCGTATGGCGCCGGGCGGGCAGATGGTCGTCGCTGCAGGTTCCTCTACGATCACCCGGTTGACCAAGACATGCCGCGCGGAGCGGTTGGGAATAGTAGGTGCGCGCAAGCGGCGGCAGGGCAACAGCGTCCTGGTCGTTAGCGACAATCGGTAGATCGCCAGCATATGTAGCCCCTTGTTGTGACGGCAAGTGCTGTGTTTAGGCGGTACAATGGAGCGCCCATACCTTCACCGAAAGGCCACTTAAGGAGACACCCCTTTGATCTACGACATGCGAACGTATGACATCGCGATGGGAAAGACCCCGGAGTACATGGCGGCAGTCCGTGAGATAGCCCTGCCGGTTCGCGAGAGCTACGGCATCAAGCTGGCCGGCTGGTACTACACCGACATCGGCGCGCTCAACCGTGTCGTCCACATCTGGGCGTACCGCGACTTCGCGCACTTCGAGGAGGCGCGGGAGGCATTTCGCACCGACGAACGTTGGGTTAACGACTACGTGCCGCGCGTAAAGGGTATCGTCCTTCGGCAGGAAAACCAGATCATGCGCGCCTCGGACTTCTTCGAGTCCATCCTGATGCAGGCGGACGCGGGGGACTGCGACGGCACGGAAGCGGAGCCCGAGGATATCGACTCAAGCGACAACGACGGTGATGATGCTGAAGCAGCCTCCGTCGACACGGAAGAGACTGAGTCCGACAAGGAAACACCCGAGTCGAATTAGCCGGACGCCACCTCGCGGAACCGGCGAATTATCGCCTCGTCCTCGCCTTCCATGAGATTCACGGGGCTGAGTCCCAGCGCTCGTCCATGCTCGCCCGGATAGCAGTACACCGGCGGTTCGCCCTGTTTGAGGGCCTCTTCTACGTCTGCAATGTCGAGATCGGAATCGTCTTCCACATAGACGTAGACCCTGGGAGTCGCGCTCTCGAACTCGTCGAGCTCAGGCTTCGCGGGGAAGTACACCGCACGTAAGCCGGCGATGCGTCCGATCTCCGAGGCCATATTCTCGCACATGGCGACCCAGCGGGCCGATTCTGCCTCATGGTCTGTGTCCACGAACAGTTCGAGTGCCGTGACCAGTCCGGCGATCTCTTCCTTGCAGACCTTTGCCGTCCTGCCGATGCCCTGGTTCGGCGCGCCGTTCATGGAGGCCGCCTCGATGAGGTCCGCACGTCCGCAGAGGATCCCTGTCGACTGCGGGCCGAGGACACCCTTGCCTCCGCTGAAACTGACCATGTCGGCGCCCATATCGACGTAGCGAGTAAGGTTCTCCGGTGGGGGCAGCATGGCTGCCGCGTCGACGATGACGGGAACGCCGCGTGCGTGCGCGATCTCGACGACCCTCGTTAGTGGAATGGAGCTGCCCTGGTTCACAGCGAAGATGTACGCCACTGCGGCAGTGCGCTCGTTGATGGCCGCCTCAAGCTCCCACTCGAAGGCGCCGCCGGAGTCGCCGATCTCGACCAACTTGGCACCCGCCGCGCGGAAGCATCGGTCGTACGTCACGCGCTGGAATCGATGAATCACGATCTCGTTCTTCATGCCCGAGGTGTCGGGCAGACGGTCGATCTTCGCGGGATCGTCGCGCGTCATGCAGGCAGCAGCCTCGAGAAGCATTCCAGCCGCGGAACCCGCCGTTACGAGCCCTGCCTCCGCTCCGGTCAGCCGCGCGATAGTCTCTCCGGCCCGCGCGTTCAACTCCCCAAGATCGACGAACCACTGCGCCGCCTCGTCCATTGCACGCCGAACGGGCGGCGGCATGAGGCTTCCTCCCACATTCGTTCGCCATGATGAGGCGTTGATGATCCTTCGGACGCCAAGTCTCTCGTAAACGTTTTCGCCGGGCATTTTTTGAAAAGGACTCCTTGCGGTGAATATAGTGGGCGCTATTGCCGAGGGACTACGCAGCAGGCTTTCCCCAGATGATCACAAGCTTCAAGAGACCGTCCCCCGTGTTGCGGAACCCGTGATCGATGCCCGGAGGCACCATGATCGAGTCCCCTGCCGCGATGGGCACGTCCTCCCCCTCGACCGACATGACTCCCTTGCCTTCGAGGAAGTAGTAGATCTCCTCCAATTCCCCTTCCCCCTCGTGCGTGTGGTCACCCTCGGTCACACCGGGCTCAAGCTCCCAAACCTCCATGCGGATCGGCAGCTTGCTCTGCTCGCGGAACATGCTTCGCCGGAGGATGACTCCCTCACCCTCGTGAATGTTCGGAGTTTCGTGGACGTCCGACATCTCGTTCTGCTTGACGTACATAGCGTTCCCTCGCTCCGCTGAATTTCGCAGAGCATTGTACCCGAAAGCGCACACCTTGCGTGACATTCTCTTCAAGGCGAAAATAGCGTACCCGTGCAAACCTACCGAAAGACGTGCTCCGTGCCGACACCCGACGACCTGACCCTCGACGCCTACAACTACGACCTGCCGCAGGAACTGATCGCCCAGACGCCGTTAGAGCCGCGGGACGGTTCGCGGCTGATGGTCGTGCACCGGACGGAACGGCGTTTCGAGCACCGGGTCTTTACCGACTTGCTCGAATACTTACGTCCCGGCGACGTGATGGTGTTCAACGACAGCCGGGTGTTCCCCGCGCGAATGTACGGCGTCCGTTCGGACACCGGCGCGAAGATCGAGCTTCTGCTGCTCCAGCGTCGCTCTCCGGGTGTCTGGCATACACTTGCCCGACCCGGACGACGGATGACTCCCGGCACGGCGTTCGAGCTGCGCGGGGACTCGGTTGCGATTCATGGCGAGGTCCTGGAGGCGCACGACGACGGTTCCCGCACCGTCCGGCTGAGCGACGACGACCGTCTCGACGAGATCGGCGTTGTGCCGCTGCCTCCATACATCCAGAAGCCCCTCGACGACCCGGAACGCTACCAGACGGTATATGCCCGGGAGCGTGGCAGCGTCGCAGCTCCCACGGCGGGCCTGCACGTTACACCTCGTCTACTGGAGAAGATACGCCAGCACGGCGTCGAGACGGCTTTCGCCACCTTGCACGTCGGATGGGCGACGTTCCGTCCGGTGCAGGTCAAGGAAATCACCGACCACGACATGCACGCCGAGTCCTACCACGTTAGCAAGGAGAGCGCCGAAGCGATCAACCGGGCCAAGCGCGAGGGGCGGCGGGTGATAGCCGTGGGGACAACCACCGTCCGGTTGCTGGAGTATGCAGCCAGCCTAGGTGGAGGCTCGGATGCGATCCCGGCGGGTTCAGGCTGGGCTGATATCTTCATCTACCCCGGCTACTCATACCGCGTGGTAGATGCCCTCATCACCAACTTCCACCTGCCCGAGTCGACCTTGCTGATGCTCGTCAGCGCCTTCGCCGACCGGGATCTTATGCTCGCGGCGTACCTGGAGGCCGTCGACCGGCGATATCGCTTCTACAGCTTCGGGGACGCGATGCTGGTACTGTAGTGGATCAGGCACCTACTACTCTTGTGTCGGAAGATATCTGCGCTTCTAATTCTTCAAGCGAGATTCCTTCGCCCGCCTCGATTTCGCGTTCACCTTGACGAATCTGTGCGACGAGATCGGGGTCGCCGAGTATTTCAACGGTTGCAAGTATCTCCTCGGCTAGTTCTACGTTGCTTTTCACTGTTCTCGGTGACCTCTCTTGGGATAAGTCTTAACCCAACATCGTCCGTAGGAGCGCCATCCGGATGAACAGCGAGTTTTCCGCCTGGCGGTAGTTTGCCAGTCGGGGGTCGCTTACGAGTACGTCGAAGTCACCGCTGCGCTGCATGGGATCGAGGATGACGCATCCGGGCTTGAGCTTCGCCATGAATTCCTCGTCGATACGCAGGGTTAAGGCGCCGCGCGACTTCAATAGCTGGGCATGGGCGACGGTACGCGGGCCGTTCAGGTAGATCGCGTCGACGTCAGGGAGGGAGTCCACCGTTCCCGTCTCGAAGGCAACTCCCTGGGCCTCACACTCGGCGACCACGTCAGGGTCGGCCTGACCGCTGAACGGGACTTGCGTCACCGTAACGCCCTCATACATCGCCAGACCCCGGAGCAGCGCACTGACGTTGCGGTGATCGATCCTGCCTACGACGGCGATACGCGCACCGTCGACCTCGCCGATCTCTCGCTTGAGGGTGTACAGGTCCGTGAGCGCCTGGGTGGGATGGTCTTCGAGGCTGCCGCCGTTGATGAGCGTCATCGACTGGGCCTCGGCCTCCTCCTCGGCGCGCTCCATGACCCCCTGATCGCTCGACCGCAGGACGACCATGTCCATGTGCATGGCGGCGAGGATGGCTATAATGTTCTCGATATAGTCCGGCGTGGTCACGGGGAAGAACTGGGAGGCGTCTTCCGTGAAGTAGGGCGTTCCGCCGAGCAGTCCCATCGCCCGCTCGAACGAGGTCCGTGTCAGGAGGCTCGGCTCGTAGAACAGAAGGTAGAGCGAGCGGCCTCGCAGCGGTTGTTCGTCGTCGCCCGTGTCTCGAAGGGACTCCGCGAGCGGGAATAGCTCCGATTCCACCCAGGCCCTGTCCAGTTGCCCCGTCCTCGTAAGCCGCTCGAACCTTCTCATCGACGATCGCCCTCCGAAATTGCTCATACCAGCCTACCACATGACCGCGCAATCGAAGGGTTCCGGGTGCTAGGGGCCGGGGGCTGGAAGACCCACACCGATAGTCATTAGTTTCATGCCTGCCTACAAGACCCCGGATAATCTCATCGAACTGCTGGACAGGGTAGTCCGGTCGGCGTCTCGAACGGCCTACTACGGCCCCCGGCTCTCGGACGCGACCGGGATCGCCACGCTGGACGAGTTCCGAGCCATTCCACCGACCCCGCTTTCGGAATTCCAGAGCCGCTCCCTTCGTGACACCCTTGCCGACCCGGGCAACGTCGAGTGGATAGTGGGCGCCGGCGGAGGCCAGTCTCCCAAACGGACTCCCATGGTCGAGAACGCCGACGAGGGCGCGATCCGGTACGACGTGCTGGCAGACGCCGTGAAGGAGCACATCGTCCTCGACGCCTCCACAGTCTGCGCCGCCGTCTCAACACCGGAACGCCGGTACTTCGCCTCGGAGGTCGCTACGATCCTGATCGCGGCAGGCGCGCACGCTCACGTCTTTACCGACGAGGGACGACCCCGGACATACGAACGACTCAATCTGCTGGGTCCGCAGGTCGTGGTCATGCTTTCACCACGACTGGAGGAAGACCGTCTGCCCCGGACGACCAAGCTGGCAATCACCTTCAACGGGGAGCACCGCCTGAAGCGGCATGCCCAGCTCGATGTTTACCACATCGACGGGCTGGGTTTCCTCGGTCACTCGTCCGACCTTGACACCTATACCCTCAACAGCGACGTCTACTACTTCGAACAGTCTGAGGATGGCCGCCTAATCGTTACGCCGATCTATGGACGCGTTCAGCCCGCGTTGAGGGTGCTCACCGAGTACAGGGTGGAGTTCGTCGGGGAGTCGCGAGTGCGGTTCTTGGAGTAGCGTAGCTGTCCGGCGCGTTCGCAGTGTCGACCGGGACACTATCCCCTAGCGTAGTGATATACTCCCGTTCGGAATAGCACGCGCGGGGTCGAGGCATTCTGTATGGGCGACGCAAAGTACAGGGTGGCAATAGTAGGGGCGGGGCGCATTGGCGGCCTGCTCGAAGGTGAGCGTCCGCCGAGCGCGTTTCGCAAGCCCCACAGCCATTTCGCCTCCTACAACGCCGTCGATGAGACCGAGGTCGTGGCCGTCGCGGGACGGAGCGAGGGCCGCCTGAAGATGTTCACCGAGCGGTACGGGATAACGAACCTGTACACCGACTACCGCGAGATGATCGAGACGGAGCGGCCCGACATCGTCAGCGTGACGACGCAGTCCATCCACAAGGCTGCCGTCATCACCTTCGCGGCAGAGAACGGCGTTCGCGGCATATTCGCCGAGAAGGCGCTTTGTACGTCATTGGATGAGGCCGACCGGATTCGTGAAGCGGTCAACGCGAACGGCGTTGCGTTCAACTTTGGCGCGGAGCGACGGCACCACGATGGGTTCCAGCGACTGCGCGAGGCGATAGCGCAGGGCGACATAGGAGAGCCGAAGTACGCCTTCTGCTACTGGCTGACCGACCTGATGAAGCACCACTCGCATACGATCGACACGCTGGCGTTTCTGTTGGGCGATCCTCAGCCCGTCTGGGCGGTGGGCAGGCTCGTGCTCCACGGCGACCCGCTGGACGACGGCAGTCGAAAGGGCCCCCGCGAGGGCACGGACATGCACCAGCGTTCGCTGCCGCTTCCGACCCTGAACGTCGCCGAAAACCGGTTCGTGCCGCCCGAGGGCCTGGACTTCGCCGACCCGCTGCTCGACTTCTCGCGAGTGGGCTACGAAGGCGGAGCTGAGGCGGTGTTTATCCCGCTGAGCCGCGCGACCGAGTTCGAAATACACGGGACAGAGGGCCGGGCGTTCGCGTGGGACGACGGCGAGGATATTCGTCTGCGTAGCAAGGCGGGCGGCAGCGACACCTCGGAGAAGCGGTTCGTCCCCTCAGGCGAGAGTCCGACCGTCAACACCATTCGCGGTCTCGTGAACGAGCTGGAGACGGGAGAGCGCACGAGCGGCAACATCGACGTTACGCACAAGGTGTGCGAGGCGGAGTTCGGGCTGGCATGGTCGCACGTGCAAGGATCTCAGCGCATCGACCTTCCTGTCGAGGGCGTGGGCCGCTCGCTCCACATTCCCAATCACTAGGCAATCTCACCAGGAACGGAGAAATACATTGGCAGGCTTCATCACTCGACCGGTCGTAACGGGAAGAAGAGGCGTCGTCACGTCGGGTCACTACCTGGCGACGGCGGCGGGGTTCCGAATCATGGAGAACGGCGGCAACGCCATCGACGCGGCTGCTGCGATGTGCATCGCGGTCGAACTGATGGAACCGCAGAGCTGCGGCATCGGGGGGGAGGTGCCCACGCTCATCTACTCCGCCGAGGAGGGCAAAGTGTTCTCCATCAGCGGACTGGGCTGGTCGCCTCAGGCCTTCACGGTCGAATGGTGCAAGGAAAACGACATCGACCTCATACCGGGGGACGGGTATCTCCCGATCACGGTGCCGGCGGTCGTGGGCACATGGGCCGAGGCCGTCGCTCGATGGGGGACCAAGAGCTTCTCGGAGATACTCGCGCCGAGCATTGACCTTGCCGAGAACGGGTTCGCGCTGTACGCGGGACTCCAGGGCAGCCTCGCCGGGGGTGTCCGAAAGTTCACAGAGCTCTATCCGTCGACCGGCGAGGTCTACCTGCCGAACGGGGAAGCCCCAGAGGTCGGCGACCTGATACGCAATCCCGACTTCGCGGAGATGCTGCGGATCATGTGTCGCGCCGAAGAGGCCGCCAAGGGGAAGGGCCGCGTGGCAGGAATCGAGGCCGCGCGCGACGCCTTCTACAAGGGCGAGATAGCCGAGCGCATCCTTGAGTTCATCACCACAACGCCCGTCGAGGACGCAACGGGGAAGGCGCATACCGCCCTCCTGTCCTACGAAGACATGGCGGAATGGCAGCCCGCCGTCGAGGAATCTGCCATGGTCGATTACAGGGGACTCGAGGTCCATAAGTGCTCGACCTGGACGCAGGGGCCCGTGTTCCTCCAGCAGCTTACCTTGCTTGAAGGTTATGACCTCGCCTCGATGGGGCACAACTCGGCGGAGTACATTCACACGCTGGTGGAGGCTTCCAAGCTCGCGTTCGCCGACCGCGAGGCCTACTACGGCGATCCGGACTTCGACGACGTTCCGCTGGACGCGCTGCTCTCCAAGGAGTACGCGGCGGAGAGACGGGCGCTCATCGGCGAGACCGCCTCGATGGAACAAAGGCCCGGCGACGTGGGCAGGGGTTTCCCCGACTACGTCCTCGAAGACGTGGCGCAGAACAACCGGCGCGCGCTCGGCGTATCGGAGAGCGAGCTCGTCGATCTCGGGCTCAGTCACGCGCACGTCAGCGACACGACTCACCTCGACGCCATCGACGCGGCGGGCAACATGGTCTCGGCCACGCCCAGCGGCGGATGGATCGGCTCGTCGCCGGTCATCAGGGGGCTGGGCCTGCCGCTGGGAACGAGGGGGCAGATGTTCTATCTCAACCCCGACCGTCCGAACGCGTTGGAGCCTCGAAAGCGACCGCGCGCAACCCTGACCCCGTCGATGGTCACCAAGAACGGCGAGCCGTGGATGGCATTCGGGACGCCGGGCGGAGACAGCCAGGACCAGATCACCCTCCAGTTCCTCCTGAACTACGTCGAATTCGGCATGAACATGCAGGAGGCGGTCGACCCCCCGACCTTCTATTCGACGCACTTCCCGTCGTCGTTCTACCCGCGGAAGGCGTTCCCGGGCCAGTTCGACATCGAGGACAGGGTATCGGACGAGGTGGTGAATGAACTCACCGATCGCGGCCACAGCGTGAACCGCGTCGACCCGTGGAGCAACGGCAAGGTCATGGGCATCCGCTACGACAAGAAGCGCGGCACGATGTACGCCGGCACGTCGCCCCGGCGGGAGGTCGCCTACTCCTTCGGGTGGTAGGGACGACTGCCCTTTTGAGAGGGTGACCGAAAGGGAATCCGTTCACCCGGAGCATCGTTACGCCCCGGGCGCCGGGCCATGCCGGGGTGACAGTAACTCCCATGCAGTCACCCTTAATCTCTCCCCCGCCGGGGGAGAGATACAGAGAGGGGGTCCCTTCACGAGGCGACCGACTTTCGCTAATCCGCGCCGGTGCCGACGGCGAGCTTGCCGGATGCCGCCTCGATGTCGGTCATGAGCATGTCGTAGGAGTCGGCGAAGGCCTTTACGCCGTCCGCGAGCAGGACGGACGTGACATCGTCCATGTCGATGCCCGCATCGCTCAGGCCGGCTTGCACCCGCTCCGCCGCCTCTCCCGTCGTGTCGTCTATTGCGTGGGCAGCGTCGATCCCGCGCTCCATCAGGGTGTCGATGGTCGCGCGCGGCATGGTGTTGACGGTGTCCCTCGCCATGAGGCTGGTCACGTAGAGCAGGTCGTCGTAGTCGGGGTTCTTGACGCTCGTGCTGGCCCAGAGCGGACGCTGCACGCGAGCGCCCTTTCTGCGAAGGTAGGCGAAACGCGGGGTCCCGAACTCTTGGGCGAACGTGTGGTAGGCCAGATGCGCGTTCGCGACTGCGGCCCTGCCGAGGAGAGGATTGAGATCGTCGCGGCCCTCGGCGATCAGGGCGTTCAGGAGGTTGTCGACGGCGGTATCGACCCGGCTCACGAAGAACGACGCCACCGACGACACCTTCGACAGGTCGCCGCCCCGCTCCTCCAGACGCTCCAGCCCCGAGATATAGGCATCGATCACCCTACTGTGCGACTTGAGGGAGAATATCAGCGTGACGTTGACGTTGATGCCCTCTCCTATCAGCGTCTCGATGGCGGGCATGCCCTCCGGGGTCGCGGGCACCTTTATCATGATGTTCGGACGATCGATGTCGGAGAACAGCCGTCGCGCCTCGTGGATGGTGCTCTCGGTGTCGTGGGCCAGTAGGGGACTCACCTCGAACGATGCGAATCCGTCCGCTCCGCCCGTCCCGTCGAACGCGGGACGCAGCAGGTCGGCCGCGTCGCGGATGTCTGCGATGGCCATCGTCTCAAAGATCTCGCGAGTGTCCTTGCCCGCCTCCGCCAGACTCATCAACTCGTCGTCGTAGTCCGACGACTCGGTGATCGCCTTGTGGAAGATCGTCGGGTTCGACGTGAGGCCCGTCACCCCGTTGTCGATGAGCTCCTTGAGCCCGCCCGAATCGATCATGGCCCGGCTGATGTCGTCGTACCAGACCGACTGTCCCATATCCCGGAGGCTCTGAATTGGCGTGACCATATCCTGCAACTCCTCCCTGTGTCCCTGCCCGGCTGCAAACCTCCCCAATTGTAGCGTGTTGCGGCGTTCGCCGATACTCGATGCGCAGGGCTGCGGTTCAACCTCATGTGCGCGATTGAAACGCCCGTGCTTTTCCTATAGCCTGTGTGACCAAAATCCCGGAGCGCGGCAGGCCGACACGTTGCTGACGCCGCCCAACGAAAGGAACGAAGGCGCATGGACAATATCGACCTTGGGAGCTTGAACTACCTGGCAATCATCTTCGGAGTCATCATCAATCAGGCCCTCGGCGCCGCATGGTACGGCGCGCTGGGCAAGCCGTGGATGGCCGAAGTCGGCTTCACGCAGGAGGACCTCGAGGCGATGAGGGGAACGTCCCGTCAGTGGTACCCCTACGTCGTGGCCGTTGTGAGCGCGCTCATCTTCGTCACTGGCCTCGCCGTGCTGGTCCAGGGCACGGCATCGGACAACGTCCTTTGCGGCCTCATCCTCGGCCTGATCGCGTCGGTCGGGTTTATCGCGACATCGTACGCAACGACCTACAGCTTCGAGGGACGCAGCCTCAAGCTCTTCCTGATCAACAGCGGATACCCGGTGATTTCGTATGCCATCATCGGAGTCCTGCTGGCGGTCTGGCAGTAATCTTGGCAGGGCAGCGGGGAAGACCACACTCAGAGGGTGTCGAGAATGAGTCCCGTTCACCCTGAGCATCGCTACGCCCCGCCCGCGGGCCATGCCGGGGTGTCAGTATCTGCCGAAGAGTCACCCACAATCTCTCCCCCGCCGGGGGCTGACAGGGGTAGGCATTCGATTATCACTCCACTCTCCATTGATGAGAAAGAACCCCATCACTGTCATTCTGAGCGGAGCGCAGCGGAGTCGAAGAATCTAAAGTGTTTGTTACAACGTAAAGCTGATATGGAGAAGTCTCACGCTGTAATTACTCTCGGTCACGGTACAGGCGCGGCACTGGCTGTCTGGTCTTGCGGTTATGGATTTTAGATTCCTCGCAACGCTCGGAATGACAGGCAAGGGGGCAGAGTTATAGCTACAATTCCGTTATGTCTACCCCTGTCAGCCCGCCGGGGGAGAGATACAGAAATGGGGTTCCCGCTGTTACTTGAGAACCTGTCGAATGGCTCACCACAAACGTTCTTGGACGGCTTATTGGACACCCTCATAGGTCCAGCCTATCACCCGCCCACCGCGCGAGAGCCTTGTCCGGCGAGGGTATCTCGTCCAGCGAGGTGTAGTAGTAGTCCTCCCAGCCCTGCTCCGGGAGGCCGGTGAACAGCATCAGGTTCAGGGGGTACTCCTCGCTCTCGACGACGCGGCGGAAGTCGTCACGGAACAGGAACGTCGGCTTCCCCAGGGCGATCGCCATGCCCAGCTCGACCATCACGCCCTCGTCGGGCGGTACGCCGTTGACGACGGCGAAGATGGCGTCCGACTCCGCCACGTCGCGAAAGTCGGCCTGCCCGATGCGGTAGGCCCACCCCGCCTTCGCGAAGTCGATCTGATTGTTCCGCTCGAACGGCTCCCACACCTCCAGCCCAAGCCCCTCCAGTGCAGACACCAGCGGCGGCAGCAACTCCGTCTTCTGCTGGGCGGAAAAGCCGTACGGATTGGCGAGGTAGATTGTCTTGGACATGGGAGGGGTCCTTCGGTCGGAGTGGTGGGGCCATGATACCGCAGACAGCGGGGATGACGTTGCCCAAGGTCTCAAGGACGGCGTATGGTGGTCGTATCGATTGGAGAGCTAGAGGAATGACTGCAAAGTGGGCCTCAACATCGAAAACAACGAACTACAGCGGCTGGCCGGGGAACTCGCGCGTCGGACAGGTGAACCGGTGGGAGAGCACCTCAATCATGTCGGTGCACATAGTCAGCGAGGCACCCCTGCGCCGGCAATGTATTTGTCTGAGGTGAGAGATGAATAGGCCAAATGTGGTTGCCTATGGCGTAACTGCTCTAATCGCGGCGGTGTTGGTTCTCGGCGCACTCATCATGTTCTGGGTCGTCGGCTTCAACACTGATCTGGATTTTTCGGTTGAAACCGTAGAAGAATATGCCAGATGGTGCGGCAAGGTTGGCGACCCGGTTGGTGACGAACTGAAAAGACTAGGTGGTTGGACGGGATGGGGAGACCTTGCCGAAGCCCTCGAAATCCCTGTACGGGAGGCCGAGGCCATCAATCCGGTTCCCGAAGGCCTGGAGGGGTTCCACGCGGCAAAACTCGGATACCTCAGAGGTATGTTGAGCCTTACACGTAGCAAGCACCCGTCATTGTACGTTGACAGCATCGAACTTCGTAAAGAGTCGGAGACGATAGACAGCCTGACCGCGAGAGTGGACGCGGAGACTCAGAACCTATCGCCCAGCGTCGCTGATGCACTCCGCGCCACAGAATGCATTGAGTAACTGCAATACGCCCACCCGGCCTTCGCGAAGTCGACTAGTTGTTCCGCGCGAACGGCTCCCACACCTTGAGTCCAAGCTCCTCCAGTGCGGACACCACCGGCGGCAACAACTCCGCTTTCTGGTGGACGGAGAAGCCATAGGGACTGGCGAGGTAGATAGTCTTGGGCATGGGAGGGGTCATGATACAGCGGTTGGGTTGACTAAAGTCACACCCGAAGAGTGGCCCGATGAATTTCGAACCCGAAAAGGATGAGATTCCACGATTGGCCCAGGAACTTGCCAACCTGACCGGCGAAACCGTTGACGAAGCTGTCACGTTCGCGCTAAGAGAGCGCTTGGAGCGAGTGAGGCATGAGCGCAGCGTTGAGGAGCGTCTACAGGCGATGCGCGCCATCAGCCAACGTACCTCTCGCATGTTGCGCGATGGGCCGCCAGTTGTGGAGCACGGCGATTTGCTGTATGACGAGCGGGGGTTGCCGAAGTGAACAGGGGTACGAGGGCTGGTTTGGTGATTTAGCCCAAGTGTACGATTTCAACATCGCCCCAATGTCCGTTTAGATACTCTGCAACCAGCCGGCGGTGGCACTTGTCGGGTTTATCCTCGCTACACAACAGGCAACTGTTGGAAATCATCCTCTTTATGCCCATCTTCTCAATCCTACGCTGGCTCATTAGGTCGATGAATTCACGCTCGTAAATGCCCCAGTCACGATGATCATTCCGATAGGCGTCCAGCATCTCCTTTGTAGGTGCTAATTCCGGCAAGTGAATATAATTTATCCGGCAGAGTTCTCGGAGGAAGTACTCAAGATCGTCTCTTTTGGCAAAGCCCGCCAACTGCGAGACATTGTTTAGTCGAACATCCACTAAACGCTTGGCATCTGAATTCCGCAGTACTTCAAAGAAGTCTGAAGCGGATTTTTTTGTAAAACCGATAGTATAGACTTTCAAGGCATGTCCTCCCAAGCTTCACTATAGACAGGTTGTCTTTTGTCCACATAGGCTATTTTCTTCGCCTGTCGCTCTATTGCATCAGCGAGCACTTCATCCCTTGAGCGGAACAGGTCGCCCTGATTCGGTATATGGAAACTATCCAACAATCGACCCATAGTGGAAGCGTGTTTTTCGAGACTACCATCGGCGAGGATATGCTCAACAGTCACACCGTGCTCATCAAGCGCTCTAGCAATCAGCACTGAGCGATGACAAACCAGCGGCTCATTCTCAGTACACATCAGAGCCATGCGGCGCTCATCGGCTTCCCGAAGTAGCCGACCGATGCCGTCATTGAACAATTCAGTGTCTGCTAGACGATCGTATAGTACCCTCCCTTCGGAGTCGTAGCACGAGCGATCCACTGGACGGCCACCGAGTTCTCCACCCAAGAACACATAGCTAATTCCTGCTTTGTCCAGTATTTCTACCAGAACATCGTAGTTGAATTGAGGGCTATAGAGACTGCGTGGCGACGATCGTACGTCCACCACTTCCTCAACACGATGCCGTGACAACAATTGCAAGAATGTCTCGGGCGAATGGTTGGAGTGTCCGATTGTAAGTACTGGATGCTCGGTCGAGTTCAATGATATGGCTCCGTCAAGGTTTAATGATGGCGGCGATGAGTTTATATGAATACCCTTCAAAAGGCTCAGCGAGACTAATTGTCAGAAACCTCTCACCGACCGAATAGTTGCCGTAGTCAAGGTCATTGACACGGCTTTCGACATCGGCGTCAGTGATACGAAGTGAGTAGTCGCATCCATTGTAGTTAAAGTGCCCACGCAACTCAGGATGAGTTGATGTGCTCTTATAGGGTTCTGAAACACTTACTCGCAATGATTCAACCTTGATAAGCTTCAACGAAGTGTCAAGTAGACTTGCATCTGGGAATGGAATTCTATCGTTCCATCCTCTATTGCTATGATGTCCATTAATCCACAACATCTCGTCTGCGTCGGTGAATAGCGGACGAGCCTTTTCGCCAACACGATTAATCCTAGTCCAACGTCGATTCGGGTCAAGTAGCCAGTTTTCCTGTTGGAAATTCTTCGGCCGCGGGCTGAGAACAGGCACGTCAATAATGTCGAGGACACACGGGTCGCTGCTGTCCTCGTACCGGCGTTCGTCTTCCGACACGTCCTCACTCTCTCTGGCGCTTACGGGCCGAACCCACCCGCCGATCTTGCCGTCCTCAAGAATTTCTTTGCCGGCGATACAGCGGCCGTTAAGTTTACGAGAGTTAGCGAAGCACACAATCCGCTTGATGTTTGCACTCTGCGCCATGCTCCAACTCCAACAGAGTCGGTTAGTCCAATTACCCTATTTCCGCCTATGATGGTATAAAAACCCCCTACCCCCCGATGTGGTACATCTCCACCTTTTCGCGGGTTCGGAGCTCGTCGGTCATGGAGGCGCGGTCTTCGGAGTAGCGGTCGTCGCGGACTCGCCAGCGGCGGGTGATGATCTCGGCGATGTCGTCGTCGGACGCTCCCGAACGTAGGGGGCCTCGCAGGTCGGTGCCGACGTTGGCGAAGAGGCAGGTGACGATGCTGCCCTCGGGCGAGAGGCGGAGGCGTGTGCAGTCGCCGCAGAAGGGCTGGGTCACGGACGCGATGACGCCGATCTCGCCGGTGCCGTCCTTGTAGCGGTAGCGCCGCGCGACCTCGCCGTGGTAGTTCGCCTCGACGGGTTCGAGTGGAAGCTCGGCGTCGATCATGGAGACGATCTGGCTTGCCGACACCACGTCGTCCATGCGCCAGCCATTGAGGGTGCCGACGTCCATGTACTCGATGAAGCGCAGGATGTGGCCGCGCTCCTTGAAGTGCCGCGCCATGTCGACGAGGGTGTGGTCGTTCATGCCGCGCTGCACGACGGAGTTGATCTTGATGGGCGTGAGGCCGACGTTCTCCGCCGCCTCGAGGCCCTTGAGCACGGAGTCGACGCCGAAGTTGCGGCCGTTCATCTTGCGGAACACCTCGTCGTCGAGGCTGTCGAGGCTGATGGTCACCCGTTGGAGCCCTGCGTCCTTCAGCGTCTGCGCCATCGACGGGAGCAGGTAGGCGTTCGTCGTCATGGTGAGGTCCTCGATGCCGTCCACCCCGGCTAGCTGCTCGACGAGCGACTCGATGTTCTTGCGGACCAGCGGCTCTCCGCCCGTCAGCCGGACCTTCACCGCGCCGAGGTCAACGAATATGCCCACGAGCCGCACGATCTCCTCGAACGTCAGCAGCTCATCGCGCGGCAGGAACTTGTAGCGCTCGCCGAATATCTCCGCCGGCATGCAGTACGGGCAACGGAAGTTGCACCTGTCCGTGACGGAAACGCGAACGTCCCGCAGAGGGCGGTTGTATGTGTCCTGTACTGCCGTGATTGCCATGGTTCAGACGCGAGTCCTGACGGGCCGCTGGGGAAAGCGTTCCCTCTCTGTATCTCTCCCCCGGCAGGGGAGAGATTGTTGCTGAGTCTTCATTTGCCGTCCCCGCGCTACACTTTCCAGTCTCGGCCGCGAAGGGCCTTGATCACCGAATCGCTTGCGCGTCCCCGGTGGCTCACGCGGTTCTTCTCGTCGAAAGACAATTCGGCCATGGTCCTGTCCATCTCAGGGATGTAGAAGAGCGGATCGTAGCCGAATCCCGACGCGCCCCTGGGCCTGTCGGTTATGACGCCCTCGCATTGCCCCTCGTACAACTCCACCGGGCTATCCGGTCGGGTCAAGGCGATGACGCACCTGAACCGCGCCGTCCACCTATCCCTAAGTATATTGTTCAGCTTTTGCAGCAGGAATGCAATGCGGTCGTCGTCGGTGGCGTCTTCACCCGCGTATCGCGCAGAGCGCACACCCGGCTCCCCGTCGAGGCAGTCGACCTCCAATCCTGAGTCGTCGGCCAGCGTGGGGAGGCCGCTCAGCTTGGCATAGGTCGCCGCCTTGAGCGTGGCGTTCTCCGCGTAGGTGACGCCGGTCTCGTCGACATCCACATCGATGCCGACATCGGACAGCGACACCAGCTCGTACGGTGTCCGCGCGAACATCGAGGAGAATTCCCTGAGCTTGCCCGCATTGTGGGTCGCGATCAGGATTTTTTGCATTGGTTCGTTATGTGAATCAAAAGGGTTACCACAGAGGAGCCTTGGGATCGTAATGGTCTTTCCTACTTGATGGCGAAAGATTGTCGGATGCGAGCCACCCAAGGAGACCTAAGATTCCTCCAAATATGAAGCAAAATACTATGAGAGTCCCATCAGCAATAAGAAGGTTATCGTCGGAGGGTTCAGGTGATGTGATCGCGAACACGACCGAAGCAATTGGAAGCAGGAACGCCGCCAAGGCAAACGCTCGGCAAGTCTTGGCAGTGGCCTCTCTTATGGATGGCGAACTAGAGGCCCAGTAGATGACAGCTCCCCATGCGGCAAGAAACGACGCGATTATAATCTGTAGGAAGTATCCGACTAGAATCTGGTCGATGAACGGTAAGCCTTTCTCTCCGATGCTGATAATGATCAACGCGATATCGACAGCGAACAGAACCGTGACGGGGAGACTCAGCACTACGACTAGCACATATTTGAGAGCGATCCTGATATGAATTCCCATGCACTTCTCTGGTCCCCACATAGGTATGCTAGTCGTGGAAGCTCATTTGCGGCTCCCATTCTCCATCTCTGCATCAAGTACGGAAGAACTCCCTGAGCTTGCCCGCGTTGTGGGTAGCGATCAGGATTTTTCGCATAGCGGGAGCCTTGCATAACCCCCTCTCCCGTTCGCGAGAGAGGGCCTGCCCCGTACTTGATACGGGGGTTGGGGTGAGGGTGAAAGAGCCGCCCTAGTCCGCCGCCTCTTCCATCTCGGCCGTGTACTCGCCGCGTCGCGCTGCGGACGTTACCTTGGCGCGGTGGTAATAGGCCGCCTGCGCCGCCGGGATGTTCGCTGCGCTGCCGTTCCACGCCTTGAGAGGTGCCGCCTGCAGACCGCGTCCATAGGAGAAGCTCAGCTCCCACGGCGCTCCGCAAGTCGCGGCGTAGCGGTTGATGGCGTCGAGATTGACGGTGGCCTCGTCGTCGGACTGCCCGCCCGACAGGAACACCACGCCCGGCACGGCGGCGGGAACGGTGTTCAGGAAGCAATTCACCGTCATCTCCGCTACCTGTTCCGCGCTGGCGCGATCGGAAGCGTCCTTGCCGGAGAGGACCATATTCGGCTTGAGCAGGGTGCCCTCGAGAGCGACGCGATGGGTGCCGAGCTCGTAGTAGACCTCGCGCAAGGTGTCGGTCGTGACCTCATAGCAGGTGTCGATGTCGTGGTCGCCGTCCATGAGGACCTCCGGCTCGACGATGGGCACGAGGCCTGCCTCCTGGCTCAGCGTTGCGAACCGGGCCAGGGCGTGAGCGTTGGCCTCGATGCAGCGACGGGTAGGAATGCCGTCCCCAATGGTGATCACCGCGCGCCACTTGGTGAACTTCGCGCCAAGGTCGGCGTACTCGGAGAGTCTGTCTCGCAGACCGTCAAGACCCTCGGTGACGAGCTCGCCGTCGGTTCCCGCCAGCGGCTTGGTGCTCTTGTCCACCTTGATGCCCGGAATGATGCCCTGGCTCGACAGGACCTCCACGAGGGGAGTGCCGTCCGCGCCGTCCTGGCGGAGCGTCTCGTCGTAGAGGATGACGCCGCTGATGTACTCCGCCGCTCCCGCCGTGCGGAACAGGCCCTCGCGGTAGTCACGACGGTTCTCGAACGTCGACTCGACGCCGATGGAATCGAAGCGCCTCTGGATGGTGCTGTCGCTCTCATCCGCCGCAAGGATTCCCTTGCCCGGCGCTACGATGGCCTGCGCTACGTCGATCATGTCTTGAAGGTTCATGCCCACTCCTTCTTTACTGTACTCATGAGTTGAGAATCGACACGGTCTTCTCCACCACGTCCGCGGGCCCCAGCATCAGGGGCACCCGCTGGTGGAGAGCTTCCGGTTGTATGTCCAATATGCGTTGTCTCCCAGATGACGCGGCGCCCCCGGCCTGCTCGGCGACAAATCCGAGAGGATTGGCCTCGTACATCAGCCTCAGCTTCCCGTTGGGCGACTTGTCGTCCGCCGGGTACCAGAATATGCCGCCCTTGAGAAGATTGCGATGGAAGTCCGCCACGAGGGAGCCGACGTAGCGGAGCGAGTAGCCGTCGCGCAACATGGTCGCGGCAGAGCGTGTCGGTTCGTCCCAGTTCTTGTAGTAGCCGTCCGGCACGCTGTAGTACTGGCACTTCGCCGGGAAGGTGATGTCGGGGTGCGTCAGCTCGAATGCGCCGCTCGACGCGTCGAGGGTGAACCCCTGCACTCCCGCCGCCGTGGCGACGACGAAGACCGTGCTGGAACCGTACACGGCGTAGACCGCCGCGACCTGCTTGCTGCCGGGAGTGAGCATGGAATCGGCCGTCACGGCCTCACCCGGCTCACGCTTCCAAATCCCGAATATCGATCCGATGCTCACGGCAACGTCGATGTTTGACGAGCCGTCGAGCGGGTCCATCAGGACGACGTACCGTTGCGAGTCTTCGTCCCCGACGATCACGCCCTCCGCGATCTCCTCGGAGCCAACGGCGGCTACGGCCCCCGACCCGGAGAGAACGTCCACGAAGATGTCCGAGCTCTGCTCGTCGAGGATCTGGACGACCTCGCCCTGCACGTTGACGTCGCCCGTCGTTCCGAGCACGTCCGCGATGGCGGCGGCTTGGACCTTCTCCTGGACGAGCCGAGTGCCCTCGGCGATGGCCGTGACCACGGCGCCGAGCCCCTCGTGCGTTGGATCATCGCCCCATGCGGAGTCGACGTACTGGGTCAGTGTTTGGCGTGAAGCGGTCACGCTGTCATCCACTCTAATGAATTAATCCAAAGTCGCGATTCGGTCCTTTAGCAGGGCGTGCAGCCTCGAGGAGAGCGCCTGAGATCGGAAGA
>JAPOPA010000039.1 GCA_026713145.1 Chloroflexota bacterium
CTGTGAAACCATGATCGCCTGACGTATTTCATCTCCGTTGCCATTCTCACGTACGTTATCTCCGGCTGCCGCACATCAAGGGCTACACCTCCAGCTTGAACCGCACCGTGAAAGTTCTTGATTTTATCAAGTCTGGTGGGCCAACGTGGACTCGAACCAATCATCAGCCCTTCATCACTTTCGACTAGGGGGCCAAGCTAAACTTCAGGGAAAAGGTTCTGCCTTTCATCCGGTCGGGGTCGCCACCCATCTTCGTCTTCTTGGTCTGCAAAGCCCATAAAACTGCTTCCCAGCGGTTTGATTGCAGCATGGAAGACCCAAACCACAAAGTTTCCAGCCAGCCCAGTACGTTCCACGCCCTAATACCGGGTTCGGCGGAACCCTGACTCCGACTTCATCCACCCGAATATCTTCTCGATCTGCAATTGAGTCTCCTGGCTGACCCGACTGCCGCGATGCCGTGTCATTCTGCCGCCAATCCCCGAGTAAGCTCGTTGAGCCAGGTGCGGCCTTGCTCCCCGTTCACGCATATACTGCACGCATTGACGTGGTGTCGTAACCCTTGTCACCTGCCAGCGGCTCGGGATGGAAGCCCCGCTACAGCGCATCATCCGGCATGACTGGTACGGCGACGCGCGGTGGCGTGAACGTGGCATCCGAAGTCGGACTGTCCGTCACTTACGGGCTACTCAACGCCCAGGGCAGAAGCGACACCTCAATCGATACGGGCGCCATGGTCTTTCAGGGCTTGATCGCCACCTTCCACCTCCGTGAAGAAGTACCGGCCCGAGACTAAGGGCGTCCCTGAACGCATGCCGCCGAGTACCCGACTGCTCAGCGTCCATTGCTCTGTGCGGTTCTTTCGCCTCACCGATGGAAGTAAGCACGAGTTTCGACGGTCGACCTCAACTGCCAGGCAGACTGCTCCATGCAAGTGAGACGGTGTGGCGGTCGAGTTCGACAATCCAAAGCTAATTCATCGCGAATTCCGATTTGATAGTACGGACTGTGATTGTGTGCTATACTGCTGGTGACTCCATAATCAGACGCAACCCCGTTCCGCTTCCGATTTATTCTCAAGCTACTTAGTCTCAGGATCGATTGTGACGCTTGCTACGATGAGGAGATTTCAGTACACAGGAGCGTCACATGAACATTTATGTGGGCAACCTATCGTTCGATGAGACAGACCAGACTTTGGAGACCGCCTTCGCCAACCATGGCGAGGTGCAGTCTGCCAGGGTCGTAACCGACCGAGACTCGGGCCGTTCTCGTGGCTTCGGCTTCGTCGAGATGCCGAGCCAACAAGAGGCAGAAGCGGCTATCGCAGCCCTGAACGGCACCGAGCAATTGGGCCGGACGTTGACGGTCAACGAGTCCAAGCCGCGCGAAGGCGGTCGCGGTGGCCGTGGCGGCGGTGGCGGTGGCGGTGGATACGGCGGCGGTGGTGGATACGGCGGGGGTTCCCGCTGGTAGGCTAAACCGGATCGACTCGGACTATCGCGTGGCCCGCTAGTAAGAAGCGGACGGAGGGGCAAGCGATAGTCCAGTCGTTTATGACGGTAGGGCCCCTAGGAATTCCAACTTGCCGGTATCCTCCAGAGCTCTGGAGTGTTCACGATCGCGAGCGGTCCTGATCCTCTCGATGAGCTCGGAAGTTCCAACATTTGTCTACCTCGTCTCAACCCCAGCAGCTCACGAGCCGCCGCCTGTTATTCGTGAACACCGTAGTGTCGAAGCCGCGCTCCTTTAGGTTCATATCAAGGAACCAACGGAGCAGCAGATGGTATTCGAACACCTCGTAGAAAGCTCGCTCGCTGCGCATCGAGTAGAGGGAGATGATGCAAGCCTTTAGCAGTCCCTCCGGCGGTACGGACGCTCGGCCCACCTTCGAGTGCATTTGATCAACTTAAGACGCAGACGCACCAAGGCCTCGTCGGCAATGATCTTGATGGTGCGGATGGGATGGTCCTGAGGAAGATCCACCAAAGCCCACATTTCTGCCTGTGGGTCGCTTATTCCTCGCATGAGTAGACCACCCCATTTCGGTGTGGCCGTAACCTATCTAGCAGAATCGCTATCACGCAGCCTGATAGGGCAACCGCAGTTCCGAATTATTGGATATCACGTCTGTCCTGAAGTTGCCCTCGGCATTTCAAGTGTACGAACTGAACTTTCTATCCGTACACGTCGCCCTCGGACCAGATGCTGCCGCCTATGAAGCGGATGCCATCTTCGCCGTGGTAATAGTAAGTTGAGAGAATGCGGCCATCCTTCTTTTGGATGGAGGACGGGTAACCGAGGTCGACGTGGAGGCCGTCGTCGCGGATGATGACCTCATTGTCCATATCCCAGGTCTCGCCCTGGTCGTCGCTGAAAGCGGCACGGATGCCAAATGGCTCTCGACGGTAGCCATAGGTGCAGAGAATACGGCCGGAGTCTAGCTCGATAAGATTGCAGGGGTAACCCCAGATAGGGCTTTTCTTCAAGCCGCGCCAGGTCCAGCCATCGTCGGTGGAGTAGGCCTGGTACATTTGGTCGTCGCTGCCGCCGGTACGCATCATGGTCAGTAGTCTGCCATTTGAAAGGCGAAGCAGCGGAGGTTCGCCGAAGCTAACCTGGCTGTTGGGATCGTACGCGACAGTCGAGGGTCGGACCCACGTCTTGCCTTGGTCGTAGGATCTAACAACGAACACACGTCCGATCTCCCCGGGGCTTCCCATCCCGTGGAAGGGCAGCAGCCAAGTACCATCAGGCAACTCGACAACACCGGTCTTGCCGGTATGAGACCAGTAAGTCATCGATTCGACACTGAATGGCTCAGCCGGTGCGAAGGTGTGGCCGTTGTCGTCGGAGCGATACAGATACAGGCTGTCCCAAACCATGCGCCCGAAGTTTCGGCCTGGACGCTTGGGCAACACCCATTTCTCATTTTCGACTTCGGCGCTTTGCTCATCTGTCCAGCCGGAGAAGAGACGCATGTTGTTGACGATTACCTGGCCTGAAGACACTTGCGCGATCATCGCGAGGTTCAGGTCCTGGTCGCCGCCAGAATCGACGATGGTATGCGAAGCAGGGTCCCAGGTATCGCCGTCGTCAGTCGATCGCATTAGCGCAGTCCGAGAGCCCGGGTCCTGATGATGGTGGACGTGGACGGCGTTGCGCAGTCCTTCATGTTCGTTCGGCGGCCGAACGGGGGCCTGCCGAAAGACGGTCAGGAGGTCGCCGTTCTGTAGTCGAATTACCTCCGGGAACGCGCTGTGGAAGTCGGTTCCCTTGTAAATGGTGATATGTGCCATCACTGCCTCCTCAAAGTTCAGATGGGTTGATCGCTCTGCCAGTATTTAGGCTCTCTTCGATAGCATTGCAGACTTGTACTGCACGTATCATCTGCACGGGAGATATGTCGCTTGTCTTTTCGCCTCGCATTACTCGAACGGCCTCTCGCACGCCATTTGGGTAGTGGTCTGCGGCCATGCCCCGCGACATGGACGTCGAAGGTTGGTTCGCCGACTCGCCAACCGCCCTGCCGAACGACGTCGCATCGGCAGAGAGATCGCGTTCGTCCTCGGAACTGTCGATGACGCCCTCGCTGCCTATGGCACGCTTGTGAAAGTGGTACGCTCCATCGCCGATGAACGCCAGTGTTACAAGTGTACCGTCGTCATAGGAACAGGTCGCGGTGATGTTCGACTTCTCAGCGCCGGCAGGGTGCTCGATGGCGTAGACCGAGTTAACGTCGATGCCGTGCAGGTGAAGCATGAGTTCGACTGTGTGTATCGAATAAAAGATGAGACCGCCGTAGTCGTTCTGCCGAGATGCTGGTCCGGTGTAGCCTGCGTAGCGGACGGATCCAATCTCGCTCATGCGCCGTTTGAAATCAACGGTGTCGGAGCCGTAGCGCAGGGTCGTGAACGAGATCATAGGGACGCCTGCGCCTTCCGCCAAGGAGACGAGTTCTCGTGCGTCGTCGGGCATAACGGTGAATGGCTTATCCACGAACACCGGCTTGCGCGCCTCGATGGCGACCCGAGCCAAGTCGAGATGCAGTCCGCCGTGTCGCGAGACCACGAACACAATACTGGCGTCGGCGACCGCTTCTTCGGGAGTCGCTGCGACGTTTGGAATTGACACCTTGTCTGCGACTTCGCGAGTGCGAGCGTCGTCCTCCCCCCAAATGGAATGAACCGTCGCGTTGCTGTCCAACCAGTAGTCAGGATGGCTCGGAACATTCAGGATTTCTGGAAAGCGCTCAGCGTGACTGTTGTCAGAGCCCAAAATGGCGATCTTTGTGGTTGTCCTGGTCTCTCTAGTTGGCATGATCCCCGGCGCCAGCCGTCAACTCCTCCCAAGCCATTTCGTCGAAAGTATTCCAGTCCTCTGCGTTCATGAATTAGCCTTCGCTCCCGTCACCCGCTGTTTAGCCAGTTTGAGTTCGCCGACTTCCGTGCGGAAAGTCCGCGTGACGACAACGGCACCAACGAGTTTGTTCCTTCGATCAGTTGGCAAAGTCCCTTCTTCTTCTTGGTCGCTCTTGGATTTGATGAGATCCCAGGTGAATGTGAACAGGTCGGCGATAGAGAGATGTCTGTCCTGTCCAACGTCTATGGGTTCCGTAGGCATCCTGGAATCCTATCCACCGGGAATGTGCAAGGCCCTGTCCTCAACTGGAATGGACACCCGCTTGCCATCCGCCAAAGATGAATAAGCGATGGCGTATTCCGGCTCGACGATCTGCATGGTAACGTCGATATTGCCTTTGGTGCGTTCCCCTGTATCCAGCTCGTTTACGATGTCGCGGACGATGTTCACTGTCGGGCTGTATCCTGTCGGAGTGATCTCTCGTTCTTCGACGGTCGGTCTTTGGCCCGCCCCCTTGCGGATACGATACACGCCCTGATGCTCCCAGGCGTAGGCGTGTCCCTCGGTACCGCGCACCTCGATGCTCCAGCCGCCGCCCGCCGGGATGAACATCCCTTCGACTGCATTCTCGTAGCCGACGCGGAAGAAGTCGACCATCGGGTCGGCGATCTCCTGTCCTTCTGGTGGGACGAATCGGTGCCCGTCCGGGTCGTATACAGGTGACGACAGCTTCCCAACTCGTTCATTGGTCTTCGGGTCTCGCGGTCCCATACGCCCAACGGAGTTGTCACGCTCGCTGTCGGGCTCGACCAGCCTCCCTTCTACCCAAGTGGCCTTGGGGTCTCCAATCAGCATGGATGCCGTGTCGAGGGTATGCGGATGGTGCTTGATGAGGTCGGTGAACTGGTAGCACACCACGAATTTCGGCTCGCCGATGTCGCCGGCGGCGATGGACTCCGCCATCTGGACGTATGCGCTATGGTGTCGCCTCGAAGCGCCCCAGTTGAACGCCACGTTGTTCGCTTTGACTGCGGCGGTTATACGGTCAGCCTCCTCCAGCGAGGCGCATAAGCCTTTCTCGGCGTAGATGCCTTTGACTCCGTTCTCGGCGGCGAAGATGATCGGCTCGGCGCGCGCGAATGACGGCGTCGTTACGCTCACGATATCCGGCTTTTCCTTGAGGATCATCTCTCGGTAGTCGAGGTAGCTATTCTCGACCGGGAACCGTTTCAAGTAGCGCTCCAGCCGGGGTGCGCCTCGATTGGCAACGGCCACGACCTCTGTCTCCGGCGTGACTGTGTATGCCATGTAATGACTGTATGGTTTTGTATAGGCATTCGAGTATGGTTGTTCGTCCTCGATCAGGCCACCCATCCTGCCTGTTCCGATGATTGCCGCTTTGTATTTTGCTGCTGCCACTCTTGCTCCTGGAAAGGCCCCACCCCGGCCCCCTCTCGGTGGGAAAGAGAGCTGAGGAGACTGATAATTCCGAACTGTAACGCATTGGCCTTGCATGCGCAAAACGGCACGGGTAGGGGACGATCTCGATCCTTGGAGTCCGACTTGGCATCCACCCTTTCGCCCTGATCCTGTCGAAGGGCAGGTGTGCGGGACAAGGCGGCTTCCACCACCAACTGCCGCCCGACTAGAGCCTCAATCCTTCCTCGTAAGGGCAAGTACGGATTGTGTAAATGCGGTCATCCTGGGCAGGGGTGTTTGATCACTGGACGATTCTCGCTCATCGTGAGAAAGTACACACCGTCTTCCACACCACCGGCCAGGAGCTATGCAGAGTTGCTGACATTTCCAAAAGACTTCATGTGGGGCTGCGCGACAGCCTCGTATCAGATCGAGGGTTCGCCCATGGCCGACGGAGCTGGCGACTCAATTTGGCACCGCTTCTCGCATACGCCGGGCACAACCCACAACGGTGAGACCGGAGACATCGCGCACGACCACTACAATCGATATCTCGAAGACATTGCGCTGATGAAGGACCTCGGGCTGAGGGCATACCGCATGTCCATCTCGTGGCCGAGGATTTACCCTGATGGAACGGGCCGAATCAATCAACCCGGCCTGGACTTCTATGAAAACATCATCGACGCTCTACTTGAAGCAGAGATAGTTCCCTTCGTGACCATCTATCACTGGGACCTTCCGGGCGCATTGCAGGATCGTGGTGGTTGGGCGAATCGAGAGATCGTCGACTGGTTCGGGCAGTACGCGCAGACCCTATACGCACGCTTTGGCGACCGAGTAACGAACTGGATCACGCTCAACGAGCCGAGCGTGGTATCCAAGCGTGGGCACCTGGACGGGACGCAGGCGCCGGGTCTCAACGACTACTGGGCGGCGTTGCGGGTGAGCCACAACCTCATGATGGCGCACGGGAGGGCCGTACAACTCTACCGCGCATCCGGCGGAGACGGAAAGATAGGGATTACCGTCAATGTTACTCCTCAGCACACTGCCAGCGACTCGACCGAGGACGTCGCTGCCGCTGAACGGAACGATGCATTCCTCAATCGCGCATATCTTGATCCCATTTTCAAGGGCAGCTATCCAGATGTCCTGCCTGCGTGGTTTGGCGAGGCTTGGCCGAATGTTCGCGAAGGTGATCTCGACGATGTACATTCGCCGATCGACTTCCTCGGCGTTAACTATTACACGCGTCAGGTGACTGCGAACAAAAGGGGTGCCGGCGTCGTGGATGCTCAGCAAGTCAAGCAGACTGGTGACCATACGCTGATGGGCTGGGAGGTCTACCCCGACGGCCTCCACGAGACACTGGACTGGGTTCGCGACACTTACGGCGACATACCGCTGTACGTCACCGAAAGCGGTTCGTCCTTCAAAGACAGTTTCGACGACTCAGGCGCTATCAATGACAACCGTCGTCTCGAATATCTTCAATCCCACTTCTCGGCGGCCCATAGGGCCATTCAGGACGGCGTCGACCTGCGGGGCTACTTCGTCTGGACCTTCATCGACAACTTCGAGTGGGCCTTCGGCTACTCCCGTCCATTCGGCCTGGTTCACTGCGATTTTGACACCCAGAAACGGACGATCAAAAGGAGCGGTCACTGGTACCGTGACGTCATCGCCAACAACGGATTCTAGAGTGCTGGCCCTTTTTATCCCTCGAATGTAGAGGATCGTGGTGAGGATTGAAGGCCCCGCCAATAACCAATTTAGGAGGCACTCAAATGGTCGCAGCAAAGCCAGTACGAATCACCGTACTGAAGAAGACGTTCAATCAGGAATGGGTTGACGAGTACACGGAGGGTGTCGAGTGGAAACCCGAAGGCTGCTGTCACTCCTTCGAAGAGGGCCAGG
This sequence comes from Chloroflexota bacterium, assembly GCA_026713145.1. Lineage (GTDB taxonomy): Bacteria > Chloroflexota > Dehalococcoidia > Lucifugimonadales > VXLM01 > VXLM01. The sequence continues at coordinate 7,702 of JAPOPA010000039.1, forward strand.
AATTCATCTCAGACGGTACGAACATGCCGGAGGGGTTCAGCGAATGGGCCTGGACAGATGTCCACAAATACGTCGTTCTACTTGGCCGCGGCGGTAACATGCTTGGCGTGAAGCCCGGCACGACCATCACAAGCTGCTCGGACGGGTTCAGGCCGGTGTTCTACTTGCTTGAGAGAATCGACTGATCGGCCGCACCAACAGGAACAGAGTCATGCCCGAAAAATTCCGAGTAGCTTTCGCCGGTGTACACCGGAGCCTTCAGACTACGCCTGGTGGTCACAACTGGGGATCGGCCTTCGCCCCCGTCGAGGACGTGCACGTCGTTGCAGCATACGACGCCGGTCAGGAGACCAAGGAGCAGTTTTGCGCGACCTGGAAACACGTCTGGGGGGACATTGTCCCTTACGGAGACTACAAGAGAATGCTGGAAGAGGTGAAGCCGGACATCCTCTGCCTCGCGACGCGTCAGACCTATCATGCCGACCAGATCGTTGCCGCGGTGGACGCCGGTGTCCAGGGCATAGTTTGCGACAAACCGCTTGTCACGACCCTGGACGAAGGAGACCGAATTTTCAAAGCTTGTACCGACGGGAAGGTGCCCTTTGCCTACGGTACAGAACTTCGTTGGGGTGAGCCATACATCAAGATCAGCGACATGGTTCGAGGAGGCGCGGTCGGCAAGGTGACGAGTATTCTTGCGTGCGGGGTCTCCGATCTTGTCAACCACGGCTGCCACTGGTACGACACTGCGCTTCATCTGGTCGGTGATCCGGAGCCGGTCTGGGTGAGCGGGATTCTGAGCGACATGAGCCATCTGCCCCCCGACGACTTCCGGCATGGCGACCCTGCCGGACGAGCATGGGTAGGCCTCGACAACGGCGTGACGATGTTCGTGGTGCCTGAAGGGGGCAACCGTGCGTTCACGATCCTCGGCGATGCTGGTCGGATTGACGTGCTAAATGAAGCAGGGCAAGCGTTTCTGTACGAATTCGACTCAGACGCGAAGGCGCACGGTCGGCCCCATGAGATCGAGCTTCCCAAGTCGGCCGAGCCGTGGCCTCGCGGTCCGGCGACCATCCTCGATCTGCTTAACGCAATGCGTACCGGCGGTCAGACGAGCTGCGACATCCCTCACGCTCGCCGAGCGACCGAGATTGGGTTCGCGATACACGAGTCCAACGCCCTCGGTGGCGCGCGCGTCGAGTTGCCTGTGAGTAACCGGACGAGGCGCATAGATTCTCGTGAGTGGGGTAACGAGGAGCCAAATCAGCCGGTTCGTTAACTCCAATCTGCTACCATAGAAATTCACTGGAGGAAAAGACCTTGCCAACTATGATGAGGCTGGAAAAGCTGGAGGGCGTTGGGAACGTCCAGATGGTGGAGACCGAGGTCCCCACCGCAGGCCCGGACGACGTGGTCGTCGAGGTCACACGCAGCCTCATTAGCCGAGGCTCGGAGCTTTTCGCTCGCTACGTCAAGGAGATCGCAGTGAGCCCCGAGATCATGGGATACTCGGATGCCGGCAATGTAGTCGAAGTTGGTACGAGTGTGACTGAGATCGCTCCGGGCACAAGCGTGATGGCGTCTGCTCCGCACGCTCAGTTCGTACGAAGGCCGGCCATTAGCGACGTCGAACGGATTTTCGTCCTACCGGACGGACTCAGCCACGACGCTGCAACCTTTCTTCCCTTGGCTAATGGTGGTGTAGCGTGGTCACGTGTGACACCTATTAGCCCTGGCGATACGGTCGTAGTGTTGGGGCAAGGACTCGTTGGCAACCTGTACGCTCAGGCAGTGCGAGAACGTAACCCCGACAGAGTCATCGTGATAGACGCAACCAAGCTTCGGTGCGAGATTGCCGAGAGTACTGGTGCGGACATAGTCTTGAACGCCGCCGAGGTCGATACCGTCGAGGCAGTGAAAGACTTGACCGACGGCAAGGGAGCGGACGTTGTTGTCGAATGCGTCGGCGGAAATGCAGGCGTCGAGTCGTTCAGACAGGCGCAGCAGATGCTGGTCAAAGCAGGGGGGACCATTCACCTGATCGCTCTCTATCAGGCGGGCGACGGTGTTCCCGGCTCCGGTCTGCTGCCGCTCGACTCGGGCCTTATGCAGCGCAGCCAGATCGTGTTCGGCTATTGGAATTCCCCGACTCCGCGAATGCACCTGAAAGACACTGCACAGATGCTCATCGACGGAAGAATTAACGTAGAGCCGCTTATCACCCACCGTATGCCCTGGCAGGAGACCGCCGAGGCCTACCACTTCCTGTTCAACAGCCCGCAGGATGCCCTTGGCGTCATCATTGAGTGGGACTAGCACCATATCAACTGGTTTGAGCGATCTTAGACTCATTGTCGTTCACCTGCCCCGCATCCTCCTCGTCGGCGCCACAGCATCGTTATTCCTTCTTGGAAGCCTGAGCGTAACTCTCGCCGACCACGCGCGGACAAATGGCTGGTCGACCGTTCAGAGCCTGGGTACCTCGCTTCTCGACATGACATTCGTCGACGCACAGACCGGCTGGGCAGTCGGGACTGCGGGGACGGTTCTTAAGACGACCGACCGGGGAGAAACCTGGATAACGCAGTCGTCAGGCACAACGCTTGCACTGCACAACGTGTTCTTTGTCGATGAGCAGACCGGCTGGGCGGTAGGTGATGGAGGGACAGTCCTTCGAACGACCGACGGAGGTTTCACGTGGGACGCAAGTGTGTTGGACGTCTCGACCACGATTCGGGCCGTGAACTTTGAAGACACTCGTAACGGTCTCGTGTTGGATGCTAACGGAATTCCCTCGCGAACATCGGACGGCGGCACGACCTGGGTCACCGCGTCAGGGCCTCGGACGGGTTGGCTCCAAGACGCTGAGTTTCTAGAAGCGACGACCGCCTGGGCGGTTGGCGACGGGGGCGGCACATACGTCACAAACGATGGCGGTCAAACGTGGAATACCAGCCACAGCGGTACTGACGAGTTCATATTCGGAGTGGAATTTGTAGATGAACGGACGGGCTGGGCCGTGGGTAGTGGCGGCGTCATCCTTAGTACCGTCGATGCGGCCAACTGGACGCGATACGAGACTGAGACTGCAACGTATCTCTTGGACGTCGTGTTCTTTGATAAGTTCTCCGGTTGGGCCGTGGGGCGGGACGGCACCATCCTAGCCACCAAACTAGGGGGTGAGAATTGGGAAGCCCAGGACTCACAGACAGACTCGTCACTTCTCACCGTGTTCGCCTTGGACTCCAACACAGTCCTCGCCGCAGGAACCGACGGCGTCATTCTGCGGACGCAAGACGGGGGCAACACCTGGGACATCGTTCGAGGTGCGTCGTCTATCCGGGACATCTCCTTCGTCAGTGAGAATGAAGGTTGGGCGGTCGGAACGTCCGGAAGCATTCTGAAGACCAGGGATGGTGCTGTTACGCTCGCCCGTCAGCGTAGCGGAACATCTGCCAAACTCCTTGCTATCCACTTCGTCGACTCGATTCGCGGGTGGGCCGTGGGCGAGAATGGAGTCATTGTACGTACTGCTGACGGGGGAGCCACCTGGTCCATAGAGGAATCCGGTGAGATTGAAGACCTACATGACGTGCAGTTTCATAATGTCTCGGTTGGGGTGACGGTGGGGACTGGCGGCACGGTACTCACGACCAGCGACCGAGGCACGACTTGGACGAGCCGAGACCCAGGCAACCGTTCGTACTTTGGGCTGAGTTTTGTTAACAGTCGAACTGGTTGGATTGTTGGTGAGGACGGAGCGATTCTCGCGACATTCGATGGTGGTTCGACCTGGGCGGCGCAACTCAGCGGCGCCAGGGTAGATCTTCTCGATGTCTTCTTCATGGACGAGGTGACCGGGTGGGCAGTCGGTGAGGCGGGCACTCTCTTATCAACTCGCGACGGAGGAGCTACGTGGTTCGGTGAAGCGACGGGGACATCAGTCGACCTGACAGCCGTCGAGTTCGCCACACTTGACGATGGGTGGGCTGTTGGACAGGGAGGCACTCTCATTCACTCATCCGATGGCGGGGCGACCTGGTTGCAGGAAACCGCCTCGACAGGCAGCGACTTTCACACTGTCACTGCCCTTAGCCGACTGTCTGCCTTCGCCGCCGGAGACGGTGGCATCGTTATGAGCTTCCGTGGACAGCTTCAGACCGGGCTGGGCTTCAATGCGTGGGCAGTCGGCCTCGTAGTGGCTCTGATGGTCGCTTTGTTATGGGCTCCCAACCGCCAGAAGCGCATCATTGGACGACGTGAGTGGAAGCCGGACTCTAAGGTCGGCGATTCCTGGAAAACAGGGTGGAAGGGTTGATGTTCGTCTCTGGACAGTAGGGCTAGGATTCGGTTGAAAGCTCTCCAGCCTCTGTAAGAGCCTGTCGCCAAGTCGGGTTGAGAATCAGGACATCCCATATCTCCCGGAAGTCGACACTAGCTCTGTTCGCCCAATCTATCCCCTCGGCGTCTTCTCGCTTAAGCCGAGTCTTGTACACAATGCTATTGGGAGACGTTCCCTGCCTTCCGATAACCTGCATCCGGGCACTCATATGTCCTTCCGCCACATCCCGACCGGATGTGAATAGATCGGCGTATGCGTCGGCCATCCAAACATTGATCGTTCGAAACTCCTCAACGATTGTCTCGTACTCGTCGCCATTGAACTCAACAAGGACATTGAATCCGGTCGTCTGTCGGTTCTCGCGGACCTGAACATTTATATACCGGGGTTCTCCGTCATTGGTTTCTCCGGTGAAACGCGTGCGCATCAACTCGGCCAAGACCTCGTTGGCTTGACCCGAGGGTCCGACCGGCGTACCAATGGCATCGTCGCCATCGGAGCCGCACGCAGCAAGGTTCAATACGAGCAGCGGAAAAACAATTATCGTAATGAGGAGTGTGGGTCGTAGATAGCTCATGGTCCCCCTCAACCGGTGATTTCTTTGATTAGTCTACCTTAGTTCGAGGATCGAGGGCATCGCGAAGGCCGTCGCCAAGGAAGTTGACCGCGAGCACCGTCGCGCCAATGGCGATTCCAGGTGGGAGCCATAGCCAAGGCTGGAACTGAAGCACGTGTAACGACTGCGCTGAGTTCATCATATTGCCCCAAGTGGGTGTCGGGAACTGCACACCCAGACCGAGGAAGCTCAGACCCGCCTCGGTGATGATCGCGCCAGCCAATGTCAGCGTGCCCGAGACCACGATGTACGGTATCGCGCCAGGGAAAATATGCGATGCGATGATTCGCAAGTTGCTCGCACCGAGTGCCCTGGCTGCGGTCACGTACTCCATTTCCTTGAGCGAAAGCACTTGGCCTCGAACGAGGCGCGCCTTTCCGGTCCAACCCAAAACACCGATTACTAAGATCAGGTTGGAAACGTGAGCCCCCGTCACCGAAACGAGCAAGATCACCGCAAAAAAGAGCGGGATAGTCGATACAAACTCGGTGAAACGCTGAATGGAGTTGTCGGACTGACCTCCTGCGTACCCGGAAATCATTCCAAGGACTGCTCCGATCGCCGAGGAGATCAGCGCAGCTCCGATACCCACAGTCAGCGAGACCCGCGCCGCGAACCACAGCCTCGCCCACACGTCACGTCCTGCGGAATCCGTTCCCAGAATATGAGTCAGCGTCGGGCCCTCTTTGATGTGATCGAGGTCGACGTACGCGGGGTCGTGGATTGCAACAATCGGGGCGAACAGCGCCATCAATCCAAATAACGCAAGAACAGACGACCCCAAAAGGGCCAGACGATGCCGCCGAAACCTAAACCACAGGCTCCGTCGTGTTCGTCTCCTTGTCTCCCCTTGCAAGGCTGTCAGGCCGGATGCCGCCTCACTCTCCATTCACCGGAACTCCTTTAGCTATCTTCGATTCGGACTCGTGGGTCGGTGTATGTATACAGTATGTCGGCAAGCAAGTTTGCCAAAAGCACCATAATCGCTGTAATGAGGATCAGTCCCATGAGTACCGAGTAATCGCGGTATCCGACCGAGGCGACCGTAAGCTGTCCCATGCCGGGCCAAGCGAACATATTCTCAATGAGGATCGTCCCGCCGATGAGTCCTGGCAGTCGGAGGGTTGTGATTGTGATGATCGGGATCAGCGCGTTCCGGAAACCGTGCCTGCCGATTACAGCGTAGCGAGACAAGCCTTTGGCGCGAGCGGTCGTAATATAGTCGGCGTGCATCACTTCGAGCATCGACGTACGGGCATACCGAGTATTTCCCGCGAGAGAGTCGATAGACAATACGGTCGCCGGCAAGACCAGGTGGTACAAGTTATCCCAGATGTTGAAAGGTTCACCGTATTTTCCCATTCCAAAAGTAGGGAACCACCCCAAGATCGCTCCGAAAATCCATAAGGCAAGAAGGGCAAAGAAA
>JAPOPA010000038.1 GCA_026713145.1 Chloroflexota bacterium
CAGGACCAGCCGGTCGATGCACATTGCCCGTTCGAGTGGCTTGTAGATCTCGCCAAAGGCGAGGGATGCCACGTCTCCCCGACGCTCCAGCGCGCCGTTCGAGGCCTCGACATAGCAGACGACCGCATGGAACCGAATTCCCTCGAGCTCCACGCCACCATCGAGCAGCTCCGAGCGGGAGCGGCATCGTTCTGGGATCGCGGGGCGGACGGGATCTACATGCTCTTCCTCAAGTGGCCGCACGGTCCTGAGCAGCGAACGATCTTCACGGAGGCCCATGACCCTGACCTGCTGAAACGCAAGCCCAAGAGCTATGTCGTCCGGCGACACGACGACCTGTCGGCGCAATTCGGCTACGAGTCCCAACTAAAGGCCACGCTCGAAGAGGGAGCCGGTCCTCAGACCGTCCGCCTCTTTGTCGCCGACGATCCTAGAAGCGTTACCGCGACCCTCAGACTTCGCCTCATCTGGTCAACCACCCTCGATGACCTGACCCTCCACATCAATGGCAACCCGCTCTCTCTCGACTCCGCCAAGCGGACTCAGCTGGACGCCTATCTCGCCGCGTGGCTGGAGATTGAATTGCCCTCTGACACCCTCATCCACGGCTGGAACGAGATAACCCTGTCCCTCGACGCCCGGCCCGCCGGACTCGGCGCTCCCATCGTCTGGGAAGGCTGTGAGATCGTCATCGAATACCCAACGCCTAGCGAGTCCTTTGGGATGCCATGATACCTGTGCGAATCGAAAGAACCACATGAGCAAGCAGCGCCTAATCTTCTATAGCGACGCTAGGCATACCCACATCTACGCCTACGACCCTCCCCTCAGGGTGGAGGACGCCGTCGCGCCCGTTGACGACGTGGCTGGGACAGGCGTCGACACGTTCGTCTACGGCTTCGGGGCCGGCCAGACGATGTACCACAACACCGAGGTGGGAGAGACGTGGGCAGAGCACCTCATCAAGGCGGGTAAGACTACCTTCCGTGAGCCGGAGATCTGGAACACTTTCCCGTTCTGGCGGGCGTACTCGAACATCAAGAGCCTCCGCGACCGGGGACTCGACCTCCTCGAATTGCTCACTGACCGCGCCCACGAGAAGGGCCTGAAGATGTGGGGGAGCATACGCACCAATCACGGTCAGGACCCCGCCTTCATCGACACCGCCGACAACTCCACGTTCAAGATCGACCATCCTGAACTGCACCTCACTACCGCCCCCGGGCACCCCTTCAACTGGGCCTACCCTGAAGTGCGTGCGGAACGACTCGCACTCTTCGAGGAGGCGGTCACAAACTACGACCTCGACGGCATGGAGATCGATTTCGCCTTCAGCCAATACCTGTTCGAGCGGGGGGAGGTCGAAAAGAACAAGCACCTCGTCACGGAGTTCTTGGCCGACGCACGCCGGATCGTGGACAAGGCTGCCGTAGACAAAGGCAAGCCCTTCGTGCTGGGCGCGCGAGTGTTCCCTACGCCGGAATCGAACGCAGCGACCGGCCTCGACATTGCCGATTTGCTCGCACAAGGCCTCGTAGATTTCCTCGTACCGGCCGTCTACGGCCCCATGCAGATGGATGTCAACTTCCCCATCGAGTGGCTCGTCGACTTGACGGACGGGACGAATTGCGAGGTCTACCCGGCGCTTCTCAACAAAGTGTTCTCGGTTCATACGAGCGGTATACACCAGACCGACCGTCGCATCTACGAGCACGCTGCGACACCGGAGCACTTTCGCGCGGGCGCAGCGGCCTACTGGGCAAAGAGGGCGGACGGCATCTACCTCCCGTGGTTCGACTGGCCCGTCGGTGCTGACGAAAAGCAGGTCCTCTCCGAGATACACGACCCGGACCTCCTCCGCGAGAAGTCCAAGCACTACTGGTCGCCCACTCAAGACGTTGACGGCGACTACGAGGCGTACGCGTCCCAGCTGCCGCTTTCCATCGAAACGGGCGTCGAGGCATCGGAGCAAGTAATCTCCATTTACCTGGCTGACGACAGTCCTCGAAGCGATGTCCGCCTGCGCCTCAAACTGACCGGCTCCGTCGCGGCTGATGTGATGTCCGTCACACTGAACGGCGCCGACCTTGACTGGGAGACTTGCCGCGTCACCCGTCACGGCGGGGGAGGGGACATCTTCGCCTGGGCCGAGTTTTCCATCGAGACGAAGCTCCTCCGAAACGGAAGCAACGAAGTCGGTGTCGCCGTCCTCTCTCGTCCCGAAAACCTCGTTGCAAACGTCGTACTCCAGAGCGTCGAGGTCCTCGTCGACTACCCCGGGAACGCCGCAGCCACCGAGTTCGACCGCATATCCCTCGGTCGTCGGCTGTGATCCGAGATGCCTCGAACGTTCAAGGCAATAATCTTCGATTTCGACGGCCTGATCGTCGATACCGAAGTCCCCGAGTATGAGGCGTGGCTGAACATATTTCGCTCATACGGCGTCGATCTGCCCCTGTCGGTGTGGACGCCGCACATCGGCGGAGGCAGCGAGAACTTCGACATCTATGACCACCTTGAGGAGCTTATTGGCAGACCGCTCGACCGCGATGTTGTGCGTGGCCGGAAAAGGGCAGACTTCGCTGCGCGGCTAGAGAACGCCGTACCGCTTCCCGGCGTCGAAGACTACATCGCCTCCTCGCAAGAACGAGGAATGCGGATTGGCATCGCTTCTAGCTCGACTCACCAGTGGGTGGACCCCAAGCTGGAACAGCTTGGGCTGTCCGACACATTCGATACCGTCGTGTGCGCCGACGACGTGGGCAGTTCCAAGCCCGATCCCGCCTCCTACCTCAAGGCCATCTCCGACCTCGGCGTGACCCCTGACGAGGTGTTCGCCCTGGAGGACTCGCCAACAGGAGTGCAGGGGGCCAAGAACGCGGGCCTGCTCTGCGTGGCAGTCCCCGGCACATTGACCCGCGACCGCTCGTACGACCATGCCGACATGCAGCTTGAGTCCCTTACAGACATGCCTCTTGCACATCTCATGGAGGCGCTCACATGACCGACGACATGGTCATGTTCTCCAACGGCGAGATCACCTTCATGTACCGCGTTGGTGGCATCGCCGTGCATGAAGGACGCCTGCTAGTCGAACACAACGTCAAGCATGACTTCAGCTTCGTGCCCGGCGGACGTGTGGAGTATGGCGAGAACGCAGTGCAGGCATTGTCGAGGGAACTGGACGAAGAACTGGGCGGCGGCGTTCAAGTCGGACGACTTGTCATATTCTATGACCTCCTGTTCGAGCTGGACAACATACGCTACCAGGAGGTCGGCCTGTGCTTCCTCTTGGAATTCCCATCGGAACACCCCATCCTCGGGCGTGAAGGGAAGTTTGAGGCGTCGGAGCCGGATCTCGTCTACGAATGGCTGTCCCTCGACAGTCTCGAAGAGGTAGAGCTCTTCCCCCGGTTTCTCCGAGAACTGGTACTGGATATTCCCCAGACTCCGAAATATGTCATACAATCTCATATCGACTCCTGTTGGACGGAATCGTACTCAAACGTGACCGGAGTATAGGGCACACCGTATGCAAGACCACGCGCGAGTCGTAATCATCGGGGCCGGCATCGCCGGAGCGAGCGTCGCATACCATCTTGCCAAGTACGGTTGGAGCGACATCGTCGTCGTGGACAAGGGTCCCATGTTCGAGACGGGTGGCTCCACCTCTCATGCGCCAGGACTCGTGTTCCAGGTCAACTTCTCCAAGATGATGTCCGTCTTCGCCAGGGAGACCGTCGAGCTCTACGACAGCCTAAACCCGCCCGACGGCGAGCCGCTGTGGTTTGGCGTCGGCGGCCTCGAAGTCGCGTGGACGCCGGAACGCTTCGATGACCTGAAGCGCAAGGTCGGGGCGGGTAGGGCGTGGGGCGTTGAGACCTACCTCCTCGGTCCCGACGAGACCCGTGAAAAGGTACCCCTCATCTCCGACAAGATCTACGGCGCAATGTACACTCCGGGCGACGGCAACGCCCGCGCATGGATGCTGGCGGGAGAAATGGGACGCCGCGCCCAGGAGACCGGAAGGGCCACGTTCTACGGCGACACCAATGTCACGGGCATCGACGTAGTCGACGGAAGAGTGACCGCCGTCCATACCTCCGGCGGCACCATCAAGACCGATCTCGTCGTATGCGCCGCGGGTATCTGGGGCAGCCTCATCGGCCGGATGGCCGGTGTGACGCTCCCGCTCCCGCCGATGCGACATCAGTACGCCATCACCGCGCCGCTGCCCGAGCTGGCCGGCGAGACCGCACGATATCCCGCACCCGTAATCCGCCACCAGGACCGCGCCATGTACTTCCGGCAGGACTACGACGCCTATGTGATCGGCTCCTACGACCACGAGCCGCTGCTTCTGGAACCGGAAGACATCTGGAGCCACGCGGACGCCCCGGAGATGCCCTCGATGATGCCGTGGTCGGAGTCGGCTTTCCGCAAGGGAATGTTCTCCGCGGGCGAGTTCATGCCCTTACTCCAAGACGCCGAATTGGTGCAGAAAGTCAACGGCATGTTCGTCTTTACACCCGACGGGATGCCGGTTCTCGGCGAGTCGCCCCACGTCAAAGGGTTCTGGTCGGCAGAGGGTGTCTGGATAACCCACGGAGGTGGAGTCGGCAAGGCCGTTGCAGAGTGGATGGTCGAAGGCCAGCCCTCCATGGACCTCCGCGAGGCAGACATCAGCCGCTTCCATCCGCATCAGCTCACCCACTCGCACATTACCAAGCGCGGCGCTCAGCAGTTCCGCGAGGTCTACGACATCATTCACCCGTCCCAGCAGATGGACGACCCCCGCGGACTCCGTACGCTGCCGTACCACGACCGTCTCGACGAACTAGGAGCCTATTTCGTCGAAAACGCCGGATGGGAGCGTCCTCAGTGGTTCGAGGCCAACGCGGATCTGCTCGACGGCTCCACCGACCACGACCACACCCGCACCGGCTGGGAGGCGCGTTTCTGGTCGCCCATCATCGGCGGGGAGCACAGGGCCGTCCGTGAACGCGTCGGCCTCTTCGATCTCACTCCCTTCACGAAGCTCGATGTGAGCGGACCCGGCGCGTTGGCCTTCATGGAGCGTATCACCGCCAACCGCATGGACAGGCCCGTCGGCTCAATCACCTACACCTCCATGCTGACACCGACCGGCGGGATCAAGTGCGACCTCACCGTGACACGCCTGGCCGCCGACCGATTCATGGTCGTTACCGGCGGCGGGACAGCTGAGCACGACAAGGCGTGGATAAACCGTCACCTGCCCGACGACGGCTCGGTCGCGATCACCGACGAGAGTACGAAGTGGTGCTGCATTGGAGTGTGGGGACCCATGGCCCGCGAGCTGATGCGTAACGCTACAGACGACGACGTTTCAAGTACCGGATTTCCGTACCTCTCGGCCCGGCACATCTCCATCGGCGAGATTCCCGCACTCGCTCTCCGCATCTCATACGTAGGAGAGCTGGGCTGGGAGATATACGCCCCGTTTGAATTCGGTCGCAAGCTCTGGGACGAGTTGTGGGAAGCCGGACGACACTTGGGCGTGGTAGCGGCGGGACTCGGCGCTTTCGACTCGCTCCGTCTCGAAAAGGGCTACCGTCTCTGGGGCAACGAGCTTCACACCGAGTACAACCCCTTCGAGGCTGGCATCGGATTCGCCGTCCGCATGCGCAAGGGCGACTTCATCGGCCGCGACGCCCTTGTACAGGCACGGAATAACGGACTCACCCGCAAGCTCTCATGCATGACCCTCGACATTCCCGATGCCGTCGTGATGGGCAAGGAGCCAATCTTGATCGACGACCGCATCGTCAGCTACGTGACCAGCGCAGACTACGGGTACTCCATCGATACAGGCATCGCCTACGGCTACTTGCCCATCGAGCACGCGAAGCCCGGCGCCGCCGTCGAGATCGAATACTTCGGCGAGCGCTATCCCGCCACGGTGTCTGAAGAACCCCTTTGGGACCCCAAGTCAGAGCGGATGAAGCGTTAACGTCTCGTCATCCGTGACGGAATGAAAAGACAATCCAAGAGGCGATCGATGGCAAACAAAGGCATCATGGAGCGATTGGCCGAGGGCGTCGTCCTCGGTGACGGCGGGTACATCATCGAGTTGGAGCAGCGCGGATGGGTCGTCACCGGCGCTTTCACCCCGGAGATTTCCATGACGCACCCCGATGCCGTGCGCGAGCTGCACATGGAGATGAAGAATGCCGGCTGCGATGTTCTGCAGGTCATGGCGTTCTACGGCAGCCGTGAGAAGTTGGAGACCGTCGGCTACGGCGACTTCACCCGCGAGATCAACAAGGCCGCCACCGACATCGCCCGCGAGGTCGCCGGAGACGAGATGCTTGTGGCCGGCAACCTGAGCACAACGTGGATGTGGGAGCCGGATGACGAGCGCTCCGACCGCATGGTCGCCGAGATGTTCGACGAGCAGATCGAGGCCCAGGAGGGAGTCGATTTCGTCCTCGGCGAGCTGTTCTTCTCACTCGGAGAGGCGCTCCTGTGCGCCGAGCGCATCAAGGAGAAGACCTCCCTTCCGTCGATGATAACCATGTCCTTCCGCGCCGACAACGTCACCGCCGATGGCTTCACCGCCGCCGAGTGCGCCAAGCGTCTCCAAGACGCCGGGGTGGATATCATCGGCCTCAACTGCATGAGAGACCCCACGCACATGTACCCCCTGATCCAGGAGATGCGCGGCGCCTTCGACGGCTACCTGGCCGCGCAGCCCGTCGGCTTCCGCACGACCGACGAGACCCCATGGTTTAGCGGTCTCCCGTCCTTCCCGGACAAGCTGGAGCCGACGCAGTTCACTCGCTACGAGCTTGGCGAATTCGCCGCGAAGGCCAGGGAACTGGGCGTCAACTACATAGGGGGATGCTGCGGGTGCAAGTCGACCCACATGCGCGAGATGGCGAAGGAGCTCGGCAAGTTTACGGAGCAGTATCGCTGGAATCGAAAAGCCATGCCCATGAGCGATACCGAATACAACCGCCAGACCGTTGGGAAGGGGACGTAGCCCTTGCAAGACCGACGCTGGCTCGACGTTCCGGGAGCCTACAACGTCCGCGACCTCGGCGGCTACGCTACCGCCGACGGTAGGACGACTCGCTGGCGCGCCTTCCTCCGCGCCGACAGCCTCCACAATCTGTCGGACTCGGCCAGGGCGGGTCTGATCGACTACGGAGTTCGTACCGTCATCGACCTGCGTCGCACCATTCAGACCGTCGAGACTCCAAACGCCCTGGCAGGTATGGACGGCGTCGAATATGTCCACTTGAACATGATCGGAGATACGAATCCTCCATGGCACGATTCGCCCCCACCGGGCGATGTACCGACCGCTGCATGGACGGCACACACATATATATTGCTTCTCGATAAGAGAAAGGGAGTGATTTCCGAGACCTTGGAAAAGCTCGCCAATTCCAAGAGACATACGGCCATGTACCATTGTGCCGCGGGCACCGACCGTACTGGGATCATATCGGCGCTGTTACTGGGTCTCGCCGATGTTTCCGATAGCACCATCGTCGATGACTACGCCCTCAGCGCCCACGGTCTGAGGCGCCGGTACTTGGCCGAAGGTATTCCCGATTCCCTGGCGAACGTCGATTTCTCCCTCGAGGAACCGCCTGAACTCCTCGCACCGCCACTGGCAATGGAACGTACGCTTTAAACACCTCAATGACGAGTACGGCGGCATCGAGTCCTACGTCCGCCACATCGACCTGACCGACGCCCACATAGCTGACATCAGAACCATGTTGCGAGAGTGAGACAACCGTGACAAGCCCGACCGAATACACCCGAGTCCTCGCCGTTGAGAGTGCTTACAACGTCCGCGATCTCGGCGGCTACTCTACCGCGGACGGAAAGACCACGCGTTGGGGTGCCTTCCTTCGTGCCGACGGTCTCCACAACCTCTCCGAGTCGACAAAGAACTATCTGATCGAGTACGGAGTTCGGACCGTCATCGACCTCCGTCGGACTCGTGAAACGGTGGAGACGCCGAATGCCCTCGCAGGCGTGGAAGGTATCGACTTCTTCCACCTGAACATGATCGGAGATACCGATCCTCCCGGGTACATCCCACCACCTCAGGATGAGTGGACGACTCCCGAAGCTACGGCAGACATATATCGCGTCCTTCTCGATCAGCGACAGCAAGTGATATCCGAGACCTTGGCCGCGCTCGCCAACTCCAAGGGCCACACCGCCATCTACCACTGCGCCGCAGGCACCGACCGTACCGGCATCGTCTCTGCCCTTCTTCTCAGTCTAGCCGGTGTGCCCGATGAGACCGTCATTGCCGACTATGCCCTCAGCGCCCATGGCCTGAGGCTCAAGTTGTTGGTTGAGGGGATTCCCGACGGTCTGGCCGATCACGACTTCAACCTCGATGAGCCGCCTGAAATCCTCGCCCCGCCCTTAGCCATGGAGCGAACGCTTCAACACCTCAGTAACGAGTACGGCGGCATCGAGTCTTACGTCCGCCACATCGGCCTGACCGACGCCCAAATCGACGACATCAGAAATATGCTGCGAGAGTGAGGCACGCATGACAAAACCTACCGAACAATCCCGCGTTCTCGATGTCGAAGGCGCGTATAACGTCCGCGACATCGGCGGCTATGAGACCTGCGACGGTCGAACGACCCGTTGGGGGAAGTACGTCCGGGCGGACACCTTGGCGAACTTGACGCCGGGTGGTGTTGAGACCCTCATCGACTATGGCGTCCGCAACATCATCGACCTCCGCCGCAGCAGCGACCTGCAGTTCAGGCCGAGCCCGTTCATTGGCTCGGAGGACGTCACCTACTACCATCAGAACATGGCGGGTGACGTGCCGCTACAAAACAGGGAAGCGGTGGACAGCGTCGATGATACGGCCGAGCGGCGGGGTAGGGTGTACTGCTCAATCCTCGACCAGCGGAAGCACATCCTCCACCAGATCTTCTCGATTCTGGCCGGTTCGGACGGCCTCCCCGTCCTCGTCCACTGCAACGCGGGAAAGGACCGGGCGGGCATCTCAGCCGCCTTCGTCCTCAGTATCTGCGGAGTCCCTCGCGAGACCATCATCGAGGACTACGGCCTCACTGCCAAGTACCTCGTGCGCCGCTACTACCAACTCAACCCTGACGTCAGCCCCGACGAATACACGTGGCAGCACTATCAGCGTGACGTCTGCCATCCTATCAGTATGAGCGTCACCCTCGACCACCTCGACGCGAACTACGGAGGCGTGCAGGGCTACCTGCGTGAAACCGGCATCACCGACGAGCAGCTCACCGCCATACGGGAGGCAATGATCGAATGAACACGGCTAATCTCCCCGATATCGACCCGAGACGCGCCATTCCCGTCGAGGGCGCGTTCAACGTCCGCGATCTTGGCGGCTACGAGACGGCAGACGGCAAGCAGGTCCGATGGCGCACACTATTCCGTGCCGCCGACATCCACGCCCTTTCCCCATCCGCTCAGGCCACCCTCACCGATGCGGGTGTCAGAAACGTTATAGACCTGCGCGGGTCCCAGGAGTTGATCGAAGCACCCAGCGTCTTCAGGGATAGCCCGGACGTGCAGTACCACCCCTGCAACATGACCGGCGACAACCTGATAAACAGGTGGGGCTCGATACCCGTACCCGCCGACTCCTCGATCAGGCTCTCGACCATGTACTCCACGGTCATCGACGAGCGCGGCGAAATGGTAAAGACCATACTCGAAACGATCTCACAGCCCGGAGCCCTTCCCGCCGTCTTCCACTGCACTGCAGGGAAGGACCGCACCGGCGTCCTCGCCGCTCTCCTGCTCGGCATCGCCGGCGTCCCCCGCGAGAGCATCGTCGAAGACTACGCCCTCAGCGCGAGGTTCCTTTACGGTTCCTCGACCGTCCCACCGGACGGTTCGGGCGCAAACAAGTCCCCGCCGTTCGAGGAGTACCAGGCTATGTGGGCCCCACCAGCCGCCATGGGACTGACACTCGACCACCTGGAGACCAAGTACGGCAGCATCCAGAACTACCTCCGAAACATTCGCGTCGACAACGCCACGGTCTCCAAGATCAGGGAAGCCCTAGTCGAGTAACGCAGCACCCAACCGTTCAGCCGCAGTCGATCTCCCCCTCTGGGGGAGAGATAAAGAGAGGGGCTCCGTCAGTCCTGCCGGACACCCATTCAGGCCGCTACTCCGACCCCCAGCCGCTCGAAGATCGCCCCGAGATCGACGTTCTCCCTCAACAGCGCTTCGAAGCGCTCCACCTTGTCGGGATGGTCGAATCGGACCCCGTCCTGCAAGGTGCGCAGCGCCTTCATCGTGTCGAGGGTGTCCGTGTCTACAATCACAATCGGCGCTTCTTCCAACTCCGCCTCATGCACGATGTACTCCACCGGCTCGGTCCCGTTGGTCATGATCAGGCACGATGTCGGCGTGTGCAGTGCCGCCATCTGGATGTCCGGGCGGTCGCCGCGGACGATCACGGCCTTGTCCTCTCGAATGCCGAAGTACAGCGTTCCACTGTCCAGTCCCATACCCCCGACGAGGAAGTGCTCGATAATTCGGTCGCCGTACTCGTCGCCCTGCAAATAGCGACCGTCGAGGTGCTCGACGATCTGATCGATGGAGGACGACACCAGCTTTCGGTCCTCAGGCACAACCCCCAGCGTTTGGATGCCGAGGCCTTCAAGTGCCGGAACGAACTCGGTCGTTACTGCCGTCCCCTGGTACTCAGTTCGCCCGTTCACCACCACGCCGATGAGCCTGTCCCCAAACGTGGACGACCATTCGGAGAGGTCGTTCGCGTCCTTCCCATGATCGTGTTGAGTAATCCCCACCACACCGGCATCGAGCGCATCGACGAGTTCCCGCGCAGACTCGATACCGATACTGGTCGACCCTTCGACGATCAGGATGTCGCATTCTTCGGCGGCCTGCCTGCAGGAGTCGGCAACTCGGTCCATCGGATCGGAGAGCGATGCCGGGGAAGCGCCATTGCCTGCCTGACCGAGCAGCTTTGCGTAGTATTCGTCGTGGATGTCGTCAAATGGATGGACTACGACAACCGAGGCTCCCTCACGCCGCAGCAAGCTTGCGAGCGTCACCGCCAGCGCGGTTTTGCCAGCGCTCGCCTCGTCTGAGAAAATATATATTGCGGTCATGTAGTTCTTCGCCCCGTCCAATACGCGCATGGATTATACCAAACGCACGGACTGACGGTACCGCCGGGTCTAATCGATGCAAAATGATTTACCGTCGCTCTGCAACGGCACCCGGCCCAAATGAACCTACCTAACTTGACAATAACAAGGCTAATGAAACAAATTGCAGCAATATGCAACACTTTCCCAAAGTGCTCCTCCACTATCTGTAGCGTTCTCCGAGCCTCTGGCACTCCCCCGAAAATAGCAATCAAACCCTCCGCCTATCGTGATTCGCTTGAAGGCAGGAATCCAATGCCCCACTCCGCACTCCCCATTGACTCCACAATGACGCCTCACTTCCTCTACGCAGTACTCTCGCCTCTCTCTTTTCCCACAGTGAATCTCTCCTTGGCCTCTGCGCTGAATTCACCCTTTGTGGTACGCTGATTCGGCAGATGAAGACAACCGTATCCAGCACACTCATCCCCCTTTCGGCGTTCATGCTCTTCCTCGCCGCGATCATGTCGTTCACTTTCGCCTGTGCTTCCGATAAGGAGCTTCCAGTTCTGGAGGCCCGCGCGCAGGAGATCAACAAGACCGTCATGTGCCCCGTCTGCCCCGGCGAGTCCATAGACCAGTCCCAGCACCCCCGCGCCAAGGCCATGCGCGGAGTCGTAGATGAGAAGCTGGCAGAGGGAAGCACGAACGACGAGATCAGACAGTTCTTCGTCGAGCGCTACGGCCCCAGCGTCCTGCTCGAACCCCCGCGCGAGGGCCTCAATTGGCTCGTCTGGGTCGTTCCTCCGGTGGGCATCCTCGCCGCAGCCGTCGCCCTGTACTTCGTTCTCCGTCTGGCGGTCCGTCCGTCACGGCGAACTGGCGGATCTCCTGATGACGGGGTCGCCCTGAGCGAAGCCGAGCGTGACGACTACTTTCTGCGCATCGAGGCCGCTTTGGCCTCCGATTCGGACGGCGAACGTCCACCCCAAGCCGTCTCGGATACTCGAGACGCGGGAGAAGCCGTTGCTGGTTGACGCCGGATTCGTCGCGCTACCGATTGCCCTCGTCGTCGGGGGATACGTGACGGTCGCCTCCTTCGTCGGCGCGCGACTGCATGCGCCCGTGCTCGTACTGAGCGCGCGCTACGGCATGATGACCGTTCCCTTGCTGCTCGCGATTGCAACGTTGGCGCTGGTCTACGCATTTGTCACGCACGACTTCTCCGTGCGCTACGTCGCCGAGAATAGCAGCCTCGCCCTCCCGCAGATCTACACCTGGGTGGCACTCTACGCCGGAAACGCCGGCTCGCTCCTGTTCATCGCTACGGTATATTCCTTCCTCACCGCGATAGCCGTGGTGGGCCTGTCCCGGAAGCTCCCATACACGGCCCCCTACGCGACCAGCGTTATGGCCCTCGTTATGGCCTTCTTCCTCGGCGTCATCGTATTCCTCGCCAACCCGCTTGAACGCCTGGCCATCGCACCGCTGGACGGGCAGGGGATAAACCCGCTCCTCATCCACTTCGGTATGTTCATCCATCCCCCCATGCAGATGATGGGGCTGATCTCCGTCGCCATCCCGTTCAGCATAGCCATCGGCGTGCTCCTGGCCGGACGTGGCGGACGCGACGAGTGGGTCGATCTCGGAAGAACATGGGGAATGGTGTCTTGGCTCATCCTCACCGTTGGTCTCCTTCTCGGTTCGTGGTGGGCGTACACCATCCTAGGCTGGGGGGGCTACTGGGCGTGGGACCCCGTCGAAAACTCAGCCCTCATGCCCTGGCTCGCGATGACCGCATTCGTCCACTCGATCATGGTGCAGAAGCGGCGCGGCATGTTCCGCATGTGGAACATCATTCTCGTCTCCGTTGCCTTCGTGCTCGCCGAGATGGGCATGTTCATCAACCGCGGCGGCCCCGTCCCGTCCGTGCACTCATTCGCGCAATCGACGATGGGCTGGGTCTTCCTCGGATTCATGGCGTTCACCCTCATCGCGGCGCTGGCTGCATTCGTGTGGCGCATCGACACCCTCAAGAGCAGGGAGCGGCTCGACTCGATGCTCTCCCGCGAGAGTGCCTTCCTCACGCAGAACGTCCTCTTCCTCGCCGTCGCCTTCATCACACTCTGGGGCACCATCTACCCCGTATTCTCCGAGGCAGCCTCAGACGAGGTGATCACGGTCGGCAAACCCTTCTTCGACCGGGTGAACGGTCCCATCCTCCTTGCGCTCGTGTTCCTCATGGGAGTCGGCCCGCTGCTCCCCTGGCGAAGGGCCAACCTGCGGAATGTCCTCACCATCCTCAGAGTCCCGCTTGCCGGAGCCGCCATCGCCGCCGTCGCACTGATCATCCTGGGTCTACGGGAGCCCTTGCCTATTCTGGCCGTCGCCGTCTGTGTTATCGCGTTCGTTGCAGTCGGTCACGAGTGGATGCGCGGCTCGCGAGTCAGACACCGCAGAGGCGAGAGCTACCCGCTCGCCTTCGCGAGGCTGCTCGGAGCGAACCGTCCCCGGTACGGCGGTTACGTCGTTCACCTCGGAATCGCCATGCTGGCCATCGGCGCAATCGGCTCATCCTTCTACGCCGTCCAGCGCGACTTCAATGTGTCCTTGGGCGACACCCGTTCGATTGGCGACTATGAATTCACGTATGTAGACTTCGGTTCACAACCCTTCTCTGATCGGATCGAGATGATGGCCCGGTTCAACGTTTCTCGTGAGGGTAGCGCGATCGGCAGTATGGACGCGCGAAGAACGTTCTACATCAGCCACGAGGTCGGCGCCACCAGAGCCGCCATCCGCAGCACGCCCATCGAGGACTTCTATATTGTGCCGTCGGAGTTCGGTGAAAACGGTACTGCCGTATTTCGTGTGTACATCAATCCCCTCGTGTGGTGGATGTGGGTGGCAGGATTTCTGTTCGTCCTCGGCGCCGTCCTGGCTCTGTCGCCTCGACGTCGACCACCGGTCCCAGCTACCCTTCCCCTTCCGAAGGGCGTTCGACTCGCGGGCGTGTAGGCTCAGTCGGTCATGCTCATTCTCATCGCAGTCCTTCTGGCCCTCATACCGGCAGCGGCCATTCTCTATCCCTTCGTATTCAGGAGAGGCATATCGACAGTCTTCAGGGATGAGACCTCGACCTACTCGGAATTGACCAACCGCTGGGAGGCCGCCATCGCCGGACTCAAGAATACCGAGTTGGAGTACACCATCGGCAACCTGACTGAGGATGACTACCGCGACCTGCGTGGGCAATACATGCTCGAAGCCGCCAACATCATGAAGGCCATGGAGCTGGAGGACCAGCAGGAGGACGAGCTCCTCGCCAGTGTAGCTAGAGAGGTCAAAGCAGTGCGCGAGCGGCTTGTCGGCCCTTCACCAGATGGCGAGGAGCGGACGGAAGATGAATAGGGTCGGGTGGCTACGAGTCGCGCTCCTGGTCACGGCGGCCCTGTTCGCCGTAGCTACACTACCCGTTGCCGCGCAAGAAGCTGTTCAGTACCGCGAAGTCTCGGGGAACATCATCAACGGCACCACAAACTCGCTCCCGCCATTCGGCATAACCGTCACCCTCCACCTTCAGACCGCGAACAACTACGAAGAGTCCACTACCATAACCGACACCAAGGGCAATTTCAGCTTCGAGAACATCCCCCTTGATCCCGATGCCCTCTACGGAGTAACGGTACGCTATCAGGGAGTTGTATACGGCACGGACATCGACCTTCGCCCTGAGTCGCTCCCGCCAGTCACGGTGACCATTTACGAGACGTCGGACGACCAGTCTCTCCTCTCCGTGTCAAGCTCCTCGCTGCTCATACCCCAGGTCGACAAGATCGCCCGCGACATCTACGCCTTGGAAATAGTAAACGTGGTCAACGCGAGCGACCGGACCTACGTGCCTGGAGCCGAACCGATGAATCTCCTCCGCTTCGGCCTCCCGCCGGGAGCGAAGGGTCTTCAGATCGACACCTCCCTCGTCGGGGCCGACGCCATCCAAGTCGATCGCGGGTTCGCCGTCCCCGCCAACATACCTCCGGGCGAGCACGAGGTCATGTTCGCCTACCACTTCGGGTATGAAGGCGAGTCCGTCGCGTTTGACAAGTCCTACCTATACGGCGCGGAGAATGCCCGGATACTTGTCCCCTATGAGATCGGTGACCTTTCCAGCGTCGACTTCGGGGCGCCCGGCGATGTAGAGATCGGTGACAAGCACTACCAGCTTATCGAGGTATCCGGTATCGCCCGCCAGTCCCGCGCAAAACTGGAGATTTCCTCCTTGCCGCAGGCGACCCTCTGGGATAAGACGAGAGCCACGGTATCCAACGTTCCGTACGAGCTGGCCGCACCAGCCCTGCTCGGACTCCTGATGACCTCCCTCATCGCAATTGCAGTTGCGCGTCGAGGCGGGGTATTCGCGGGTGCAATGTCAGCAGGTGACTTTCGCGAAGAAAGCGGCGACCGAGGAGCAATTATCGCCCAGATCGCCGACCTCGAACGGGCCTTGGAGGAAGGCAAACTCCGGGAGGCCGACTACTTCGCCAAACGCCAAGCCCTCCTCGACAGACTTGCCACGCTACCTCTCTCTCCCTCGACCGACTAACGCACTAGGCGGAAACGAACTCATCGCAGTCTGTCGTAGGTGCAACCCTTGTGGTTGCCGCCCTAGGTACAGGCCGTTTCTCGTTACGCGTTGCGCAGGTCACGAGGCTTCATGAGTGATTCCAAAGGAGAATCGTCGCCTAGGATCACACCTCGTCCGTCTCCTGCCGCTCCTCGGCCCCAAACTCTGTTGAAAGCATCCCCATAACAACCGAGTCGAACCGAGCGCCCTCGTGTGGACGGCTCTTTCTCAACGTCCCCTCGTGCTTGAAGCCCAGCCGCTCGAACATCCTTCTGGCGGCCGTATTGTACTCGGGCACATCGACCCACACGCGGTACAACCCCAACTGCCCAAAGCTCAGGTCAAGCCCGGCCCTCATGGTCGCAGTGCCGTAACCCTTGTGCCACAAGTCCTTCCTTCCAATCAAGATGGAGATCTGTCCGTCTCCCCACGCCTCCTCGATCGCAACATGGAACTCTCCGATGTGTTCGTCGTCGGAGTAGACCGACAGGATGGTGTGAGAAGAATCTTCGAAGGTGGAAGCCCATTGGTCCTGTCCGGCCCCGATGACCTCGGCCGGGTTGTAGCCTAGGTGAGCGGGATCTCCATATGAGTACCGACCAAACCAACTCTCTGCCACCTCGTCGTCTTGGAGCCAGCTTTTCAGACGAGTTACATCTTCCCTCGTCACATATCGCAGGGCAATGGATTGTTGACGCATGATCTCACCCCCGGATCAGGTATTATGCCACGCCGAAAGCGTTCCGTGCCGCATCCGTCTAGGTTGCATATCGCCTAGCCCCCTCGCGCTTCTTCCCCCACACTCGAACCTCACCGTAAACGCCGTCGTACCCCGGCTCGATGAAAATGTCACCCCTCCGCACTCGGTCGATCCCCTCAGCCGTCCTTTCGTTAGAAACCGACTCAATCTCCGCAATTGGCGCATCCATAAGCACGGTCAACTCCGTACCGAGAGCCTCGATCAGCCTCTCGTACATCCTGGCTACCGTTTTCGTCCCCACCCCCACGCCGAGGCTTTCCGAAAGCACTTCTCGAAGCGGCACCATCGA
Source organism: Chloroflexota bacterium (assembly GCA_026713145.1). Classification (GTDB taxonomy): domain Bacteria; phylum Chloroflexota; class Dehalococcoidia; order Lucifugimonadales; family VXLM01; genus VXLM01. The sequence goes on from JAPOPA010000038.1 coordinate 16,818, forward strand.
CTTGAATGGCGGACGACCTGTGTCACCATGCACCAGCCCATCGTCTCCAACCCATGTGTCCACGTGCCTTCCGCCTAGCTCCTTGACTCGGTACGACACTCCCACCGTGATCCTGCGACCGCACGACCGGCAGTCCTCTCCCTTCTTCCGCACATCCTCCGGACTCATCTTGACCAGACATGCGCGATGCCCTGAGTGGTGATACTTCCCCTCCTCCGGGTAGAACTCCACGGTATACAAAATGTCCTGTCGCCGCATCGCCTGGACGAGGCCGTCGTATGTCATCTCCCCATTCACCACGGTCAACTCGCGCCCCAGGTTCGGAGCGGAGTGAGCGTCCGAGAATGACATGATCGCCAAGTTGTCGAGCGAGGGTACTGTCCAGTTCATGGCGGGATCGCTCGAAAGCCCTGTCTCTATCGCCGGAATCTGGCCGACATCGCTTCCGAAGCACTCTTCCAACGAGTCGTATCCCGACTTCGAGCCGTACAGTCCGAACCACGGCGTCCACAGGTGGGCCGGTATCAGGAAGCACCTCTCGTCGATACTCTTTATGAGTGTAAGTAGTTCGCGCGGCAGGAGGCCGAGCGCGGGTCGACCGTCACCGTCGAGCTTGCCGTATCGACTGAGCGCGGAATTGATGCGCTCGACGGTCTCAAGGCTTGGAGCGAAGACCAGCAAGTGCACGCGACGGCCCCGCCCGTCATGCTTTCCGTGGCACTCCACTTCCGTTCCCAGGATGAACGTCACTCCGCCGTACTCGAATAGGCCGTTTCCGGCATCGTTCAGCTTGAGGCGAGACTCCTCGAACCAGTCGGGGTAAGTAAAGTCGGCGCTCGCGAGAAGGTCTATACCCTTGATCTTCGCCTGTCGGGCGAGACTGTCGAATTCGAGGTCCTTACTGGTGGCGTAGGCGTATCGCGAGTGGACGTGCAGATCGACAGCATAGCTCATGGCGTGATTGTACTGCACGCGGCGTCAAGGCCGTACCGCCAAACGCAAAGGGTAGGGGAGTTTCCCTAAGGCTTATCGCTCGACGATGGATATCGTCCGGATCCGGTCACCCGGCTCCCGCGCGGAGCCCGGGTCGCGAGGAGTGATCGCGAAGACGTGCTCCATACCCTCGATGACCCGCCCAAAGACTGGGTGGCACGACTCGCGTGAGCAGTTCTTCGCCGAGCCGTCAGGATTGAGACCGTCCAGGAAAGGCGTCGCCACGAACGTGATGAAGAACTGGCTGCCATTCGTCCCGCGACCTCCCTGAATCCCCGCGTTCGCCATGGAGAGGACGCCGGGCCCGTCGTGCCGCAGGTCGGGATGGAATTCATTGTCGATGCGGTAACCCGGGCCGCCGCGACCAGTCCCTGTCGGATCTCCCGTCTGCGCCATGAAACTCTCGATCACCCGATGGAACGTGACTCCGTCGTAGTAGCCCTGCCGGGCGAGGAAGACGAAGTTATTCACGATCGTCGGGGCCTCTTCGGCGAACAGCTCCACCTCCACCTTTCCATCATCCTTTTCCAACTCAATGACTGCGGTGTACTGCTTCTCGGAATCGATTTCTATCGCGGGCGGAGAGTCCCATTGCATATCAGGTGTTTCCTCACAAGCTGCCGAAGCCGCGACCAGACAAAGTCCCGCCGACACAAGAAGGCGGCGCAGGGTACCGGTGGAAAGGGTAGAGGACACTGGACGAGATCCGGCGGAAGTTTAGGGGATTAAAGCAGGTCTGGGAGGTGGAGTCTAGGGACGGAATGCTCAACCGTCCAAACCTTGGCCTTTTCTCTCGTCGTCGCTCTTCACCGGTTTCAGACTCTTGAGTACGAACTCTAGAACCCCTGAGTACATTCTCAAACAGTTTCTCGACGCGCCTGAACTCATCACTATTGAACATTCCGTTGAGTCTGATCCCCGCCATGCTCACCCTGCCGGCGACCATGATTATCCCGCCGTGCCTCCATTAGTCTGCCTCATACTCTGGAGCTCTTCTTCAACCTTCTCATCAATGCGTTTGTCGGGATTGCCTTTGAACGTTATCTTCTCCATGATGCTCTTGTCTTCGTCGCTCCTGAAGAGTCCGATGAGCCCGATTCCCGCCATGATGACTCCGCTGATGACCATGATGCCCCCACCGAATCGTATGATCCACTGAATGAACCACAGGTCAAGAAGGAAGCTCATAAACAAGCCCATGACGGCGACGGCGATTCCCAAGAGGAGGAGGGTCAGGCCCCACACCTTTTCGAGGGTCCCTCCGTATACCGCTGACGCCCCACCGACGATGGCGCCGACTATCCCCAACGCAATGAGCAGGGTTGCAGCTAGGTCGAATAGCAGGGCAAAGGACATGCCTGCTACCGCGAGTACGATGCCGAATACCATCATGCCACCCATTGTCGTGACCTCCTGTGCTGCGTAATGAGCTTACAACTATACACGAACGCCCGTCATATTGCTGACGGGTGCTCGTTGTTCATGTCTGTTGGCGGTGGACTCGGATATGCGGCTTCTGGGACATTTGTGGCGAGGACTCTCTCCCATTGTCGAGTTGATTGAGTCCTTCGGATAGGTGTCAGCGCGTGTGCTGACGGTACCAGGGTCATTCATCGCGTGAGTTTTGGTGGTGGCCTCCTACTCCTGATCGGGCCGATTTGACTGCGACGGCTATGAAGGGTTGGTCCGTTTCTGCGCCCAAGCCAGTGTGGTGATAGCGGCAACCGCAATCGCGCCGGCCATGGTGTTGAAGAAGATGTCCATTGGGTCAAACACCCGGCTGGGGATGATGTGCTGTATGAGTTCGTCGACGACTCCGATTAGGGCCGCAGCGAGAACGGCGAGAACGGGGTAGAAGGGAACAGGCCTACCCTGCCTCGCTCTCTCCTCGAGAGCTGCATGAATGAAGGCGGCGACGACTCCGTACTCGATGAGATGACTGCGTTCCTCGGTACTGGTGAATCTCACGAACACCAAAATATAGGCCGCCGCTACGCCGAGTATGATGCCGAGATTTGCTCCCGATAACCGCATCCTCAGGCCACGGCTAACGATCGTCGCCCCGACCAGCATCATGCCAACAAGGAAGAGTGCCGCATTGAGGTTTCTGGAGAGCAGTGATGCAGCCACCGTCGGTGTCACGCCAAGGGTGGAATAGAGGATGGCCACGACGATAAGCGTCCACGTCCATAGGCGACGTTCCCGACCCGATGAGAAAATGGACATGAGTACATCCTGAAGGGCGACCTCAGCCGGAGCATTGTATCGAGGTATGTTCTTTTCGACGAGGCCGAGGTCCAGGGTCGAAAATGGTTATCGGGGAAATAGAGGTTAAAGAGAACGCTCCCGACAAAGCGGGAGCGTGGTGTTGGTCTGGTTGCGGGGGCAGGACTCGAACCTGCGACCTTTGGGTTATGAGCCCAACGAGCTGCCGCTGCTCCACCCCGCGACGTTATGTTGTAACCGAATCCTGAATAA
>JAPOPA010000248.1 GCA_026713145.1 Chloroflexota bacterium
CTGTTCCCGATTGAAGTCCCGAAATGGCATGCCACTTCTCCTAAAGCAGGTGCAACAACACGAACTTACCCCTAGAACCTCTGTATTTTCAACAAGATAACCTACTTATGAGACAGCCTCCGTCGTGGGAGAGGGCTAGAGTCTGCCCGTACTCGATACGGGGGTGAGGGTCTACGAGGCGTGCAGGCGAGAACACGGTCGTCTAACGCCAATTTGGTATAGCATCTATGCAAGAAACCCAGAGGTACACCCACATGAAAATCACCGACTATGGAAATTCGTATGTCACATGGACGGGCAACGTCGACCCGAACGACAACCGGAAACCGGGACACATGCCGTGGCCGAACACGGTGCGCATCCTCCTCGACTCGCGGTGCTGGATCAGCGACGAGTCGGGCGAGACGCGCGAGTACAACATGCTCTCGCCGTGCCGGACTGAGTGGATGTACCGCTCGGACGTGCTCTGGCACCTGCCCAACTACGAGTTTGCGGGCATATACTCGGATACCGAGTGGATGGCGGGGCATATCAAGGTGGGCGACGTCAACAAGTTCGGCGGCGACTGGCGCATCTCGAGCCACATCGAAGGCCGGTTCAAAGAGCTAAAGACAGTCGTTAGACACCATCCGAAGGTGCAGAAGCTCGACAACCACCGGCAGGTGGTGGAGGCCACCATGGACTACCTGCCGATCATAGCCCGCACAGAGGTCTGGAGCGACGACGGCAAGACGCGCGCCACCGTCGAGTACCCGGTCAAGACGATGAACGTCCAGATCGAACGCGGCAGGATGCAGGTGGACACGGGGCCCCTCATCTACCCCGACTTCCAGGGTGACGAGGAGTCGGAGATTCGTAAGCTCCAGTTCGCGTACGTATGCTACAACACCGATGACGTTGCCGAGTTCGTCCTGCGCGGCCCGACGCCCGTGACCAGCGAAGGCCGCGAGGTGGGCACCTATATCGACTACACCGACATCCGGCGGGTACCCATCCAAAACACTTTCTACGCGGCGATGATCTAGCGATGACAATCGAGACTCTCAAAGCAATCAACAGTGTCCACAGCGACCGGAACAAGTTGCGGTCGGAAGACCGTGCGGTGCACGACTGGTACCGCTTCGTCCTGTCGTTCCCGCCGCACTTAGTACGAGACTATCTTGAACGGCTGGGTGTCGGCCCCTCCGACACGGTTCTAGATCCCTTTTGCGGAACCGGTACAACGTTGGTGGAGTGCAAGAAGCTTGGCATTGCCAGCGTGGGAATCGAGTCGAACCCGATGGCTCATTTCGCAAGCCTGGTTAAGGTTGATTGGTCGGTTGATGCCTCGGCACTCTCGGAATTTGCGGAAGGGGTTGCGGTATCGACACAAGAGATACTGGATCGTGGCGGGAGCAACGAATGGGTCGGACTTCCTTTGCTCGCCACGAAGGGAGGCACAGAATCCCCGATGCGGCAGCTTGACCAAGAGCAGTCGAAGCTCTTGCTCAAGGACTCAATCAGTCCGAGACCTCTGCACAAAACGCTCGTCCTCTTGGAGGAGATCGACCGGCATGGCGACCTACAGATGCGGCAAAAAGGGAGACTTGCACTCGCGAAGGCACTTACACACCGCATCGGTAATCTAAAGTTCGGCCCCGAGGTCGGGCTGGGCCGGATCAAGGACGATGCCCCAGTCGTAGAGACATGGATCGAGGGTGTGAGAGAAATCGCACATGATGTCGGACTTCTAGGGAACCAATCCCAGGTGGCCTCGCAAGTGCTCAAAGCTGACTCGAGGGAAGCAAGTCGGGCGCTAGAGCCCAATTCTGTCGACGCAGTGATAACGTCTCCCCCATACCCGAACGAAAAGGACTACACTCGCACAACGCGATTAGAGTCGGTAGTCCTCGGACTGATACGCGACAGGCGGGAACTGCGTTCGCTAAAGCAGGATCTTATCCGGTCAAACACTAGGGGTGTATACAAGTCCGACACGGACGACCTGGAGGTCTCTCAGCACCCGGCGATACAGGAAATCGCCACCGCGATTGAGCGACGTCGTATAGAGTTGGGCAAGACGTCCGGATTCGAGCGCCTTTACCCCCGCGTTACACAGCTCTACTTCGGCGGCATGGCGAGACATCTGGCCTCTCTGAGGCCCGTTCTTCGACCCGGCGCAAGGCTGGCTTACGTCGTTGGCGATCAGGCCTCGTACCTGAGAGTCATGATTCGCACGGGGCAAATCCTCGCAGACCTAGCTCAGTCGCTTGGTTATCGCGTCGTAGACATCGACCTGTTTCGCACAAGGCCGTCAACCGTCACGGGAGAGCAGCTTAGGGAAGAGGTCGTGGTGCTGAAGTGGCTAGGCGAATGACACGATAAGGAACTTCAAGATGACCCCCTCGAACCGCTATTCGGCAATCATTGAGTCCATTTTCCACGCAAAGCATGAGCTTGGAGGACGTGAAGTACCCTTCAATCGAGACGATATCACTGCTCTTGCATCAAAGCTGAACATCGTACCGCCAGCGAACCTTGGTGACGTAGTCTACAGCTTCCGATATAGAAATGATTTACCGGCCAGCATTCTTGCAAAAGCCCCAAAAGGCGAAACGTGGATAATTCGCCCAGCAGGGCGTGGCAAGTACCGATTCGAGTTGGTCGCGGACGTTCCGCTTGCACCCAACCTAACCCTCGCCGTCACAAAGATACCCGACGCGACTCCAGGAATAATCTCGAAGTACGCCTTTAGCGACGAGCAGTCCCTCCTGGCGCGTGTCCGCTACAATCGCTTGATCGATGTGTTCTTGGGCATCGCCTGCTATTCGCTGCAGAACCACTTGCGGACGACCGTCGCGGGAATGGGCCAAGTAGAGACTGATGAAATATACGTAGGCGTGGACAAGAGTGGCTCCCACTACGTAGTTCCCGTACAGGCTAAGGGAGGCAGTGACAAGCTCAGCCGTGTTCAGATTGAACAAGACATCGCCGTTTGTGTCGAAAAGCTGCCCTCTCTCATCTGTCGGCCTATCGGAGCACAGTTCATGAAGGATGGACTGATTGCACTCTTCGAGTTCGAGCAACAAGGCGAAGATATTCGAGTTGCCTCCGAGAAACACTATCAGCTTGTGCCCCCAGAATCGGTGACCGATGAGGACTTGCTTGGGTATCGCCAGCGACTTTCAGACAGGACTTGAGTGAATTGCACCGAGCCAACGCCGCACCCAAGATCGACGGCCTCTACGTCATCGTAGGCCCCGACGCCACTCGCGGACGGCCCGTCGCGGAAGTCGCGGAGGCGGCGTTGCGCGGTGGAGCGCGTGTCCTCCAGCTCCGCGACAAGACAGGCGACCGGGGCGACGTGCTCCAAACCGCCGTCAGGTTGCGGGAGATGTGCCGCGACCACGATGCCCTGTTCTTCGTGAACGACGATATCGCGCTTGCGTATGCCTGTGACGCCGACGGCGTTCACCTGGGACAGTCCGACCTTCCCGTGGACGTTGCACGACGGATCCTCGCCCCCGACAAGCAGATCGGCCGCTCCAACAACACCGACGCGGAGGTCGAGGTCTCGGTGTCGATGGGAGTGGACTACGTGGCGGTCGGCGCAGTGTTCCCGACGACCACCGTCGGCAAGGGAGCACGTCAGGCCATCGGGCTCGACGGCATCCGCAGCGCCCGCGACACCACGGACATTCCGCTCGTGGCGATAGGAGGCATCAATGAGAGCAACGTCGGGGATGTCATTAGGTCCGGGGCCGACTGCGTGTCCGTCATAAGCGCCGTCACGATGGCCGATGACCCGGAAGACGCCGCGCGACGCTTGGCCGCCGCAATTGAAGACGCAAGGAGTTGACCCCTGAGCACCACACCTGACCGGAAAACCGAGCTTCACGCGATAGCAGAATCCGCATCGAAGGAGTTTGCGACCACCCACGCCGACCGCGAGCAGGGGCTTCGCCTCTCGCGGGAGATCGTCCGCAACTCGGCCAACTCGATACGCGCCACTCACCGGGGCGAGTACGACCAGGCAAAGAAACTCCTCGACACGGTCGCAGAGCTTTCGGGCCAGGCAATCGCACTCCGCGACCAGCAGCCCCGCGTGTACTACGGCGGCTACATCGAAGACGCACTGAAGGAGTACACCGAGGCCGCAGTCACCCTGGCTCTCATCGAGGGTCGCCCGATGCCGAAGGCCGACGATCTTGGCATAGGGGCCGCCCCATACCTGGGCGGCCTGGCAGATACCGTAGGCGAGATGCGGCGGTTCATCCTCGATGCCCTCCGCACCGACGACTTCTCGCGGTGCGAGGAGCTACTCGACGTCATGGACGAGATATACACCGTCCTCGTCACGATGGACTACCCCGACGCTGTGACGCGAGGCCTGCGACGAAGCACCGACATGGTTCGCGGCATCCTCGAACGCACCCGCGGCGACCTCACCATCGCGCTCCGGCAGCAGCGACTGGAAGAGCGCCTCGCCGAGGCGCGCGAGCGGTTCGAGTAGAAGGCCGCATCGCGCCATTGAAGCTCACCATCATCATCCCCGCCTTCAACGAGGAGCACTATCTCCCGTCGACTCTGGACTCCATCAAGACATCCGCGTCCCGTTTGCGCGCCGTCTCTGACGCCGAGGTCGACATACTCGTCGTCGACAACAACAGCGAGGACGACACCGCCGCAGTCGCCCGGAGCAATGGCGCGACGGTAGTACACGAGCCGGTGCAGGGCATTGCCCGCGCCCGAAACGCTGGAGCGGATCATGCCGAAGGCGACGTGCTCGTATTCGTCGACGCGGACGTGGTGCTGCCGGACACCATTCTTGAAAGAATCCACACGGCGATGAGCCATCCGGATTGCGTTGGGGGAGCCGTGGACGTCGAATACCGACCGAAACGACGGTTACTCAGGCCCTACCTCGGCGCTTGGCGGCTTCTCTCGCGCCTCACGGGCATTGCCCAGGGGGCGACCCAGTTCTGCCGCAAGTCCGTATTCATAGAGGTGGGAGGCTATGACGAAAAGGCGTGGATCGGTGAGGACGCCGATTTCTTCTGGGCGCTCAAGAAGCTGGCCAAGCGTACAGGCCGCAAGGTCAGGTTCATCGAGAGTCCTCGCGTCCAGGCCTCCTCCCGGCGTTTCGACAAGTGGCCGCTTTGGAAGATCCTGGTATGGACCAACCCCCTCTTCATCGTGCTGTTCCGCCGTCGCAAGGCCTTCTGGAGCGGGTGGTATTCGCGCGCCGTGAGATAGGCGGCTAGAGCATGTAACCTTGAATGCCGTTCACGGCTATGGTACTTTTAGCCCGCTTTCACTCGCAGGCAGAACACACGAAGTCTTCCCGTCGCTGGGGAGGCTTTTTCATGGGGGACTATATGCAGGAAGTCTTATTTGTAGCAATCGGCGCGGCCGTCATCGGACTGCTATTCGCCTTGTACCTGACCTCAACCATTCTGCGGCAGGACGAGGGCAGCGAGCGGGTGCGCTTCATCGGCGACGCGATCCGAAAGGGCTCGGCCGCCTTCCTCAAGCGCGAGTACAGCGTCCTCGCGATCTTCGTGGTCGTGGTAGTCATCATCCTTGCCCTGTTCATAGACTACGACGTCCTGGGGAAGATCGAGGGGGACGACGCCTCTATCCCGTCGACGGCCATCGCCTATCTCATTGGGGCCATTGGCTCGGCTCTGGCCGGGTACATCGGGATGAGCATAGCGGTGCGCGCCAACACCCGCACAACGGTCAAGGCGCAGGAAGGCCTCAACCCCGCCCTCCGGCTGGCCTTTAACAGCGGCGCGGTCATGGGGCTGACGGTCGTCGGCATAGGACTGCTGGGAGTGGCGATCCTGTACTGGATATTCCAGGACTTTCAGATCGTCGCGGGCTTCGGCATGGGTGCGTCCTCGATAGCCCTGTTCGCGAGGGTGGGCGGCGGCATCTACACCAAGGCCGCCGACGTCGGAGCCGACCTCGTGGGCAAGGTCGAGGCTGGAATCCCTGAGGACGACCCGCGCAACCCCGCTACCATCGCTGACAACGTGGGCGACAACGTGGGCGACGTGGCGGGCATGGGCGCGGACCTGTTCGAGTCGTACGTAGGCTCAATTATCGCGACCCTCGCGCTGGCGGCAACAGGCGGAGCTCTCCTTGCGGAGAAGGGCCTGATCACGCTGAACGCGGACTTGGCCGACACAAAGAACTTCGACCATGAGCTGTTCATGCTGCCAATTCTCGTGGCTGCCGTTGGCATCATCTCATCCATCGTCGGAACGTTCCTCGTGCGTGCACCTGAGGGCGCTCATATGGGCCGACTCCTCTGGGCGCTCCGCACAGGGATATTTTCCTCCGGCGCACTGGTGCTGATCGCGGTCGGCGTGCTGATTCCCGTACTGGACCTGCCCTTCCAACTCTTCTGGGTGATACTCATCGGCCTCGTGGCCGGACAGATCATCGGGACGGCGTCGGAGGTCGCGACATCCTACGAGTATAAGTTCACGAAGGACCTCGCCGCGCAGTCGGAGACAGGCCCGGCGACCGTCATCATAGGTGGGCTCGGTCTTGGAATGCTGAGCACACTCGTGCCCGCCATCGTGGTCGTGATAGCCATGTGGCTGACCAACGACCTCGCCGGCACCTACGGAGTGGCGCTTGCCGCTGTAGGGATGTTGTCCACCCTCGGAATTACCCTCGCGACCGACGCCTACGGCCCAGTAGCAGATAACGCGGGAGGCATCGCGGAGCAGGCTGGCCTCGACCCTGAGGTCCGCGAACGCACGGACGCGCTCGACTCGCTCGGCAACACGACCGCCGCCACGGGCAAGGGCTTCGCCATCGGTTCGGCGGTACTCACCGCACTCGCACTGATGGCAGCATACTCGGAAGTCTCTGGAGTGAGCATCTTCAACCTCACGGACGTGAAGGTGCTCATGGGCGTCCTGCTCGGAAGCCTCATGCCCTTCCTCTTCGCCGCGTTGACAATGCAGGCAGTAGGACGTGCCGCGGGCGCAATGGTGCAGGAGGTGCGCCGTCAGTTCCGCGAGATCGCCGGACTCATGGAGGGCGAGGCTGAGGCGGACTACGCGCGGGCCGTCGATATCAGCACGCGCGGCGCAATGCGCGAGATGGTCCTTCCGGGACTTATCGCCATCATCGCCCCCGTCGCAGTAGGGGCCATTCTCGGCGCGGAAGCGCTTGGCGGGCTCCTCATAGGCGCGATAGCCACCGGCTTCCTGCTGGCCATCATGATGGCGAACGCGGGAGGTGCGTGGGACAACGCGAAGAAGTACGTCGAGGCGGGAGCGCACGGAGGCAAGGGCACCAGACAGCACGAGGCCGTCGTAGTCGGCGACACCGTCGGCGACCCCTTCAAGGACACCTCGGGCCCCGCCCTCAACATCCTCATCAAGCTCATGTCCATCGTCGCCCTCGTCTTCGCGCCACTGTTCTTGTAGGTAGACTAGTCGGCATTTTTTCGTAGAGGCAGGTTTCAAACCTGCCCCTACCTGTATGCGGGCGGAATGTCACCGCCCAGGAGGTAGACATGCCAACGGTATCGGAACGCGACCTTCACGACGTTGTAAGGCGGGTCCTCGATGCAGCGGGGGCAAGCGCCGAGAACGCCTCCCGAATGGCCGACGCGCTGGTGTCAGCCAACCTGCGCGGCGTGGACACCCACGGCGTGTTCCATCTCAATGGGTACGTCCAAGCCATCCTCGACGGCAAGCTCGACGCTAGCGCCAGCCCATCCATCGTGCGCGAGACGGCCAACACGGCGCTCGTGGACGGCAATCGTACGTTCGGCCACGTCGCGGCGAAGTTCGCAACCGACATCGCTGTCCGGAAGGCCAAGGAGAACGACGTAGCCGTAGTCGGCATGGTCCGCTCTGAGCACATCGGGCGTCTCGGCGAGTACGCTGAGATGGCCGCCGCCGAGGGTGTGGTGGCCATCGTTAGCGGAGCGGGATATATGCTGGGTAACAAGGTGGCTGCTCCCTACGGCGGGAGCAAGGGGCTGCTCAGTTCCAACCCGATAGCGATCGGTTTTCCCGGTGGTGAAGAGCCGGGGATGGTCTTCGACTACGCAACGACGGCGATGGCGAACTCGAAGATGAACCTCTACAAGATGCGGAACGAGGAGCTTCCGGCGGGCACCGTCATCGACAAGGACGGCTACCCCACAACCAATCCCACTGCCGTGCAGGAGGGAGGCTACCTCCTCCCGTTCGGGGGACACAAGGGATACGCGCTCATGATGGCCGTGGAGTTTCTCGGGCAGGTCCTCGTCGGCTCCGACGCTGTTGAGGACGACGGGATGGGCACCCAGTCGATGGTGCGGCAAGGAGTCTCGATCATCGCCATCCGCGCGGACGTCTTCCGTCCGGATGCGGATTTCAGGCGACGCGCCGACGAGCTAGTCCGTGAAGCCCGAGGCATCCCGCCCGCGCCAGGCTTCGAACAGGTCATGGCACCGGGCGACCCTGAGTCGCGAGCCCAAGCGCAGCGCTCAGCCGAGGGTATACCCGTCCCCGATAAGGTGTGGCAGTTGATCGTCGAGGCGGGCAGGTCGGTGGGGGTGGTGGTGTAGCGGGAACGCGCACTGACACAGATCGGGTACTCCGGTTATTGTTGCGGTGAAACTCCACCACCTTCCGCTCTTCAATCATGCCGGTCCCATGTCCGGGCCCGGGTATCGGAATTGTCGGGAATGTGTTTCCTATGTAACAATAGCGTTACTAAGTTCGGGGTCAGTGACATGAGTGCGCTAGAACGGCGTTCCGTCCGCATGAGGTTAGAGCTTGAACCGCAGCCCGAAGGGGGGTTCACCGTAACGTGTCCGGCCCTGCCGGAGTTGATTACTGAGGGGGACACCTTCTTTGAGGCACTGGCGAATGTCGAGGACGCGCTCGCCGCGACGGTCGAATTGTACGAAGCCAGAGGTCGCGAATTGCCGCCTGAGCTATTCGTCGACGGGCCGTATGAACCGGTTGTACTGGATGCCGTCGCCGCACTGTGAAATACAGGGAAGTGGCTCGAAGACTGAGAAGTCTTGGCTGCTTAGAAATCACAAGGCGCGGTAAGGGCTCACACCGGATGTGGACCAGCCCCGTCACTGGCAAAGCGACAGTCATTCCTGACTGGGGCGGCAAGGATCTCAAGATTGGAACAGTGCGTGGCGCAGTGCGCCAACTCGGTTTAGACTGGCAAGAGTTTACAAGCTAGCCCCAGCGAGCTAATTCTCAAACCCTCGTCTGCTCCAATGCTTAGCTGACTTGCCAGGTTTTGGGTTTCCACGAAAGCCAATGAGGGACTATTGCCCGCGTATTGGCTCGCCGGGGTCAGTCTTAGCCGTCACCTTCAGCGTCTTCAGCCGCCGTCCGACGGTAGAGACGACCTCGATGGTTAGGCTGTCGTAGGTCACCGTCTCGCCGATGGTGGGTATCTTGCCGAGGCGATGGTACACCAGTCCCCCCAGCGTATCGAAGCCGTCTGCCTCCACGACCACGTCGAGGCGGTCGCGGAGATCGTCCAGGCTCGCGCGGGCGTCCATGATGTACTCGTTCTCAGCGACCTGCTCGATCTCCGGCTCGCCGGAGTCGAACTCGTCCTGGATCTCACCGACGATCTCCTCCAGCAGGTCCTCGATAGTTACGATTCCCTCTGCCCCGCCGTATTCGTCGATGACGATCGCTATGTGGACACGAGTCTCCTGAAACTCGGTGAGCAACTCTTCCAGGGTCTTGGTCTCCGGGATGAAGATTGGCTCCCGGAGCATCTCATCCGTAAGCATGGTGGAATCATCCGACGGATCATTGAGGGTCTTCAGCAGGTCTCTCGCGTAGACCAGCCCCTCGATATGGTCGAGGGCCTCTCTGTAGACCGGCAGACGGCTGTGTCCCGACTCGATCATGCGGTCGACGACGTCTGAGATCGGAGTGCCTATTTCGACTGCCTCAACGTCCACGCGGGGCACCATGATTTCGCGTGCAATGGTCGTGTCCAACTCCACGACGCCGCGGATCATCCGCATCTCGAACTCTTCGAGTGGCTCGCCATCATTGTCGACCGCCATGTTCAAGTCGGCCGCGAGAACGTCGCCGGGCGAGGGCGCTCCTGCCGCACCGTTGCCGTTTGCATCGACGCTCGTGCGACTCAGGACGAATTGCAGGACGCCTACGAGCACGAGACCCGATAGGGCCATTACCGTTACCGCAAACCAGTTCCCGTTCCACAGGAGGATGGCGAACGACGCGCTTGATACGACGGCGGCAGCAACGGCGACATACTTGATGATGGTCAGGCCAACTGCCGCGCCCATGGGAAGACGATCAAGCATTCGAAGAATCGGCGAGCGAGGCGAGCGGGGCGCAACAGCCTGTTGGACACGTTCGAGGCGTTCCACGGCGGCAAGGCCGACCTCCGCGCGAACCGCGAGAGCGTATACGGCCAGTGAGAGCGCCACGAAGGCGAGCGGTATTAAGCTGCTACTGTCAGGGTCCACTGTTCTCGACTCTTCGTCCTATGAAGAGTCTTCTCCTCCGTCGCTGCTGCATTTCTTCTTCTTGTCCACGATTCTCGCGGGCACGCCGACCGCCAAAGCATCCGGCGGTACGTCCTTTGTCACGACCGCTCCCGCCGCGGTCTGCGCGCCTTCGCCCACCTCAACTGGGGCTACTAACATGGTATCGCATCCGATGAAGGCCCCGTCGCCGATGCGCGTGGTTTGCTTGTTCACTCCGTCGTAGTTGACCGTCACGGTACCCGCCCCGATGTTTACGTCATCGCCAACCTCGGCGTCGCCAAGGTAGCTGAAATGAGCGGACTTTGAGTTTCGCCCCACTGTGCTCCGGTTCACTTCCGCGAAGTTGCCGAGCACCACGCCCTCGGCTATGTGGGAGCCCGGCCGTACGTGGGTGAACGGCCCGACGCTCACACTCGCCTCCAACTCCGATCCCTCGACAACCGACGACCACACCCTGCACTCGCTGCCGATCCGAGCGTCGTCCACGATGGTGTTTGGCCCGATTTCACACCGTTCAGCAATGCTCGTTGCGCCCCTGATGTGCGTGTTTGGCAGGATGGACGAGTCCTGCCCGAGCGATACATCGGCGTCGATGTATACCGTTGAGGGGTCCGGCATGGTCACACCGTCCTTCATCCAGTGGAGGCGGATCCTCTCTCGCAGGATGGTCTCGGCCTCGGCGAGCTGGACCCGGTCGTTGATGCCAAGCGCCTCCGAAGGGTCGGAGGCCTCGATCGACTCCGGCGGCCTTCCTTCCTGCACAGCAGTGGCGACGACGGCGGGAAGGTAGTATTCACCACCGTCCGACGGTTTCACCTTCTCCAACGCGTCCCAAAGCCACGGCCCATTGAAGCAGTAGGACCCTACGTTGACCTCTCCGATTGCCTTGGTCGACTCGTCCGCGTCCCTCTCCTCGACAATCTCCGCTATCGTGCCATCGGTGTCGCGAACGACCCTGCCGAGACCGGGCATGTCAATGCTGGCCGTCAGAAGCGTGGCGCAGGCGTCACGAGCTTCGTGATGCTCGAGCAGGCTGCGCAGCGTCTCAGGCCGCACGAGGGGAACATCGCCGTTCAGCACGGCGACTGTCCCTACACCACGAAGGAGGTCCTTCGCCTGTAGCACGGCGTGACCCGTACCCAGCGTGTCGGACTGAACGGCGTAGTCGACGGTGTCGGTAAGGAGATCGCGAACGGCTGCATGGTTCGTGGGAGAGACGATGACAACAAATCGGTCGTAACCGGCTCCCTTCGCGGCGTCCACGACGTGACGCACCAGTTCCTTCCCGCAGATCCTATGAAGGACCTTGGAGAGCCCCGACCTCATGCGGACGCCCTTGCCGGCGGCGAGAATAACTGCGGCCTTAGTAGACATCGCCCTTAGAAACGACAAACGCCCGACGCGCAATCGAAGTCTCGCGCCAGGCGCTCTCAGCGGCTATGGTCTTGCTTCTGTCCTCTTCGTCGTCCACCGTTCGGGCCATGCTACCACCGTGCGTTTGGGCGGGTCAACCGGACTCAGAGTCGGATCAAGATCAGCGAAACTTAATCCCTAAGGCGAAACGCCCTACAAGCTGTTTAGTGGCTAGGTGACCGCTACTCCTCTTTGCTACGCTCGCCCTTGCCGGGGCCAAGCTCAGCACGCGCCTTACCTTCCGGGAGTATGAGCATAACGCCCCCCAACAGGATGCTTCCGATAATTAAGACCACGGCGATCTCTCCCAGTACGGCGGCTATCGGAATCGACAAGGCGAGGCAGACCGCAGTGTAGCCGATGACGACTCTGATACGCCCATTAGAGGGGCTGGCAAAGCGCGGACGTGAGGGGAGACTTCTCAGTTCTTCGCTCACCCTCGCCTCCACTCGGGCGTCGATGGTGTCCTGCACCCGTTCCAGGAACGACTCGATGACCTCGTCTTCGTGGTCTAAACCAAGTTCCTGTCGGGCCTTTACGGCCACCCTAAGCTCTTCATCGACATCGACTGACGTGTCTTGCTGTCGCATTTGCTTTCTCCCTCTCGGTCGTGGGGCTGCAATACGTCATGGTGTAAGCACGGTAGGATGGAAGCATATTCCTAATTCGCTGTCAATGGTGCGCGAGGGGGACGGCCAAGAGAGATGGCGTTGCAGGAGGGCGGGAGGAACTAGGCTCAAGCCGGTACCACAAGGAACCAAGAATCAACTGGAGAAACTCTCAACAACGAACTGTATGCGCATTTCGGGCACCGCTAGCACGACATACGACGGCAGTCCCAACCGACGCCAGAAATCCATCGGTTGGACACCACCTACGCTTGCCGTGAAGAGCGTCATGACGGTTCCGTGAGTCACCACAATGCTGTCCGCGTGCGCTGCCTCGAGCACCTTTTCGATTGTTACGGAAAACCTCTCGCGAGACTGTTCGGCAGTCTCCTTTCCCAGTACAAGTCGGTCGGGACAGCGGAAGAACCGCTCGACTGCTTCCTCGAATTCCTCCTTTGACGGCAGGAAGGGAACGTTTTCCCTGTGGTGCTCCTCCAACCCGTCTGCGATCTTGACCGGTACTCCGAAATCGCTTGCGAGAATCTGTGCGGTTTCGATTGCCTTCGGCTCTCTGCTTGACCAGATCACAGCAGGTCTGAACTCCCTGAGCCTGGCTGCCAGCAACACGGAGCGGCGACGACCGACCTCGCCAAGATTCCATGCGGATGCGGGCTTATCAGGCTCTATCTCGGGCATCGAGTGTTTTACGAGCACGAGTCTACTCATGGGGTACTCTTATTAGGCGACACCGGACAACGGGTGTCCCCAGGTAATGTTAGACACCATTTCCAAGCTGAGTCTATGTCTGCGTACGTAGGGAGAAATGAGATCCCTGACAGCAGCATCGAACTTCTCGGCCGACTCCTGACCCATACGCTGCCTTGAGAATCCGGTACGGGCGTGAAGCAGGTCGACATACCGTTCGAGACTCATTTGGTGCTTTGTAGGTGTCGTCCGTCTTCTAGCCGCAACCGAAAAGAGGTTTCGGTGCTCAAGCTGATCGATCACATTGAAGGATCCTCGGTCTCCGCTGGTCGAATAGGTCCGCAGAATCGCCTTGAGGTCGTCAACCCAGGGCGCATCGATCTCGTGCCCACCAACGATTGCCAGGTAGCCGCTGTCGGATAGGGCACCGGCCATCCGAGGCAGCACGTCGTACCAGTCCATCCAGTGGAGGCTTGCGCCGGCTACGATAAGACTGTACCGCGATTCAAATGGGAAGTCTTCCGCGCTCCGGCAGACCCACCTGATGTTCGGTCGGTCGCCACCTTTGCGGGCTTTACCTATCTCGATCATGGCCGCCGATTGGTCCACCGCGTCAACTCGATCCACAAAGGCCGCCAGTGGCCTAGCCAATTCTCCAGTGCCACACCCAATATCCAATACAGTTCGCGTTTCGTCCTGTATCAGGCTTTGAAGAACCTCGAAGACCTCCGCCGGATAGGGGGGATAGTTGACGTAGGCCTCGGCCATGCTCCGGTCTTTGAACTGGTCAGCGTATTCCCGCCCGAGATGATTGGGCTTTTGGTGAGTCATGGAGTGGTTTCCTTACTCAGAATCCGACTCTTCTTCCGGACGGGGCCTACTCTTCAACAGTCCGTGTATCCACGTGGCGGTGACGGAAGCGACCTCAGTCAACGTGTCCTCCCTC
Source organism: Chloroflexota bacterium (assembly GCA_026713145.1). GTDB lineage: Bacteria > Chloroflexota > Dehalococcoidia > Lucifugimonadales > VXLM01 > VXLM01. Next base: position 14,171 of record JAPOPA010000248.1, read on the forward strand.
GTCCTGTCGGACTCACTTGGGAGATCGTAGAAATGGTCTGCACCATCGACAACATGCAGGGTAGCTCCACTCCCCAGTCCATCGAGCACGGGTCGAAGCTCGTTAAGGTCGGCGAACTTCTCGTCCCGGCCGCCCTGGACGAACAGCATCGGAACGGATACGTGCCGAAGGTGGGCAACGGTGTCGTCCAGCAAGTTCCGCCAGCGCATCGGGAAGACGTACAGCACGACGCCTCTGACTTCGCGCCAATGCTCGCGCGACAGGGCAAGCGAGACGACCTGGCTGCTCATCGAACGTCCTCCAAGGAACATCGGGAGGCCGAGCGACAATGCATTTGCGGCTCTCATCGCAGAGCCTGTCGTCGCGAGAAGGACTTCGAGCGGATCGATCAGTTCCGGAGAGTAGTCAGTCATACCCTCGCTGTAGGGATAGTTGTACCGGAAGGTCGCCACCCCTTGCCGGGCAAGCGCTTCGCACAACTCGACCATATGCGGCTTGTGTATCGGGGTTCCGGACCCGTGTCCCAAGACCATCACCGCAAGGGCTTCATCCGGCTGCACCAGAAAAGTCGTGACTTCCGGGCCGACGGGAGTCGCAAGCATCTTGCTTTCCGTAACCCTAAACTCTGTCATAAGTGTTCCGCTACAAGGGCCAATCAGGTATCGACGAGACAATTGATGATACCAAGAACCCAAGACCTGAGTGCTGGATTTGTCCCACGACCGGTTCTCATGAAGCAGATCGGACACTCCCGTGCTCACAGCAAAATTGTCGGTTCTGCTATCATGCGCAAACACCGCCGCAACACCACCAGCCAGAGCAGTCAATCACTGCGAAGTACGGAGATACCCCATGCCCAGCATCGAAATCCTAGACACCGGAAGAATTGACGAGCGAGACTCCGCCTTCCCGCAGGCCGCCCAACTTCCGAACGGCGACATCCTGTGCTCGTTCAACGTCGGGGGCGGCGCGCACGTCACCGGCGGCACCGACTGGGCCCGCTCCACGGACGGCGGCAGGACGTGGAACGTCGAAGGCACGATCGTCCCCAGAGTCGGCAACGCCACCAGCGCCCTGAAGCTCAGCATTTCCGCGGACGGCAAGACGGTCTACGCCTACGGTTCACGGAGCTACCGCGAAGAGGGTGGCCGCTTCGGCGAGGGCCACAACGAGCCGATACTCTGCACGTCCACGGACGGCGGGCGCACGTGGTCCGACCCGGCGGTCGTCCCGATGATGGGCTACTCCCCGCTGGAGATATCGCACGGAGCGTTGGCCCTGCAGTCCGGTCGCCTGCTCGGGCCGGGCGCCACCCTGGAATCGCAGGACAAGCTGGGCAGGCTGGTGATAGCAGCAGTGTCGGACGACGGCGGGCAGACGTGGCCCCGTCACACCACGGTCTTCGAGGACCCCGACGGCGTCCACGGCTACTTCGAGCAGAAGCTGGCCGAGGTCGAGCCGGGCCTGCTGATCGCCACATGCTGGACCGTCGTCATGGACGGCGTCAAGGACATCGACGACCACTTCACCATCTCGCGTGACGACGGCCTCACGTGGAGCAGGCCGAATCCTACCGGCGCCATGGGTCAAACCATGACCCCCATCCCGCTCGGAGGCGACCGGCTGCTCGTGCTCTACAACCGTCGTTACGGACAGCAGGGCGTCATGATGAATCTTGTCACCTTCACCGACGATACGTGGACTGTCCACTACGAAGGGATGATGTACGACCCCAACTCGACAGCCGAGAGGCCGGAGGACATCGAGTCCGGCGTGGAGACCTTCTCAGGCTTCCAGTTCGGCTTCCCGACGGCCATCAGATTGCAGGACGGCGCGTACCTCGCGACCCACTGGTCGCACGAGGGTGGCCGCTTCGGCATCCGCTGGACTCGCCTGCGCATCGACTGGTAGGGAGTTCTGGGGGTACGACCTTAACGCCCTCTCTGCTTGCACTCTAGACGGGCTTCCACCCTTGGCCGTCTGCGCGCATTCCCGAAATCCGTTTTCCCGTTCCGTGCGTAGTACATAGTAGAGCCATGTAGCTTCCCATTATTTCTGATGTTGTGGCTTTCCGGAGGGACTCGCTATGACGACTACCACGTATGGACTGGATGTGTATCGGCGGGAATTGTTGAAGGGGAGCACCGAGACCCTCATACTGTCGCTCCTCTCGGGCCAGGAGATGTACGGCTACCAGCTCGCCAAGGAAATGGAGCAAAGGAGCGGAGGATACTTCCACCTCAAAGAGGGTACCCTGTATCCCGCCCTGCACAGACTGGAGCGCGACGGTCTTATCGAGGGGCACTGGGAGCTGTCCGAAACGGGCCAGAGTCGTCGGTACTACCGAGTCAGCGCCCAGGGCAAGCACCGCCTCGACGCCATGGTCGCCGAGTGGAACACCTTCTCCGAAGCGGTGAACCGGATAGCCCGGCCTGTCGCTGTCCCCGCTTAGGGAAATGAGGCTCCGCTCTCTAAAGTCCGTGCAGCCGGAGATCTGCGGGTGGCAGACCTTGGCCCATCCTCAAACTTGACTCAACCGGATAAAAGCGAGAACCTTTTGTGCGGATCGGCCCGTTGCGCGGGCATGTCGAGGAAATGACCACAAGGTAGCTGAACACCCCTCCAACAGAGCTAGATGACTCGCGTGGAGGGTGTACCCACAGGTTAGGAGCGGCTCATGATGAAACATGCCAATTCTGGAGACGCCAAGTTCGGCGCCCTCGTGGGAGCTATCCTCGGCGGCATGATCGGCTTTGCTTTGTCACCTGTGATAGGCACCGTCATTGGGGTCGTACTGGGAGCCGTAGTCGGCGCTGTCCTTGGCGCCTTCGCAAGGGTTATCGGCATGCCTCCGATTTGGTGGTCATGACGGCTCTCCAGGGCACTCCTCGCGCTCCGGGCGGTACCCACCCCTTTGAGATTGGTGATTGAATCGCCAACCCTCGCCACTGGCCCCTTTTCGTCGCGGGACACTCGCCGTGATATGATGCGCCGATACCGGCTGTCCAGAGAGGTGTCGGCGTACCGTGCAGGGAAACAAGCGGGTATCCATCGTCACCGACAGCGCAGCGTCTCTGCCCGCGCAATTGGCGGACAAGTCCGACCAGTACCTACACGTCGTTCCCCACCAGATGGTCATCAACGGCGCCACGTATCGCGAAGGGCTTGATCTCTCGCCAGAGGACTTCTATGAGACCCTGCGAAGGCTGAAGCGTCCGCCTGCCACCTCAGGACCTTCCCCCGAACAGTTCGCCAGGGCATTCGAAGCGGCTTCAACAGTCAGCGACAGCGTGGTCTGCCTCGTCCTCTCCTCGAAGTTCAGCATGACCTACGAATCTGCCGTTCTCGGCGCACGCGATGTCTCGAAGAGGCTGCCTGAAACGAACATCGAGGTGATCGACACCGAGAGCGCCACCGGCTCCGGCCTCATGGTCATCGAGGCCCTCCGGCTTTCGGCCCGAGGCAAAACTGCCGACGATATCGTTCGGCGGACGAAGGAACTCGTGCCGCGCGTTAGGGTTATCGCCACGCTCGATACGCTCTACTACCTCCAGAAGGGCGGGCGAGTGCCCGTGCTGGCCCATCTGGGAACGTCCCTGTTGCAGGTCAAACCGATCTTCGAGATGTATCGCGGCGAAGTGAGCACGATAGCCAAGGTGCGCACCGCAAAGAGAGCGAAGGGAAAGCTCGTCGACCTGCTCCACGAGGACGTGGGCGAGGACCTGCTCCACGCGGCCGTCCTGCAGGGCAACGTCCCCGACGAGGCCCAGGAGCTTGAGGAGCGCATCGAATCCGAGTTCAACTGTGCCGAGCTCTACGTCGGTACTTTTTCCCCCGTGATTGGCGCGCACACAGGGCCGGGACTCCTCGGCGTGTCCTACTGGTCGGAGAGCGAGACGGCTTGACCGAGAACGTCATCCTCCAATTGACCGACCTCCTCACCACGCGGCGGTGTGCACTACGCATCGATCCGCCCGACCTCGATCTGACGCTCGACCTGCTCTTCGACAAGTACCTCAAACACCCACCGCTGGAAACTCTGCGCCGCGAACGCCGCATCGCCGCCGACTCCGAAGAGACGCTCACCGCAATCCAGGACCTCGTCTATATTTCGTCCGACTCCGGCGCCCTCAACGACATCTTCGGGGGCGTCGAGTTCCTCCAAGACGGTCGTTTCTTGGACGCCCCGGACACACCACACGCAGAACCGGTCACCATCGGCGAAAAGGATGCCCTCGTCGTTGACCTGCAGATCGACCGCACCGGCGTCGGGTACGACCGCAACTGGGCCGGCTTCCAGCGGCGGCGATGGGATAGACACTCCGACTTCTTCACCGGCTTCGTTGCCGAGACTGTAGGAGGGCAGTTCGGGGCAGAATGTGCGAAGCGCATCACCAACCCCGAATCGACGCACGACAAGCATGACTTGATCAACGCCCTCGCCCTCCGGATCTGGGAAGCCGACTTCGAAAACTACTCCCGTTTCACCGGGCGCAAGCTGGTCTTCAAGTCGGGAGACGAGACCGTGCTCAATATCGCCGAAGGACGCGGCGGCATCTGCTCCGAAAAGGTGCAGGCGCTGAAATTCCTTACCGATCAGTACGGCCTGGAGTCCGAGTATGTACTTTCCGGGCCTGCCACACCCGAACCCGTGCCCGAAGACCGCCTTCGACAACTGCTGGACACATTCGACTTCCGATTCTCCAAACGGTTCATGCGCTACTGGCAGCACCTGGCGCTCCTGTACAGGTTCGACGGCATGGAGCTTCTCGTCGACGCGACCAACGGCAACGTTCCTTTTCTCTTTATTTCCGGCCCTGAGGCGCAGGAAGTCTTGGGATACGACGCAAAGCGCCCCGTACCCGTTCGCATGGCCGTGAAGGACGAGGACTTCTACTACCACCGTATCTCGCAGGACATCGTCGAGAACATGATCTTCGCGATGGAAGGGTGGATTCCCTACGTCGACCTCGTGCAGGTCTTCGACAACGAGCTGGGCCTGTGCATCACCAAGGACTACATGGTCGCGCCGGTCGTCTTTAGAACTGAAAAGACTTTCGATACAATAAGGCGCGAGTATCTTCGCGTATGTAATGAGGCGGGGCTTCCCTGCGAGGTCTCCGACGAGTGGGGCTTCATGGGACCGCACGGCGAGGCGTTCGCGGTGGACGAGCCGGAGAAGGTCGAGTACATCCTTGACTCGTACGACCACCTCCTCGACAGGTACGATGAGGCCCACGGCCCGGGGCACGAAGCGGGCTTGGCGGTCATACGACTAGCGAGTTCGTCATTGGTATGAAAGTAACCGACAAAGACCCTATACCGGCATTCCCGCGATGGTGGGAATCCATCTTCGGCTACTGCCAGGGCCGAGTGCCGACAGTCAACGGCCTGCCGCTTTCATTGCTCGTTGTACAGGCGCGAGGCTGCATGAGTCACTCCGGTCTGGGAAAGTCACCCCGTATCCTGATACGGGGCCGGAATCCCCGGAGCCCGGCGAGAGAAAACAGGTCGGCATTTCGCAAGACTAGTAGCAGATCATGATCTACTCGCTAAGGCGACTGATTCGCAAGATGAGACGGCAACGCGAGCTCGGCGCTCTGTTCCTTCTGTTCGCCCTCGCCGTCAGCATTGTTGGCAACACGCTGAACTTCTACTTCTTCGAGCGGGCTATCCCGGAGCCGCCGAGCATCTGGGACAGTCTCTGGTACAGCGTGATTTCAATCACGACCATAGGTTATGGCGACTTTTCCTCCACAACCCTTGGGTCGCGCATTGGAACGACGGTCTTCATCGTGGTCATCGGCTTGGCTGCGTTCACCACGTCAGTGGGACTGCTGGTCGACTGGATCGCGGAACTCCGAGATAGAGAGAGGTCAGGTATGGGCAAGTCCAACGCGAGAGACCACTTGATAATCGTCAACTTCCCCGGCGAGACCAGGGTGCGCCAGGTCATCAACGAGTTCCTGACCGACTCCCAGCACCAAGACCGGGATATCGTTATCGTGGCCGATGGTATTGAGCACCTCCCGTTCGCTCAAGGCAACGTCTCGTTTGTTCGCGGGTCCCCCTTGGAGGAGGAGACATTCAGGCGCGCTGGTATCGAGAATGCCGCACAGGCCATCATCCTCAGCACCGGCTACGACGACCCGCGCTCCGACAGCTTCGTCGCTTCCGTTGCCTTCGTTGTAGAAAACATGAACCCACACATCAACATAGTCGCAGAGTGTCTCGATTCAAAACACGCTGCCCTGTTCAGTCAGTCCGACCAGGTGTCCCTCGTGTACGCGCTCAGCCTGGTGACGAACCTCCTCGTGCAGGAGGCGCAGGACCCCGGCGTGGCGCTCGTAACACAGGCCATTACTAGCAACGAGGTCGAAGGCAACTTGTCGACGACGACGGTGGACGGCGACATCGGCCCCAATGGCTCCTACGACTTCATCGCATCCAGGCTGCTCAACCATGGCGTGAACTTGGTAGGAATCGTCCGCGGCGGCGGGGTGATCCTGACCTTCCACGATGTCGCCTGCGTTGACGGGGACACCCTCGTCTACATCGACTCCGACCGCCGGACTTGGCACGAGTTCCGGGAGATGCTCACGTGACCACGGCCGCGGCCCGCGACACTCGCGTGCCGGACGGCGCCAATGAGTCCGTTCGCCGGATTCACGCGCTCTTCGTCGAAACTCTTGGCAAAGACGCCGTGGAAGGCCTCGACTCGTTTCGCCAGACGGTCTCGCCGCACACCGACGCGCAGGTTGCTCCCAAGCTGGTGGTGACGCACGAGTACGATCACTTGGCCGGTGCAATGCTCGGAGTCTACCTTCGCAGACTAAACGGAAGCATAATCCTCTACGCCGGGGTCAAGGAGACCTTCCGAAGGAGAGGCCTCTACACGGCAATGAGGGACGTCCTGCTAAATGACCTTGCTGCGGAGTCCCCAACAGGCCCCGGATTCCTACTCAGCGAAGTTGAGGACGGATCATGGCTGCACCGAAAATACCTCGACGAATGGGGAGCATTCACAGCGCCGATGGACTACGTTCAGCCTGCCGTGCAGGGCCTTTCTAGACGGCTACTGAACCTCGTAGTCAAACCCCAGTCGGCGAGCAGGGACGATATCACCGAGGCCCTGCCAACAATAGTCCGCGAAGTGTATGTCTCCGTCTACCGCATCTCCGAACCGGAGGACGACCCCGACTTCCGCCACATCATAGACTCAATCGGGACGCCTTGAAGACCGAGGAGTCGCCCGCCGTGACCGACCCTCCCGCTGCCAACACCCCTTCCTCCGATCGCTCGCCGCAGACGTTCGTCTCATCCGTCCGAGACATAGACCTGTCCCAGGCATCGGATGCGGAGCTTCGCCCTCGCGCCGTCCAACTGGGACATGGCCCACTTGACGAAGATGCCTTGGCCGAGTGCTTCGCCATTATCGACGAGACCATCAAGCGGCGAATCGGCGCATGGCAGCTTTTCGATTCCGAGTTCGACCATACCGACGCCGCCCACTGCCGAGAGACAAACGACGACCCACATGCGACGGACAAACTCATCGCCGACATGTTGGCTTACGTGGCCGAAGAGAGTGCCTCGCAATACTACTCCTCCATTGACCTTCCGTCGGAGTTCTACAACGCGATCAAGGACTCCCTCTTTGCCGATGCTCTCCGCTTCGAGCCGACGGACGAGCAGATCGAGGCGGGCCGGCTGATGCTCGACCGTACCGTCGTCGAAATGGACGCCGGAGAGGGCAAGACCGTCGCTGCCGCCTTCCCCGCCATCACACGGGCATTGTCTGGGCGCAAAGTGCATGTCATTACAGCCAACGACTACCTCGCCCTGCGCGATGCCGAGCTCTTGGCCCCCGCGTATGAATTCCTGGGCCTGACGGTCGGCGTCGTGCTCAGTCACATGGGCGACGCCGAACGCCGCATCGCCTACCGCAATGGCATTGTGTACGGCACCCTTCGTGAGATCGGCTTCGACTACCTGCGCGACAACCTTCGCCACTCGCGGGTCGATATGGTCCAGGGCGGTCTTGAGGTTGCCATCGTGGACGAGGCCGACCACGCACTCGTAGATGACGGTCGCACGCCGCTCATAATCTCAGGCAAGCCGGGCGGGAGCGTACGTTCAGTCTTTCGCGTGAAGTCTGCGGTCGGAGGGCTGATCCAAGAACAGAAGAATCTCACGGCGTCGCTCGTTGACGAAATCTCGCAGGTGAAGGGCACGCCGGGCGTCGAGCGGTACGCCAAGCTCTACCTCGCCGACCCACGAAACCCCGCAATTGTCTCCGCCTCCGCGCGGGACTCACGACTCCTCAGCAGGATGAGAGCCGTCATCGACACATACTCCGAGGAAGGCATCGAAAACAAGCTCACCGAGGGACTGTTCTTTACGACCGACCTCCGTCGCGGCCTTGTCGCGCTCACCGCGCATGGGATCGCACACATAGAAGACCGCCTGGGACCCGTCTTCGACGCTGCCGATCTCCTCGCCGAGCTTGAGGCTATCGAAGCTGACCGTGACGTGCCTCTGGTGGAAAGACGAAGACGCAACGAAGCCGTGTCCCGCCGAATCTCTCGGCAGTACGGAGTCGCCAACCAGGTGCACCAGATGCTCCGAGCCTATCAGCTTCTCACACGCGACGAGGACTACATCGTCGCTGACGGTCGAGTCGTTCTTGTCGACGACCTGACCGGCCGCCGCAAGACGGACAGCAAGTACCAGTACGGCCTGCAGGCCGCGCTTGAAGCAAAGGAGGGCGTGCGTGTGCGTCCCGATCCTCGAACGCAGGCGTATCTGACGGTCGAAGGACTCGTCCGGCAGTACGACCACATCTCAGGAATGACTGGTACGGCGCTGGAGGCCCATAGGACGTTCCGCAGGGCATTCGGCCTCGACGTTGCAAGAGTTGAACCCGCCAGTCCCTCTCGCAGGGTCGACAGGCCGCCGCGTGTATTTGCTGCTCGGAGCGAGAAGCTCGGCGCCATAGTCGACGAAGTGACCTACTGGAACAGCATGGGCCGTCCCGTGCTGATCGGAACCCGAACGGTCGAACAGTCGGACGAGATCAGCCGGCTCCTAACCGAAGCGCAGGTCGCTCACAACAGGCTCGACGCCGTGCGCAATGGCGACGAGGCGCGAACAGTCCGCGAGGCAGGTTCCTTCGGCGCGGTCACTGTCGCCACCAACATGGCCGGTCGAGGCACCGACATTCTGCTGGACGACGATCTCGACCGCCGGGTGACCGATCGCTTCGTACGTATGCTCGCAGAACGACGATTGACGGAGCGACGCCCCATTCGCGTGGACTGCGGTCACGGCGATGTTGCCGACACACTTGCCGCGCGAACCGAGAGCCTCGGTCTCCCCTTTCACGTCGCGGAGACCGCCCTCTTGATCGAGGGAGCCGGAGACGAGACCTCGATGGAGTTCGGACTCGGCCTCCACGTAATCGGAACCGAGATGAACGAAGCCGCCCGCGTCGACCGACAGCTACGAGGTCGGAGCGGGAGACAGGGACAGCACGGCTCCTCGCTGTTCATCCTGTCGCTGGAAGACCGTCCCTTCGTCACCGCAAGCCGCCGACTGGCTCAACCGGACGCTGAGAACGCGGGAAGACTGATCGAGCAGATACAGTCGTCCATCGAGAGGGACGCCGAGGCGCTCCGCATCGTCTCGTACGACCTCGCCCGGATTATCGAGCGGCAGACACTGAACTACTACGCAGCGCGCAACGCCGTGCTCGATGACCGGTCGTTCGACGAATCTTGCCGGAATATGACGCGTGACGTCATCCGCCGCCTACTGGAACGCCTGCTTCCGGCCACCGCAACGGGAGACTACTCTTCGCGATTCGACGACCTGGCCGATACCGTTCGCCTCGACTTCGGCATCGACATAGAGGACCTGGACGGTCTGGACCCCGAGTCCCTTCTTGAAGAGATATTCGAGGCCGTAATCACACAGTTCGGTGATGCGGGGGCTAATCTAGGTCCGCGAAAATACACTCGGCTGACGAAAGCTTTGGCACTACAGGTGAGCGACGGACTATGGTCGGAGCACCTCGACCTCGTGCAGGACCTGATCGTGAATGCTCAATTGTCCATGGCTGGGCATAACAGTGTGGTGGCCGAGCTTGTCTTTCGCGCCGAAGATGCGTACCGTAAGTTTATGGAGCAGGCGGCCGACAGCTTCATCTCTCGTTTGGCCACGTTCGAGGTCGACGAGGATACGGGTGATGACGATTCGATCGTGCTTGCCGATGACGTAGAGGCTATACTGGTGTAGCGTCCTAGCTAGCGCGCAGGAGGTGTCCACATGACTACGCGATGGCGGAAGCTGGGTATCCGGTCGACGGCGGGGCTTGCGGTTGTGGCCGCGCCGGTGGCAGCCGCGTGCAGTTCCGGGCCCTCTTACGAGGACTGGGCCGAAACCGACGGCGCGGCTGGGCGGATCAACCTCGACGATGTGCAGAACGCCTTCAAGGAGTCCGAGAGCGTCACTGAGTTCGAGAAGCGCGTCAACGAGATATTCGAGGGCGATGGCGTCATCCTCATCAAGGCCGAACAGACGGACACGGCGTTCGTCCTCGAAGGGTGGGAGAACCTCGACGGCAACGTAAGGATAGATGAGGGTAACGACGAAAAGCTCTTCACTATCACCCAGAAGGAAGACAAGAGCCACGAAATGCGCGGCCACCACGCCAACGGGTACTACCACTCGACGTGGGGAACGGGCAACTTCCTGTTCACCTACCTGCTTCTTTCCTCCTTTGCCGGCCCCCGATACGTATACGTTACACCGGCGTCCCGAGTTGCCCCAATTCGCAACCAGAGGAGCGTCTACCGAAATTCAAGCGCTTACAGGAGCCAGGTGTCGAGGAACGGCTCGTTCTTCAACAACCAGAAGAGCTTTGCCGGATCGAGCTACGACTCTGCCAACCGAAATCGCAGCGCCGCAAGGCAGTCCTACCAGTCGCGCGCGCGCTCGTCCGGGAACTTCAGGAGCAGCGGGACGGGTGTTCGCAGCAGCTGGGGAACGTCGTCCGGTCGTTCAGGCTTTTCCAGCGGACGCAGCGGCGGCTTCTTCGGCGGCGGCGGCGGCCAGACCTTCCTCGGCGCGACCCGTCGGAGCAGTCCTTTTTCGTAACAGCCATATCGGCGAAGGAACGCCACCCCGTATCTCGATACGGGGCCTGTAGCCAGAGGGGTGGGGGGTTGAATTTGAAGGAGCCGATTCCTGATTCCTTTGCCCCGTCCCCTTTGACAGGTTGTCCAAAGGCCTCCCGGAACGGCTGACACCGTTGCCCAACGACGCACCGAAGTACGCCAAACCGCTCGACTCGTACCCCGTTCCGTGGCGCGCTTCTTCCACTTCGGTCGGAGACTCCGATTTCATCCTTCGGATCACCCTGGGCGACATGCCCATCGACGACGCCTTCTGGATAGCCCTGCCCGCCGATATCTCGTCTCTGTCGCTTGGGGAACTGCTCAGCCGGGTGTTTCCGACCGATCCCTCGCTCCAACGGAACTTCCTTCAACGGCTCGACGTCAAAGGGAACCCCGACCTTCCCGACATGTACGACGCACTTGTCGAAATCTTCGCCCGCGCTGAGCTAGGCCTGTGCACCGTGGAGACGTACGTCAACTTCGGGCCGAAGCTCAACGACTCAGTAATAGTAGGTCAGCACCCGACGAAGGATGACACCCCGCCCGTGCTCGATCTCGTCCTGGAGCAGCGATTCTCAGCCATCGACTACGCCGTCCACCGCGGTGACTTCGTCGATGAAGAGGAGGCGTTGGCGTGGATGCGTTCAAGAGTGCTCCTGTACTTCCTGGACTCGCCTGACTACGCACTTCTGCCGGACCCCGTTGACAATGCGGATGCCGCCCTGCTGCCCATCGCGCAGTCACTCGTCGAGGAAGGCCTGATAGACCAACCCGCCGCGTCAGAACCATTCGAGATCACTGAGCTGGGACACGAGACGATCCAAGAAATGACGGCAGAGGTCGAAAACGTGATCGAACGTTACGAAGTCTTCGGGGACATTCACCATGACCCTGAGTTGAGCGAGTACGGCTTCGGCACGGGCGCGGGCATCGACCTGCGCTTACCCGTATACGAAGCCGAGGCCATAAGCCCCGTCCGAGCCGTCTTTCTCGTTGAGTTCTATGACGGCGAAATCACCCGAATGACTGACGATTGGCGCACCGCCATCCACGCCCGAGAGTTCTTTGATGCGTTGCTCCTGCCCGTAGTCGAGCGCCCGCTCATCGACCCGAACGACCTCGACGAAGTCATCGACGCCGGATTCGCGTTCATGGAGCAACTTGCCCGCGAAACATCCTTCGCCGACGAAGACGCGCAGTTGCGCCGGACCATCGACCGATAGTTCTCACACCCGTTCGCCCTGAGCCGGTCGCAGGGCACACGACGAATGGAGCTTATGGCCTTCGCAGCACCCCTTTGCTAGATCGCGAAGAAGAGCACCAGCGACGCGCTGATCACAATCCCACCAACGACGAACGCCACGCCGACGTTTCGATCGCGAGCCAACTCGTCCGCGACCTTGACCTTCGGGAATATTGCCTGGTCGATGATCCATCGGACAACCATGAGGAGCACGAACCCGATCACGGCGAACGTGGCGAATGAGATAAGACTCTCGCTCCACCCGACGAACTCGCCCGTTACCGCCTTGAAGATCACGATCGAGATTGCTATCAGGTTCGCCGCCATGGCGACCCCCACGGCGACGTTGTCCTTCTCGATCTCATCGTGGATGTCGTAAGGAGTGATGACCTGGTAGAACAGCGCGTAGAGAATGAGCACGACCATGCCTAGCAGGAAGAAGGCGACCGAGCGGATGATCTCGTCCAGAATGCTCGGCGCAACCGCTCCAAGCGGAGAGACCTCGTACCCGGCCAGCGACGACGCGATCACAAGGGCCACCGCTATGTAGACCGCAAACTCTACGGCGCCGGTCCCCGCATTCTGGTCCTCGATGACCTCCTTCTCGACGTTAAACTTGAACAGCACCAGGCGGTCCACCAGGAATCGCGTCAGATTCAGCACCGCTATCGCTCCGAGTGAGTAGAGGAAGACCTCCAGCACGTCGTACCCGAAGTCGGCGTCGAACTGCCACTGGAACTCTTCGCCTGAGGCGAACGGCGTGTACAACACCGCGACGAACACGATTATCACACCGAGGAAATACCCGGTGATGCTCAGGCCGAGAGCCGTGTTGTCCTTCTCGCCGAGTTGATCGCCAACGTGGTACGGAGTGACGAGGTCGAGAATCCACTTGGCGATGTACAGGACAACTATGCCAAGCGCAACGTACACAAGCCCGCGTGGGAAGTATTCGAGAGTCTCTATGAAGGTATCAACCATGGTTCTTCTCCCTCAGAACGAATCCGACGAGGTGATTATGGCCACTATACTCCGTTCACCCTGAGCTTGTCGAAGGCCGGTTACTGCTTGTACACCGTAATACTGTCCGGTGCTACCACGCTGCTGAAATAGCACTCGTACGGCCGGTCGCTGAACTTGTCGATAGACAGGATCGTGCTCTCGTCAGAGCTCATCAGGTCCCACGTATAATACCCGATCCCGTCCCCCTGCCCACCCTCGAAGAAGAAGGCCTCTCCGCTGTTGAGGTAGTAGAAGTCGCGTCCCTCATACGTGAAGTAGTTGCTCAGAGAGTGCTCCTCGTCCACCTGGGCAAGGTCCTCGCGCGTGAGGTTGAGGGCTTCAAGCGGAACCGGCTCGTTGTCGTTGGTGACCGAGGTGAAGAGCTGCCCGCCGTCGTTCGACCAGTACACCCACAGCTTGCGGTCGCCGTCGCCTGCCACCAACTCGTACCACGTGCTGTAGCTGGTCGCGTACCGGTGCTTGGCCTCGATGAGGTAGTACCCGCCGTCGTACTCCACATCAAACCCGATGATCGTGAACACGTCGCCCAACACCGCGTCCTTGACGCTCTCCGCGAGGGCGGTAGTACCGGTGGGCTTCTTCTTCTTGCGCCCGAACAGCGACTTGATCACGCCTGCTCCTTCATACCGGTTGCCATTGTAGATTCGGGCAATACTCAGGTCAACTGAGACATGAAGCCCTTCGCGCACCCCTCCTCCGTCCTGGAAGAGGGTTGAGGTGAGGGTAAGAGACCCAGCGACGCTCCGTCTGCGACTCTCTAGGCGACCTCGGCGGCTAAGCGAACTGTTGACGCTTCCCCCGTTCCCTGCTACCTTCGCCCAATGGTAGAAGCTCCCGCACTGAACAAGGCGGCCACCCACCCCGCGTTTGCGGTCCCGCGTACGCCGTCATTCGTCTTCGCCGCCGCCGCCATGCGCCGCACCGCGTCGGGCATTCGCACTGCCTCACGCAGCGCCGGCTGCACCCTCCTTTACTCGGTCAAAGCGAACGCCGTGCCAGGAGTCCTGACCGCCCTCGCCCCATTCATCGACGGCTTCGGCGTCAGTTCTCTTGTCGAGGCGAAGAAAGCCCGGAACGCGCTTGGAGATTCCGGCCTACTCCACCTCTGCACGGTCGCGGTTCCGCCTAAAGATGCCAGCGAACTGGCGAACATCTGCGACTACGCGACCTTCAACTCGCTCGCCCAGCTTCAACGTTGGGGCCCTCTGTTCGCCGAGCGCACCTCAATCGGCCTGCGCGTAAATCCTGGACACTCCTTCCTCGACGACCACAGGTACGATCCATGCCGCCCGCACACCAAGCTTGGTATCTCTCTGGACGACCTCGCGGCCTCAGCCGACCGTATTGCCCCGCTGGTCGACGGCCTCCACGTCCACTCCAACTGCGACTCGACCAATCTCGGCGAACTGCTTGAGACGGTCCGCCTCCTCGACTCGCGCATCGGCCACCTCCTATCGCAAGTCAAATGGGTCAATCTCGGTGGCGGCTACCTTTTCGACGAGGGCACGGACCTCGATCCGCTAAAGAAAGCCGCAGGTCTCATTCGAGACCGGCACGGAGCCGAGGTTATCATCGAGCCCGGAGCGGCCTTCGTGCGAGACAGCGGCTACATCGTCGCTTCGGTCCTCGACCTATTTGACAGCGACGGCAAGGCGGTCGCAGTGCTCGATACGACGGTGAATCACATGCCCGAGGTGTTCGAGTACCAGTACTGCCCCGATGTTCTTGGCCACAGCGACTCAGGAGCCTATGAGTACGTTCTCGCGGGCATGTCTTGCTTGGCGGGCGACGTCTTCGGCGATTACCGCTTTGACGATCCGCTGCAAGTCGGCTCACGCGTCGTGTTCACGAATGCCGGCGCATATACCCTCGTCAAGGCGAACACCTTCAACGGCATTGCCCTTCCTTCGGTTTACGAGCTCAGCGACGAAGGACGCTTCGTCGAAATGGAGGGCACGCCGTGAGGCTCTTCGAGCGCGACCACACGCATCCCGCGACGAACGAACGGATCGGTTCGCTCGCTGACATCGGCCGGATGATCGATAACCTACTCGGTCCCGACCAGACGCCGATACGGTTCGCCGTAACAGGTTCGTCACGGGATAGCTACCGGTATGAGATCGGGATCCTGGAAGGCACGGTTCCGTCCGGCCCCTCCATGTTCGACCTCCATCCTCGACTCGACGAGAACACGAGCGCCTTCAACGCCGTGCTCATCGTGCCGACGGGCATCGGTGCGGAGATAGGCGGACACGCCGGTGACGCAACCCCCGTCGCCCGTCTGCTGGCCTCCGTCTGCGATACCCTCATCACCCACCCGAACGTTGTCAATGCCTCCGACCTGAACGAGATGCCCCCAAACGGACTCTACGTCGAGGGCAGTCTTCTGAGCCGATTCCTCATGGGCGCAATCGGCCTCCGACCCGTCAGATCGAACCGCGTACTCGTCATAATCGACGCCCACCCGAATGAGCGATTTGCGCGGGCAACGGTCAACGCCGTCAACGCCGCGCGGTCGACCTACGGACTAAAGTGTCCGCGTGTCGTCGTCCTTGATCCCGCGCTGCCAGTTCGCGGCGAGTACACTCAGTCAGGCCGCGCCGCGGGAACGGTTGGCGATCTGGAGCGGGTGTTCAATGTACTCGATACCTACAGAGGTGAGTACGACGCCGTCGCCCTCTCAACTCTCGTCGACGTTGATATTCCCCACGAGAGCTACTTCTCCTCAAGGGGCGAGCTCGTCAACCCCTGGGGCGGCGTCGAGGCGATGCTGACACATGCCATATCGACCCTCTATAACGTGCCCTCTGCCCACGCCCCGATGATGGAGTCGACAGAGGTCGCCAACATCGACCCCGGCGTCGTAGACCCCCGCATGGCCGCGGAGGTCATTTCCCTCACGTTCCTGCAGTCGGTCCTCAAGGGAATGCACGCATCACCGAGAATTGTCACCGGGCCCGCCGAGATGTCCCAATCCGACACCCTCACGGCAAGAGACGTGTCCTGCCTCGTCATCCCTGACGGGTGCATCGGCCTGCCGACCCTGGCCGCCCTCGAACAGGGCATTCCGGTCATCGCCGTGCGCGAAAATCGCAGCCTCATGAAAAACGACCTCACCCGGCTGCCATGGGCCGCCGACCAGCTCCACGTCGTCGACAACTACTGGGAGGCAGTCGGCCTGATGGCCGCCCTGAAGGAGGGTATGTCTCCGGGCTCCGTGCGACGACCCCTGAGAGACGTGCGGATCGAGCGCTCCCCCGCGACCAAATGGTCCGGTGTCGGGCTTCCGACCCCTCCTCGTGGCGCCTCAGAGCAATGACAACCGCGATACGCGATGCGCGGCTGCTCCATGGATCCGACCCGGCCACGAGGCTGAAGCTGGGGCCGGCGCTCCGGTACGCCTACGCCACCTTCTCGACCTACCGCGATCAATTTGAGAGCGCAGGGGTCGGGGCCGACGCGCTTTCCCGAGACGACCCTCTACATGTCCTCGAACGCCTGCCCCTCATCTCCGCCGACACGCTGGCGAAAGTAAGCAAAGAAAGCCTCTCGGCCGTCGACACAATCGTCGACATGGAGACCTCATCTGGCACCACAGGTGCCCGCAAGAAACGTTTCATTTCGTATGAGGACGACCAAAACGATCATGAATTCATGGCCGAGCTGTTCCGGGTGGCGGGCATCACCGCGCGCGACCGCGTCGCCTGCCTCGATACCGACCCCGTATACCTCATGGTCTCCTTCGCCCGCGCCCTCGACCTCCTCGGTGTCGACGAGTCCTACGTCTATTCCGTCGGGCGTGACCAGGGTCAAACGCTCGACACGCTGGTGCGACTCGACCCCACCGCGATCTTCGCCGTGCCCTCCATGTTCGAGCGGTGCTGGCCATCACTCCGGCGGCTCTACGATACTGAAGGACGCGGCAGCCTGAACAAGGTCGTCTTCCTAGGCGAGCGCGTCCCCGACCAGCTTAGGTCGGAATTGGAGTCCATGCAAAACATCGAGGTATACAGCTACTACGGCGCGGCGGAGACCTCGTCCCTGGGTATCGAATGCTCGGCCCATGCGGGCATCCACCTCTACACCGACCGAAATTTCTTCGAGCTTGGACCTTCCGAGCGCGGGGGATCGGACGGGCAGCTTGTGGTCACCAGCCTCGCGCAGAAGACCGTCCCCCTCGTGCGGTACGCCCTCGGCGACGAGGTCGTGCTTCTCCCCGGCGACTGCCCATGCGGCCTGCCGCACCCGCGAGTCGACGTGCTCGGTCGAGCAGGGGACAGCTTCGCCATTCTAGGCTCCAAGTTCCACTACGATTCGCTCCTCCGTTCGGTCTACAGGAAGCTCGAGGAGGTCGGGTACATGCAGGTTGTCCTCACGACCGACGCTCTAGACGCCCTCACGGTCCTCCTCCCCAACGAAATACGCCCCCACGAAAAGCGCGTGAAGGACTCGGTCCTCTCAGACCAGCTTGAATTGGAGTTCCTCATCACCAGCAAGCTCGCGTCCCTGCGGTTCGACTACGTGGACGAGTCCTACTTCACCGCCTCGCGAAAGATGAAGCTGGTCGACGACCGGAGAGAGAGGGCGTCGCCATGACGCAGGTCTTCTTCATCGCCCTCGCCATCCTCAGCGGAGCGGGTATCTCCATGCAGGCGGGTATGCTCGGCGCCATCGGCACGGCGCGCACCCCCGCGGCCGCAGTGTGGATATCCCTCCTCGCAACGGTCGTCGGCCTCGCCTCATTCGTAATTTTCCGTACCGCCTCCTCATCCATCGGCCTCCCCCCGCCGTTCGACCGCCCGTACATCATGATTGCCTTCGCAATCGCCGCAACCGTCGCGCTGGCCTTCTCCGCCAGGGACCTGGAGTGGTACTACGTCCTCACCGGACTCATGCCGATACCCTTCCTCGTAGGCGCGGGCTTCCTCGCGCCCCGCCTCGGCGTCGGACTCTTCATCTCCGCCGCCATCGCCGGTCAGCTGACCGCTGCCGTCCTCCTCGATCATATAGGAGCGTTCGGCGGCAACATCATCCGCGCCGACTACATCCGCCTACTCGGCATCGCCGCCCTTATGACCGGGGTCGTCCTCATTCGAGGCTTTAACTAGGGTGCTCTCGGTTCCTTATGTTTTGACTGACCGCCCGATA
Organism: Chloroflexota bacterium; assembly: GCA_026713145.1. Lineage (GTDB taxonomy): Bacteria > Chloroflexota > Dehalococcoidia > Lucifugimonadales > VXLM01 > VXLM01. Next base: position 32,762 of record JAPOPA010000248.1, read on the forward strand.
AGCTTTCGAGGCTGTCACAAGTCACCACTGCATTTCCGAGAATCTCTGAACTAGGAAGTCACACCACATGATTACTTTGTGAGCACGAGTCTACCAAGATTGTGTACGATATCTGCTTCCTGTCTCGTGACAGCGTTACATAGGTGCAGCGACGATTCGGCCGCGAGCCTTGGTAGCACCGAGTGAAATCTACGAGGAGGTTAGATGTGACCATATTTGAAACGTATAAGAGACGAAAGCAAAAGGCTGCTATGGCTGGTCAGTCAATTGCCTTCCAGTATGATCAGTTGCCTCAACAGTTTCGAGTTCAAGTTGTATATATTTGGAAAGAGGCCATCGGAGAGCCGATTCCTCATCCGGAAGAGCCATATGCCTATCTTAATGATTCCGTCATAACCGATTGGATTGCCATTCATGACCCATTGGCTAGGGAATTGGGACTATTCGACTTGGGAGATGACAGGAACAGCTACAATTCATGTGTAACATTCTTATTGAATGAGGATGACGTTGACGCAGTCTTAAGCTTAATAGAGCTTTCGTTCCGTTCTATCGAATCAAACGTGGAACACATAGCCGGAAGAAAGAAGGCAGAAAAGGCAATAGACGAACTCAATCAGCGATTTCTTGAGCATCATCTTGGATATCAATATCATGCTGGTCAAATCGTACAGATGGATTCCGAGTATCTACATTCCAATGCTGTAGAACCTGCTATATTCCTACTTTCAACCCCGGGATTCGAGGGTCCCCTACAGGAATTCCTGCAGGCACACAAGCACTACAGAGCGAGAGATTTCAAAGAAGCGATAACGCAAGCATCGAATTCATTTGAGAGCACCATGAAGGCAATATGTGACCAGAGTGGTTGGAGTTATGACAAGGTTTATACGGCAAAGAAACTAATAGACGTAATGTTTGACAAATCCCTCGTTTCTTCAGAGTTACAGAGCCACTTTAGTGGACTGCGAAACGTCCTATCTGATGCTGTATCAACCTTACGAAACAGAAAAGGTGGGCACGGTCAGGGTAGTCAGGTCATGGACGTCCCGGATTACCTCACGTCATATGTCCTCAACCTTACTGCTTCGAACATCGTGTTTCTTATTGAGGCACACAACGATAGGAAAGCAACCCAATAAAGGTTCACTGGGGGAGATGCTTTGGCGTACGTTCACACCCCCAAAGCATCACCCCTCCCCGTACCTCACCACCAGCTCAACGTCCGTCAGCGTCATGTCCGGGATGATGTGCGGATTCCTATGCCGCAGAACAACCTTGACCTTGTGCCGCCCCGTCGAGACCTCGCCGGCCTCAAGCGCATACGACTGCCACACCACGCCGGACACCCTGTCTCCCGTGTATGACCTCACGTCCGTGTATTCGATATGCCCCTCGGGCAGCAAATCGCCGTCCCACATTACCTCGACCTCGTCGCCCACGACCCATTCCTCCAGTCGAACGCGCAGACGAATACTCTCCGGCGGAACGGCCTCAAAATCGTCGCCGACCGTCAACGCCACCGTCGGCCCGTCCCCGCTCATCGTCTCGACCAACGGTGTCGGAACTTCGGCATAGATGCGGTCGTTCACCTCGGCCCCACGCCACTCTCCCGTCACGCGCGAAATCTTGTGCGTCGCCGCGTAGATCTTGCTTGCGCCTTGGAGCGTGTCGGGAGAACCCATCGTCGTCAGTAGCCTTCTCTGGTACTCTCTGTCCGAGTGGAAGTTGAAGACGTAGATTCCGTCCGCGCCGTGAGAGTAATGCCGGCTTGCGACGCCGCCCAGCACCAGGTCCCTCTTCGAGTCCTCGTCCTCCGGCCCGACGTGCGGGCCATCCGTCGCGCCGTAGATGCATCCGTAAACCGCTATATCGGTGCCCTCCGTCAGCCGCTTGAACCCCTCGATGTCCAGCAGCGGATCGGTCCCTGAGCTTGCCGCTGGTATGAGGATATCCACAAGGCCCTCATCGACCCACGTCTCGATGTCGTACCCGATCCGCTTGCACATCTCCAGCGTGCCCGACACCCTCGCCGCGACGTAGAACGGCCTGCCGCGCTCCTCTGCAATGCGGTCGGTTGCCTGCCGAATCGAACGCTGCAGATCGGTCAGGGCATACCGCAGCTTGTACCCGTAGTCCTTGTCCAGGTGGTATCCATGACGCTGCCAGTCGAGTTCCACCCCGTCCCAGTCCCAACGCTCGCAGAGTTCCTTCACATGCTCGAACCTGTGTCTCCGCACCTCCGGAACGGCCATGTTCCATGACAGCGCGAACCAGTCCGACTGCGCTCCGTCTCCGAGCACCCATTCGGGATGGTCGCGACGCATCTGCGTAATAGAGCCATGCCGCGCCGTCGGCAGATCTTCCACCTGAAGCCCGGCAAAGTGGTTGTCGTTCATGCGCACCGAGGCGTACACGTGCATTCCAAGCTCGCGGCCCCTTTCGATCGCCGCGGCCTGCGGGTCTTCCCCGCGTTCGATCATGCCGAGAACGTTCTCACTGAACGTGTATGCGTGGACGCTGTGGTACTCCCTGCCCACGTGCTCCCCCGTGGTCTCCTGCACCGCGCTCCGGTACCGCGCCACGTGCTCTCCTATGCACCAGAAATGCGCTCCCACCTGCGTGTCCGCCAGCGGCGCGTACATCGAGCCGAGAAACTGCTCCATCGTCTGTGGAACCTCGTGGTGACCGTGCGGCGCGCCGTCCCAGTTGTAGATGATCCCGTAATCAGGTGCTCGCGACATTTCTCCCTCCTCGCGAATCCGACTTGTGGCCGTCCATTCTACGCGATGGGGAATAGGTTAGGTGATGCGGTTTGTAGAGCCTCACAGGTTATACAACCGTCTCCGAATGCCAGGGTACATAGGCCGCCTCACCTCGACGCCGTGCCTGCAACCCAATCGTTAACAGTTCTGTAAGGTACGTAATGAGCCGGAAACCTTTACCCCCTACTATGAAATGCAACCAACAGCCGGGAACAATCCATGACCACACCACAGCCCGCGACTGCTCCCGCCGACTCGCGTATACTGGGAACAACATCACACTCCCAGGGTGCGAGTAACCGGCGCGACGACACCATGGCGACCCGAATTCTCATCGTAGACGACGAACGCGTTGTGACCGAGGTCGTCGAGCGCTACCTCAAGCTCGAAGGCTACGACGCCGCAATCGCGTCCGACGGGGCCGACGCCCTCAAGGTCGCCCAGGACTGGGACCCCCACCTTGTCGTCCTCGACCTCATGCTCCCCGTCCTCGACGGACTCGAGGTCTGCCGCATCCTCCGTAAGAACTCCGACGTGCCGATCATCATGCTCACCGCCCGCGGCGAGGAGACGGACCGCATCGTCGGCCTTGAAATGGGTGCCGACGACTACATGGTCAAGCCCTTCAGCCCTCGAGAGCTCGTGGCGCGAGTCAAGTCCGTCCTGCGTCGGGCCCAGGCTAGTCCGGGAACGGGAACCGGCTCGACGCTCAAGTTCGGCTCATTGGAAATCAACCCCGACACCAGGGAGGTGACCGACGGCCCGCGCAGGGTTACGCTCACCGCCAAGGAGTTCGACCTCCTCTTCTTCCTGGCTGCTCACCCCAACCATGTCTTCACGAGGACGCAGCTCATGGACCAGGTCTGGGACTACTCGTACGCTGCAGACTACTCGACCGTCACCGTCCACATCCGACGTCTCCGGGCGAAGCTGGAGTCCGACCCCCTCAAGCCGAGATACATCAAGACGGTCTGGGGCGTCGGTTACAAATTCGAGGCAGAATGATGGCCGCACTCGCAAAACACTCCATGCAGGCGGCGGCAACACTGCTGATACTTCTGGCAGTCGTACTCGCGGCCACTGTCGTGCTCCTCGACCCGCCCGCGGGCGATCTGATCGATCTCGGCCTATTCCTGCTCCTCTCCGGCGGGATCACTGTCGGCCTCGGCGTGGCCTTCTCCCAGTTCGGACTGCCGTACTGGGCACGCTCGATCCGCAGCCGTCTCATCCTCATTTCCGTTCTCGTTATGGCGCTCTCCCTCGCCAACATCGGATTCGTCGCCGTGCTCATGTTCTTCTCTCAGCACGATTTCTACCTTCTCGTCGTGCTCACCGTCTTCTCGGTCGGCATATCCATCTTCGTGGCATACGCCTCATCCGTGCCGACCGCGCGAGTGATGGAAGGGTTCGTCAGCGCCGTTCGCGAGATAAACACCGGGAGTCTCGATACGAGGGTGCCCGTCGAGTCCAACGACGAGGTCGGCGAGCTTGCTGCCGCCTTCAACGACATGGTCGAGCGGCTCCAGGGCAGCTTCGAGCGCGAACGTGACCTCGAAAACGCCCGCAAGGACCTCTTCGGCGCGGTCTCCCACGACCTCCGTACCCCACTCGCCTCCATCCGCGCCATGATCGAGAGCATCAACGACGGCGTTGTCACCGACGAGGACACCAAGGCCCGCTATCTCGCGACCATCCAGTCGGAGGTCGAGAACCTCAGCGGCCTCATAGGAGACCTGTTCGAGCTCTCGCAGATCGACGCGGGCATCCTGGCTCTCCACATCGAGTCGTCGTCCATCCAGGACCTCATATCCGACACCCTCGAAAGCATGGCGGCACAGGCCAACAACCGTAGGCTGCGGCTGGAAGGCGAGGTCGCAGAGGACATCTCCCCCGTCTCCATGGACTCCCAGCGTGTCCAGCGCGTGCTTTACAACCTCGTGCAGAACTCCATCCGCTACACTCCCCCCGACGGCTCCATCTCCATCCGCGCAGTCGACGCCGGGGAGGAAGTCCACGTGCAGGTGGCGGACACGGGAGAGGGCATCCGGCAACGCGACCTGCCCAAGATCTTCGAACGCGCCTATCGGGCAGACCCCGCACGGCACCGCGACTCCGGGGGCGCGGGCATAGGCCTCAGCATCGCCAAGGGCATCATCGAGGCGCACGGAGGCCGCATCTGGGTCGAGAGCGAACCGGGTAGAGGCAGCGTATTCAGCTTCACGCTTCCGAAGTCGATGCCTGCGGCGGGTTAACAGACGGCCTCAAAATACGCTCGTCCTGAGCCTGTCGAAGGGAAAATCGACACGAAGCCGAATGGTCTCTACAGGCCCAATTCGGCGGCAAACTCCTCGAAGTCCCGGCCCTCGCCTGCCTCGAACTGCTTCACGGCGCGACGAAACGACTCCATGGCCTCAGTGTCCCTTACGATCTCCAACGTCTCAATGAGACTCTCGTAGTCGTCCCAGTTCATTATGGCCAGGACGGGCTTACCATAGCGCCGCACCGATACTACTCCCGGCGTCGTGTTGAGGTCATTCACGATTCGGGCTAGCGAGCGACTCGCGTCATGTGTCCCGAGCTCACGGGTCTCCCACTCGAAATTTGTCGTCATTAGAGCAACCCCCTTTGCACCATTCTGAATGCCACCCGGTATGGGTGGGCATGGCTAACGCGCCTCCCGTATCCGCACCATCAGCTTGTCGCCGTCATGCCACGGCTGTTCCTCCACCGCCCATCTCAGGGTCCCATTCGCCGCATCGACCGTCGCTTCGTCGACCTGTAGGGAGAGCGATACAGTACCGTCCAACTCGATGAAGTACAGCCTGTGACCCGTAAGCCCTGTATACGGACTGACCTTCACCTTCACCGAGCTGGACTCATATGAAATGCCCTCGATACTCACAGACGCGCCGTTGGCGTCGGTGAAAGACGTGGGCTTTAGCACGCCGTTGGTGGAGTCGGCGGCGGTTGCCGGGCCGACGGTCACCGGGTCGAAGAATAGCTCGTGCAACGTGCCCTCCGGTGACTCGACTTTTACGAGCCACTTGACGCGGTACGGCGGGATGTAGTTGCAGGGCTTCATGCGGTGCTTCTGGATGTTCGTGTGGAACTCATACACCCGCGCGGGCAGAGGCCGCGTAGTGTAGTAACTGTGAGAGAAGCCGTTTAAGGCATTCGTGTCTGTATCGCTCTGTTTCGTCGTGAACCAATCGGAGTCAGGCCCTTCTAGGAAGTGGGTGGGGTATCCGTCCTTAGCTCTACTCCTCTCTCCCATGAGTGGGGTGTTGGTCGGCGATCCTGAAGGAATGGACACGTCGACTTGGCTCCAAAACGCAGGCGGATACGTCGGCCTGCCGTCGCGTTCATCTTGCTCTTTGGCTAACAGGCACTCTTTGTGGCCGGGTATCGAGCTGTCGACCTTGGCGGTCTCGGTCGTGATGTCGGCCTTCAGGTCTACCAGCGATTTCGTCGCAGGGAGATTCACGATTTTCGGGTCGTCAAGGTAGAACGTTTGACTCCCAGCCTCTCCTACCGAGACCGCAGGGAGCCACACCTGATTCTTCGTGCTGTGGATGGTGTACTCATCCTCGCTCATTCTGGCATTCCCCCCGATTGACCGCTCCGAGACGAAGACATACTGGACAGTCGAAGGGACTCCGTCCTTCCAAGACTCAGAGACGTTGGATGCCAGCGACAGGAATATGATCGTGTCGCGCTCGTCCCAGTCGGTGACGCGCCGGGTTTCATTCCAAACTCTGCTTACTTCCAGGGCCTTGGCTTCTGTCTTGTAGGGCGCGGCGGGGACATTGTTTTCCCAGGGCTTGGATAGCAAGAGACCTACCACGACAGTCTCGCCGGGGCTTCCGTACAGGGCTTCCTTCATGTCGAACGTGAAGGCGACCGCTGGGGCGTATGCCTTCCGCTGACCGTAGTAGTACCACCACGAAGAGGGGGCTACTGAGGTCAATCTTGCCCTTGCGATCACATCGGATCGCAGGATGCGCTCGCTCAGCGACAGAGGACGGGGTTCTTCCGTATGTGTTGATGCCTCTGTCGCGCTGTCCCCAGCCTCTTCCCAACTGTACTCTATCGGCTCTGTCTGGATCTCCACGTCACGCAGTTCAGGTGGAACCATGGTCGCAACGGGTTGCGCGGTGGCGGGCACCGCCTGCTCGTCTCGATCTGTGATCACGGAGCAGGCCAGCGCTACTCCCACAACTGCCAACATAACGCAGATGACCGTCCTATACTTCATAGGCGGTCACCTCCTTGCAAAACAAAACGCAGGCAGCACTGCCCGCGTCCCCCTCATTCACCTTAACGATACTATAGCCCATTCGATTTTCCCAATCGACGCCAGTCTTCATCGAGACCGGAGTCCTGCTACCGATTGCGCAGCGTAATTGCCTTTCATTCGACACCTAAAGTCGTTTACACAGGTTCGATCTACGTGCTAAACTTAACGTAGTGTCGGGGCGAAGGAGGGGTGTGAGTTGCTGGAAGACACGGCTTATGTCACTGGAATCATCCGTGACATTCTTCTTATCTTCGTCTTGGTCTTTACCGGCGTCGCTCTCTTTGTGGTCTTCAGAAAGCTGTCCAGCGTACTCGATTCGGTGGACAGCACGCTAAAGAGCACGAAGGAAGTGGCGGACGCGATATCGGAGCGGTTCGCAGAGTCGTCATCCTCGGGCGGAGGTGTGGCATCAGGGATTGGGAATGTCCTATCTTTTCTACTGCGACGATCTCGCGCGGATTCGTGAATTCAGTTCAATATAAGGAGGGTACATATCATGGCTGACAACGATAGTGGAATGGCATTTGTTTCAGGGTTCCTGCTGGGCGGACTGGTCGGCGCGGCCCTAGGTCTGCTGCTGGCCCCCAAGTCCGGCGCGGAGACGCGGGCAGGAATAGCAGAGCACAGCGACGAGTGGAAGCATCGGGCCGAGGACATCGCAGATCAGATTTCCCACAACATCACGCCCGCAATCGACAACCTGCGTCACCAGGTGGCGCCGGCGGTCGAGGTCGTCCGCGAGCGGATGGGCATGGAGCCCCCGGCGCCTCCGGTCGAGCCGGAGATGGCAAGCGCCAACGGCGCTAATGGTGCTAACGGTGCCGACGCGGAACCCGAACCGGAGATGGCAAGCGCTGACGTCGAAGAAGAAGCCCCCGAAGCGGCTCCCGCCGCCAAGGCGTCTTAGGTTCAAATCAGCCCGAGGATTAGGAACGGGTGGCTCCCTGGGAGCCACCCGTTTTTGCTTAAGGGCATTTTCCGGAGTCCCTCACGAGAAGACTCGTCACCGGCTCCGCAATCCCACGACCAGCCCTACGACCCCGAGCACCGCCCCTGCCAGGCCGAGCGCCAGCGCCACGATGGGCAGCACGTCGGATCCCTCTTCGGCGGCGTCCTGCGCCTGCTCCGCCGTGCTGATGGCGCCCCGAACGGCACTCTCGAGTTCCCGCGTCGATGGAAGCTCCTCCGGGAACTGGAGCGCCGCAAGCGGCCGGATATCGTCGAATCCGCCGCCGCCGCCATATGAGGCGAACGTCTCGTCGACCTGCAAACCCTCAATCGCGCCGAAGACGCGGAACTCGTATACCCCGGGCGTCGTCGGCAACATGGGCGCCGTGTAGCGGCCCTTTTCGGCCGCGTCCGCTGTCAGATTGACGACCCTCGAGGCCCCCGTGGGAACATAGATCACCTCAACCTGCAGGGTCTTCTCCAGGCCGGTCACGCCCGTGGAGTCGTCGTGATGGTCTCCGGCCATCATCATGGTACCTCCCGAGTCATCGCCCTCACTCATCGTCGTAGACTCGCCGTGGTCACCTTCACCTTCAGCTACCCTGGCGATGCGGACCTCCACACCGTTCATGAATCCCTCGTATGCCGGTTCCACAATCCATCCGATGTTGATGCTGTAGTCGCCAACCTCACGCCCCTCATGGGCGAGTACCGTGCCAACCGCCAGGCTCAGCACGGCGGCGACTGCTGACGCGAGCCAGAATCTCTTGTTGTATACGAACTGCATGATTGCTCCTTTCACGAACTGACGCCGCCCCGGTGAACGGGCCACGAGGCGATGCCACGCGGGAAGTCCGACCGGAACGATCAAGGTCGATGTAGAGAAAAGGAGCTAGGCGCGAGGAGGTCTCTTCGGAACTGCGAGAATCGCGTCGTTGGGAACGGGGGAATCGGGGGAGAGTCCGTAGCCTGACGGATCGTCGTCCGGTCCGACGAAGGGCGGCGACTGATGGATAGCGTGCACCGTCGCGTCGATCATTACCGGGCTGCTGCCGTCGTAGGAAGCCAGGTAGACGATGCCGTCCATCGGTGCTTCGAATGGATGGTAGTGGAAGTGGTCCTGCACCTCGAAGGGGTGCACGTGGTCGGGCCCGCCTGTCCCGAAGTACAGGTGCGTGTGATTGGGCAGGCGCTCGGCGTAGTGGTGGTCCAGCAGGGGTCCCAGCGTGGGCAGGAACACGGCGGCGGTCGCGGCCGTGGTGAAGATTGCGCTTAGCAGCGCACGCAACACTCGTCCTACCGTGAGACGCTCGTCCATATCTCAATTGTCCCACACAGGTCCAAAGCCTCGCTACACGTCCACGCTCATGAGTTCGCGGCCCCAGACGATCTCGCCGTCGTAGTGACGGGAAATGTCGCGGAGGGCCCGCTCGGTCTCGCCGGGAGCGTCCATGGCATCGGTCTGGTGCACGATGACGAGTCGCTTGGCGCCCGCGTCCTGGGCCATCTTTGCCGCCGTCTCGCTCCCGCACATGTACTCTTCCTCCGGTGTACCTTCCGCATCGTCCTCAATGTACGTGCAGAGGCAGACCATCGTGTCCACGTCCCTGGCGAGCTCAACGACGCTGTCGCACGGCCTCGTGTCCCCTGTGACAACGACGCTGCCTTCGTCGCTGTCGATGCGGTAGGCGAGAGAGTCCAGCCACGGCTCCACGTGCTCGGCGGGCGCTGCGCTCACCTCCCAGTCCGGGCCGTCGACGATCTTCCCCGGGCCGACATCCTTCGCGACCACGACAGGAGCCGGACGGGGTAGCACGCCGCCCCGCGACGTGAAGGCGTTCAAGCTCAGCGGGTGGTTGATCCTGGCGATCCAGTCGTGGGCGAACGCGCCCTCTTGCTCGTCCATGATGCGATGCGTGATCCTCTCCGTCAGGTTGGGGCCGTACACCTGCAGGTCGCGTTCGCCGCCCGTGAAGAGGTTCCAGCGACTGAGTATGAAGCACGGGTAATCGACATCGTGGTCGAAGTGGTGGTGCGTGAAAAAGAGGTTCTCGATCTCGGTTAGCGGTATTCCCATCTTCACCAGCTTGTGCGTGGACGCGGGCCCGCAGTCGAACATCAGCCTCTCACCCCCGACGTTCACGACGTAGCAGGACCCAAACCTCTCGGACGCCGGTGACGGAGTGCCCGAACCAATTATGTCGATCTTCATAGTGGCCTCCTCCTGTGGGGCTAACCGTTTGGAAACTCCCCAGTCCTGGCAATTTAAGTGACTTCTGCCGAGCGTTGTTCCCGTTAACCCTCAGCATCGTTACGCCCCGCGCGCGGGGCCATGCCTGGGTGTTAGTAAGTGCCATGCAATCACCTTTTATCTCTCCCCCGCCGAGGGAGAGATACAGAGAGGGGGTTTCTGCAGTTACTTGTGAGCTTACCCCAGGGTGGTTCCCCGTTCGACAGGGTCACCGCGAACGGTCTATAGGTGGTCTGCGAATGCTCATCACTCGTCGTCGCCTGTTGGGACCGGGGTCTGGCCGATGGCGTCGAGCCGGCGCTTAGCCTCGGCGTATACGTCCTCCGAGAGGGGGCCGCGCATGACGGCTTCCACGTTCTCGCGGAGGTGTTCCACACGAGTCGTGCCGACGATGATGGAGTGGGCGTGCGGGTGCGAGAGCGTGAAGCGGAGCACGAACGCCGAGCGGCTCTCTTCCGGTTCGAGCAGCTCGTCCAGACCTGCCCGCTCGAACTGGCCCCACGTCCCGGCGCCGTCCCCGGACGACTTCTCGCCCTGGGCCACGCCGCCACGGATGATGATGCCCACGCCCGCCTCGGCGGCCTTGGTGATCCAGTCCTCGTGCTCCCGTTCCAGCGCGGAGTAGGGGATCTGCATCGTGTCGAACACGTCCCAGTCGAGGAAGGTCGGCAGGTACGGAAGGGTCGTCGAGATGCCGAGGTGTCGCACCTTGCCGGAGTCGCGCATCTCCCTCATGGCGTCGACGAGTTCGCCGTCCTCGACCTCGGCAACGGTGGGGTTGTGCGGCTGGATGATGTCCACGCTATCGCGGCCCAGCCGTTCGAGGCTCCCATCGATGTTGCTCAGGAAGTTCGAGCGCGACCAGATGTGGCCGGAGCTGTTGCGGTCGGGCTGGGTGTCGGTGCAGCCGCACTTGGTAGCCAGCCGAAACTCGTCGTAGCGTTCGCTCAGGATCCTGCCTATCCACTCCTCGGCGAACATGTAGTCATACGCCGTGTCGAGGAAGTTGATGCCGTGATCGAGCACCTCGTTGTAGACCTCCGACGCGGCCTCCTCCGTCCAGTGGTGCCGGTCGGGTCGCCAGAGGGCCGTCCCGAACCCTAGACGCGTGACCTCGATGCCTGTCCGGCCCAGTATCGCTGTGGGCAGTCCTTCGCTCATAATCGGCTCCTCTCCCCCGGTCTCAGTGTGCCCTCGGCAGGTCGGCCGTATGGTATCACGGAGAGGGATGGCAACAATCGGTTCCTCCCCATCCATGCCGTGCACGCCTCCCCGAATTTAGGATACCCTTTGAGATCGAAACTCTAGCGGCCATAGGAGAGTGTCGATGACGGAAGCTGGCGGATTCAACCTTGAGACCCTGTTCTCGTCACGCGTGCCGGAGCCCACGCCGGCGCGGGTCATCAACCGCGCGAAGTACGACTTCGCGATCGCCTATCCCGACCCCGAGACGGTTCCCACGGAGGCGCTCGCCGAGTGCCTCAGGGACGCTGTTGCGGAGGAGGGTCGCGAGCTCGCCATCTACCCGCACGACCAGGGCTATCCGCCCCTTCGCGAGTACGTCGCCGGCAAGCTGGCGCGCGACCGCGGCATCGAGACCGAACCTGACAATATTCTCCTGGCCGACGGCTCAAGCCAGCCGAACCATATCCTCATCGAGGCCCTGATCGACCCCGGCGACGTGGTCTTCACCGAGGACTACGTATACAGCGGGACCCTTCGGCAGCTCCAGCGTTTTCAGGCGGACGTTCGCGGCATCGACTGCGATGACGACGGAATGCTGCCCGACGCGCTAGAGTCCGCCATCGTCCATGAGAGGAACGAGGGCAGCCGACCCAAGCTCATTTACACCATCCCGACGTTCCAGAATCCCCAGGGGTGGACGATGACGCTGGAGCGACGGCAGGCCATGCTCGATGTGGCCCGCAGGCAGGGCGTCGCCATCATCGAGGACGACTGCTACGTCGACCTACGCATCGAGGGCGAGAATGTGCCCTCCATCGCATCGCTGGACGAAGACGGCGTGGTGAGCTACGTCGGCTCGTTCTCGAAGATCACCGGCCCGGGCATGAGGCTCGGTTACGTCGTAGCCTCCGAGGAGATGCTGCTGCGGCTCAGGCCCATCAAGAGCGGCGGCGGCGTCAACCAGTTCGCCTCGTGGGCCATCCACCGGTTTGCCGAGCGGCACCTCGACGACCACATTCGGAAGATCAATGGCGTCCAGCGTGTGAAGCGCGACGCCATGCTCTCCGCCTTGGGGGAGAACTTCGGCTCGGAGGCCACGTGGAGCAGGCCCGACGGGGGCCTCTATGTGTGGCTGGAACTTCCCGAGGGGGGGGGTTTCGTTGACGCGCAGGACGCCGCGTGGGAGGCTGAGGTCGGCTACCAGGCCGGTCCCATATTCTCTCCTGACGGGGTATCGGCGAGGAACTACGCCCGCCTGTGCTACGGGTACAATAAGCCCGACGAGATTCGCGAGGGCATCGCGCGACTGGCCGACGTACTCAACCGATAGGGCCGGCTGTCGACTTAGCTAACATGAAGATCCTCGGCATCGAGACATCCTGCGACGAGACGGCCGCCGCCGTCATCGAGGACGGGCGGACGATTCACTCGAACGTCGTCGCGACACAGATCGACATGCACGCCCAGTACGGCGGCATCGTGCCGGAACTTGCCTCGCGCCAGCACATGCTCACGTTCAACGCCGTGATCAGAGAGGCCATGGACAAGGCTTCGATGGAGCTGCGCGACCTCGACGGCATCGCCGTCACCTTCGGCCCGGGTCTCGCGGGGGCGCTCCTCGTCGGAGTGAACGCCGCAAAGGGTCTGGCCCTCGCCGAGGAGACCCCGCTGGTGGGCATCAACCACCTCGAAGGTCACATCTACGCCGCATGGCTGGAGGATGTCCCCGATCCCGCCAACGATCCGGGATTCCCCCTGCTCTGCCTGATCGCGTCGGGCGGACACACCGACCTCGTGCTCATGCGCGATCATGGCCGCTACGAGCTCGTGGGGCAGACGCGCGACGACGCGGCGGGTGAGGCGTTCGACAAGGCCGCGCGCGTCCTCGGACTTGGATTCCCCGGCGGACCCGAGATCCAGAAGATGTCCGAGCGCCCGCACGGGCCCGAGAAGCGGTTTCCCCGTCCCAACGTCAAGAACTCGCTCGACTTCAGCTTCAGCGGACTCAAGACTGCCATGCTCCACCGCGCGCAGGAAAAGGGCTGGTACCCGCCCGGTGAGGACGACATCGACGAATCGGAGCTGGCCGGGGTCGCGGCAGCGTTCCAGGAGGCTGTCGTGGACAGCATCGTCACCCGCTGCGTGGCAGCAGCGAAGGAGTACCGGGTAGCCGGAATCGTGCTGGGAGGGGGTGTCGCCGCCAACAGTCTCCTCCGCAAGGAGGCACTCGCCCGCTCGCCCGTGCCCGTCATCGTCCCGCGACCGGGTCTCTGCACCGACAACGGAGCAATGATCGGCGCGGCAGCCTGGCATCATCTCAAAGACGCTCCCCAGTACGGCTGGGACCTCGACGTGGTGCCCACCCTGCGGTTGGGGTAGGGGGTTTTCTCCCAAGGGTAACCCCTGCCCGGTCTCGTCAGCCCCACGTCCCCTTCCGCCATTCCCACACAAGCGGGAATCCACAGACGTGACACCCCTCTATAATGACGACAATGCGTTCACTCCTTGCAAGCGTCGTTCTGTTCCCCTTCAAGCTGCTCGGCAAGCTCCTGGCGTGGCGTTGGAAGAAGACTCGTACCGCATGGCGGTCAGCCTGGCGTGAACCGGCACGACTTCTGAGGTTCCTCTACCTCATCTTCGGACTCCTCATCGCGAACGCCTTGGTCCCCGTCGCATTCGGCCAACTGGGGACGGTGGGCGGAGTCACTTACCTGTTCGCCTTGTTGCTGGCGACTTTGGACGCCACGTTCTTCAGGGCGGTTCGGGTGGGTCGCTTCAAGTACGTGCCGCTCGGTCTGACGGCACCGTTCCTGATACTTGTGGGCGTGGCCGCTTCCTTGGCCATCAGGCCGCTGCTCGGCGATGCGAAGAACGCGGCATTGGCCGAGGATTTCGTAGGAGCCGTCATCATCCTGGGGGTGTTCGCCCTGCTGACGCTGTGGTTCCGGCGATGGCAGAGCGGGAGCCTGTACTGACGCTGTCCTGAGAGGTTGGCTCTACCCCGGCGCGAAGTAGGTCGCGCGGGAGGATGGATCGTCGTCTTCATCGTCCGAGCGGCCGCCTCTTGTCTTGGTCTCGAACAGCCGGTTGGTGAACGCGTAGACAAGCTCCGGGTCCACCGACCGGTGGACGTTCATCGTCATCTGCGATCCTCCGGCGCTGATGGCCATCTGGAAGAGAGGGGGAGTGTTGAGCCGGTCCCACCCGAGGTACGCTCCCTTGAGGATTAGCACGCCCGCCGCCACCACGTCCAGCACAGGACTGTCCCA